>JACQZM010000535.1 GCA_016213885.1 Candidatus Rifleibacteriota bacterium | reverse complement strand
TGAAGCCGCGGTCCGTCTCCCTCGTCACCCGCGTCGCCCGGGGGAACCAGTCTCTCCGGGATGCGCTGGACAGGCTCGACCAGGCGTTGTCCACGCGGCGCTCGCGCAACATCCTCAGGGAGCTCGAGGCGACGGTCGATCAGTGCCGGAGAATCCGCCCGGAGCTCGAGGCCAGGCTCAAGCAGCACGTCACGGTGCTGGCGACGGCTGCGGACGTCGACAACCGCAGGCTCGACGACGTCCGGGGCGGCCCCGCGATCAAGAACGCGTACTACTGGCGCCTGGCGGCGTGCTATCGAGAGCGTCACAACCTCATCGGCTCGGCCTTGCTGGCCTGGGAGGAGTTTCGAAGACACGGCATCCACGAGGGGTGGTTCCCGGAGAAGAGCGATCTCGTCGTCGAGCTCTATCTCCGCATGGCCAAGCAGCTCAGGCGGTTCCCTCCGGAGCAGGTCGACGAGATCCAGACGCTGATCGTGCGAGAACCTCCGAACGTGATGGCTGTGTACGACGGCCAGCCCGAGGCGGTCCGGAAGGTCGGATCGACCGGACCGAAGCCCGGCACCGTTCCCTATTATCTCTGCCCCGAGGAGCTCTACGAGCGGGCGTGCGCCCTGGACCCCGATCCCGCGGTGTTCTCCCAGTGGCTCCAGTGGGAACGGCTCCGCGACTCCGGGTCCAAGGCGGTCGACGAGGTCGCCCGGGCGTGGCACGAGGCCCGGCCGGAGGACAGCAGACCGCTTCTTCTGCTGATGGAGTCGGCCGAGCAGCGAGGGGCGCTGAACAAGGCGCTGAGGTTCCTGGAGCGCGCCGAGTCGATCGACAGCCTGAGCCCCGACGTCCGTCGGGCCAGGCTGCGGCTGCTCGTGGCCTCGGCCCTGCGCCACCTGAAGAACAGGAAACCCCACCTCCTCGAGAAAGACCTGGCAGGGATCGAGGCGCTGCCTCAGGCGCGAGAGGGCGATCGACCCGCGTTCTGGACCGCGTGTCGACGCCTGGCCGCTCTCCAGAGAGGCGACCCGGACGCCGCCGATCGATGCGGCACGGAGCTGATCGGTCTCGTCGGTGGGGAGTTGCCCGCGATCGTGGTCATGCAGAGCCTCGAGAAGGCCTGCGTCATGGAGAGGCTGTCGCTGCCCCGTGGAGCCGGTGAGTCGATGGGGCTCGAGGTCGACGATCTTCCGCTGGCGGTGGCGCGGGGATGCGCGGTCGTGAGGGATCTGGGTGTGGACGCCCTCATCCCGGTCGAGTGGGTGGCGAGGCTGGTGGCCGCGTGCGAGGAGCGCCACCCGAAGCTCGACGCTCTGCGGCTGCGAACGCTCGCCGATGCAGCGCTGGAATCGCGCCACCGCGAGCTCGCCTGTGCCGCGTCCGGAGCCGGTCTCGCCCTGGGTGGACAGACCCTGGGCCGGTTCCTGCTGCTCAGGGCGAGAAGCCTGGACCCCCGGGAGTTCACTCGCCGCTACGGCTGCCTGGTCGCCGCGGCGGCGTTCGCCCGCAGGTACAGGGACATGCCGCTGGTCCAGGAGGCGATCGAGGAGCTGCAGGGCCAGGGCGGATCCAGAGCCGGCCGGTCGTCCTTCGGTCTCCGGATCGACGAGTCGGATCTGGCGATGAGCCAGGAAGACCTGGATCAGGTCGTGAACCTCGAGCTGGGGTCGACGGTTGACTCCGAGGCGAGCGGCCGGAGAGGCGCCCGCTCCAGGGTCAAGCACCGCTGCAACTGTCCCCGATGCCGCCAGACCGCGGACCGTGGTTCGGTCCAGGGCAGGTTGTTCGCGGACGACGACGAAGACCCGGACGAGGACGATCTCGACGACGAGGACGACGACGACGACCCGGACGACGTTGTGGAGCTGCCGGTGGACTTTCGATTCCCCTGGGACGACGGCGTCCAGGTCGACCTGCTGGAGATCCAGGCGGTCATCCCGCTCATGATGGAGGCGATGGCGCGCTGCGGCTCCGGGGAGCCGGAGGTGATCGCCAGGAAGGCGCCGGACCTGTACGCGCGGATCAGCGAGACCATCCGGCGATATGTCGAACGGCAGGGCAGGAACGCGCCACGGACCGGCGGCCGGAGACGCGGCGGCCGGAGCTCGAGCAGGTAGAGGCGACCGTCAGGAGGGAGTATGGCCAGCACGACCTCGGGACCCTGTCCGGAAGGCGAGTGCGTCGATCCGTACCAGGTGCTCGGCGTGTCGGTCCAGGCCACGCCCGAGGAGATCAGGGCCGCGTACCTGGCCAGGGTCAAGCAGCACCCGCCCGACCGCTCTCCCGAGGAGTTCGAGCGGATCCGCGACGCCTACCAGGTGCTGAGCGACCCTCGCCACAGGGCCCGGGCGATGCTGTCGGCCGTCGATCCCCTGGCGCCCTTGACGTCGCTGATCGAAAGCCTCCCGGAGGAGCGACGCCACGTGGGACCCCAGCCCTGGCTCGACGCGATGGAGGAGCACTAGCATGGACCCGGAAGACCCGGACGACCTGGACGACCCGGACGACCTGGACGACCCGGACGACCTGGACGACCCGGACGATCCTGTCGACCCCGCGAGGACGGTCCGGTCGGAACCCGGAACCGAGACGGCCCTCTCCCCCGAGCTTCGCGAACGGCTGATGCGCCGGTTCGGCGAGTGGCTGGACGAGGCGTTCGATCCGGAGGAGCCACCGTCCGGGATCGCCCAGGAGATCGTCGATCGCCTCGACAGGGAGGATCGCGGGGAGGACGATCCCGGGGAGGCCGCCCCTGACCTCTACGCGCTGTTCGCCTCGCTGACGGCGCTCTCCCAGGAGATCAAGCTGCAGGGCCGATCGTTCAAGGAGCTGAGCGGGGCGGTCGCCAGGCTGCCGGATCTGGGCGCCCTGGTGTCGGAGTCCCGGAGCGTCAACGCCGAGGCGATCGCGGAGGCCGGGCGCATCGCCCGGGAGGCCAGGGAGAGCCGCGAGGCCCAGACCCGGGAGGCGGTGCAGGAGGCGCGCCGGAAGGCCCAGCGGGAGCTCCTGGAGGCGATGGTCGATCTGCGCGATCGTCTGGCCAGGGGGCTCGAGTCCGCCCGGGCCCAGCTGGCCGAGGTGGAACGTCTTCCCGAAGAGCGATGGTGGGCGCGGCTGATCTCCGGTCCGCCCGCGGCCCGGCAGAGCCTGATCGACGCGGTCCGGGCCCAGTCCGACGGGTACCGGCTGACGCTCGATCGCCTCGACGACACGTTGACCGGGCTCGGCGTGCGCGAGGTGGCCTGTCGTGGCCAGCGGTTCGATCCGCGCGCGATGAACGCGGTGGAGGTGGAGGAGTCCCGCGATCTGCCGGAAGGGACCGTGATCGCCGTCCATCGGGCCGGCTACAGATGGAACGACGAGGTGTTGCGACCGGCGCAGGTCAAGGTGACGCGAGTGGCCGGCAGGCCGGCCGAAGGGTGATGACCATGAGTGACGCCAGCGAGTGCATCGTCGGGATCGACCTGGGCACCACCAACTCCGAGATCGCCGCCTTCGTCGGCGATCGGGTCCGGGTGCTGGGGCCGGCGGACCGCAAGATCCTCCCGTCCTGTGTCGGGTTGTCGCCGCAGGGCGAGTTGCTGGTGGGCGAGCCCGCCCGGCATCAGATGCTGGTCTACCCGGACCGCACCGTGCGAAGCATCAAGCGCAAGATGGGCACCGACGAGAAGGTCGCTCTGGGCGACAGGACTCTCTCCCCGCAAGAGGTCTCCTCGCTCATCCTCAGGGAGCTCGTCGAGTGGGCGCGCCGGCAGCTCCAGTGTCCCATCCAGAAGGCCGTGATCACGGTTCCGGCCTACTTCTCCGACGCCCAGCGCAACGCCACCCGGGAGGCCGGGGTGCTGGCGGGGCTCGAGGTGGTCCGGATCCTCAACGAGCCCACGGCCGCGAGCCTCGCCTACGGGACCGATCATGCCGGACGACAGACCGTGCTGGTCTACGATCTCGGAGGCGGCACGTTCGACGTCTCGATCGTGACGCTCGAGGGGGACGTCACGGAGGTGCTGGCCAGTCACGGCAACAACCACCTCGGAGGCGACGACTTCGATCAGTTGCTGATGGACCGCCTGCTGATGCAGTTCAAGACCACCCACGGAGTGGACCTCCGGGAGGGCCATCGCGTGGCGTACTCCAGACTCTGGTGGGCCGCCGAGGAGGCGAAGAGGCGGCTCTCCTCGGAGCAGTACGTCAAGGTGCGCGAGGAGTCGCTGGTGGTGGTGGACGGTCGCCCGTTGCACCTGGACGTGGAGGTCGCGAGAGCCGACTACGAGGAGATGATCCGGCCGCTCGTCGAGTCGACGCTGGACAGCGTGTCGAGGGCGCTGGCCGACGCGGGGAAGCGGGCGGAGGGCAGCGATGCAGGGTCGCCCCGCGTCAAGACGTGCATCCGGACCTGTGCGTGGCGCTGGGAGCGGGGGTGCTCGCCTCCAGGCTCGCCGGGCGGGAGATCGAGCGGGTGCTGGTGGACGTGTCCCCCTACTCGTTCGGGCCCTCGTACATGGCGGAGAAGGACGGGTTCCCGTATCCACACTGCTACCATCCGATCATCCGGCGCAACACGCCGCTCCCGGTGACGCGAACCGATCGCTACTGCACGGGCCATCCGCGGCAGACCGAGGTCGACGTCCGGATCTACCAGGGCGACGATCCGGACGCGTTGAAGAACATCCTGGTGGGCGACTTCAGGGTCGAGGGTCTCACGGCGACGGACACGATGAACGAGGTGCTGTGCCGCATGACGCTGGATGTCGACGGCATCCTCCACGTGACCGCTATCGAGAAGAGCACCGGTCTGTCGAAGCACATCACGATCGCCAACGCGCTCACGCAGAAGAGCGAGGCCGAGATCGAGGCGGCCCGGGTCCGTCTCGCCGAGCTCTACGGTCGTCGCGACGAGTCCGGCGGCGAGCCGTTCGCCGAGTCTGTCGATGGTGGATCGGACGACGAGGACGAGGACGAGGACGAGGATGAAGGGCTGGAGGAGGCCGGGGAACAGGCCGAGACCGCTGGCGGCGAGTCCGGCAGTCTCGTCACGCCTCGGGCGGCGGAAGATGCACCGGAAGACGCTTCCTGGGACCGCCTCGTCCAGAGCTCCCGGGCGCTGATGGAGCGCTCCCGGAACCTGCTGGGCACGCTGCACGACGAGGACAAGGAGGAGGCGATCGGCCTCCACGAGGAGATCGAGACCGCGATCGCCCACCGTGACGTCGATCGCCTCGGCGCGGCGAAGCACGACCTGGAGGAACTCCTCTTCTTCGTCGAGGGCAAGTGATGTCGACCGATGGACCGCTGTCCTGCCCGGTGTGCCGCGCCCGGTTCCGAGGCACCACCGCCTGCTCCCGCTGCGGCGCCGAGCTCACGCCGCTGATGGTGCTTGCACTGCGGGCGCACCGCCTCCGCCAGAGCGCCCGGGAGGCGCTCCGGGCAGGCGACTTCCAGCTGGCCCACGACCTGGCCACCGACGCCGAGGAGCTGTGTTCGACGCCGCAGGGCGCGCGCCTCCGGCTCGTCGCCGGTTGTCTGGCCTGGTGAACCCAGGCATTCTCCAT
This sequence comes from Candidatus Rifleibacteriota bacterium, assembly GCA_016213885.1. Lineage (GTDB taxonomy): Bacteria > Muiribacteriota > UBA6191 > JACPRK01 > JACQZM01 > JACQZM01. The sequence goes on along the minus strand of JACQZM010000535.1, from coordinate 1,917 downwards.
TGAGCAGACGGGAGCGAGCGGCCGTGGGTACCGGCGACGCTGCGGATCTCCTCGCGCTGGATGTCACCACGCACGCCGTCGCAGGCCAGGTGCCGGAGTAACCTGGTCGGCGAGCTGGCGAGGAGGGGTGTCAGCCCATCGGCGATGGCTTCGGCTCCGGGATCCCTGAGCAGGGGCTGGCTCGACCGGCTCTCGATGGCGTGGGAGAAGGCAGTCAGAAGGCCCGTGCTGGCCACGTCGCTCAGCAAGAGCTTCGTGGATTCGATGTCGCCCATTGTGACCCTTGCTCGCTGACGGAGCTGAGTGTACCACCGTCGCGGTCGAGATGGGTCCGCGCGCTTCGGCTGGCGGGTGTGCAGGTAGGCTTGCCCCACGACCTGCCCGTTGCATGGATGACCGACCCGTGGCATGATGTGGTCTTGAATCGAGCTGTCGGTGCCCATGAAGAAGTCCACTCTCCGCGCGTTTCGAGATCTCACACCCGCTGTGGTCTCGCTATTGGAGACTCTCGAGGCCGACTCCGAGCTGCGCGTCGGGTTTCTCGACGAACTGGTGAAGGGACTGGCTCGCGAACGCTACACGCTCGCCCAGAACCTCCTCTCGGCATGCCCCGGCCCCACGGTCACCTCCACTGAAACAGACCTTCGCACTTCGATCAGCCGGAGCTATTACTTCTGCCACCATGCGTGTCGCGCCGTCCTCATCAGCAAGTCGCGGCACGACTTCAAGGGCCATCAGGATGTCGTCGAGCGGATCAAGAAGCTGGCAAGGACTGATGCCGCGTGGACGAGATGCTCTCGAGCCATCGCGGCTCTGTTAGACCGCCGGCACTCTGCTGATTACGATCCGTTCGACGATGGCGGCTCCTCCACGAGGTTTTCGGTCGTGACTCCGGAGGACGACATGAAGGCCATCCAAGCGATGGTCACAGATGTGAAGACCCAGGTCGAGACCTTCCTGAGGAACGCGAGGGTGATCTAGGGATGGCCACCAACATGGACGCATCAACCGTGCTGAGCGAGCTTCCTCAGGAAGTCTACGACTTGCTGGTCGACCGCTTCGGTGCCGGTATTTCTGTCGAGGACATCTGGCTTGAGAATCGTGATGAGGGTGACGTCTGTATTGTCGAAGTTCACTCGCTGGTTGAAGATGTCGTGCAGGCCTTGGTCGAGATCGAGAGTCGGTTGAAGCTTGCTGGGGTGTCAGTCAGATTCATCGTTCGTGAACCTCGCGTCACGAACACTAGCTTCGCCCATCTTTCGCACCCTTCCTGTGGTCGAGTTCGGACTCTCAGGGGACCTTTCCACCGGTTCTCCGACCGACCCGCCTTGTTGCTCGTGTCGACGCCCGAGCCTCCGCTCAGCCCCGACAGCGGATGGGATGCTACATTCCAGACTCCATGGGACGAGATTACATTGCATGGCGCCCAGATCAAGAAGAGCGGCTCTGTCACCGGCCTGGAGAGTAGCCGTGTCTCTGTTGTTCATCGCAGGGGATGAGTGACTGACAGCCGTGAAGGCGATCGTGGGCGGACACGGGAACCGCCGCCGACGAGCTGCCCCTGTCGCGGTGCGAGGACCCACTGCCGTGGCTTCCGAGAGGAAGACAACGGTTCGTCTGGCGATTCGCCGTCGTTCCCGGGAAGGCGTGGCGGGACACCGATCCGAAATGGTACCGATATCCGGTACTTCTGTGGTACCGTGATGCGGTACCATGCGGCTTCACGAAGCGCTGTTCCCACACACCCGGGCGGCCGTGCTCGGCCTCTGCTATCTCAAGAGCCGACGCATAAACTCCCGTTGATCGGCGGAGAAGCCCTTCAATTCAGCATCGTTGTGCGCAGGAATCCAGGAAAGCCATCGTGCAATTTTGGGTACCGAAGGCGGGGTTGGCACCGGCCACCGACAGGAGAACTGG
>JACQZM010000534.1 GCA_016213885.1 Candidatus Rifleibacteriota bacterium | reverse complement strand
TCGCCTCCGAGATCGAGACACAGGCTTCGTCTCGAAGCCCTCTCACGGCGGTTGCGCGCGAGTCGCGCGACTCCCGCAGGCGTTTTCCCATCCGTTCCAGCTCTTTCGAAAGGCGTCCCATCATGCTCACATCTCCCGGTCGATCCACTAGACCACGTGCAAGGTCGGGGGCGGACAGTGCTTCCGGAGGTGTCCGTCGAGCAGATCGGACATCACCGGCTTCCCGTTGCGTTTCACCTTGAGGCCATCGGCACAGAGCACGTCCCGGCAGATCCGTACGAAGACCTCGTCGTGGGCATGCACCTGGGCCCCGCGCAGCTTCGTCAGGCGGCCGAGCATGATCGACGCCCGGATCGTGGGCTTGTGTCGACCCACCCCAAGCTCCCGGATCTCTCGCACCAGCCGGACGATCTTGCGTGCGTCATCTTCCGACAGACTCGATCGAGACGCGGTGATGGCCGCCTCCGTCGCCTCGTCGTAGTGGTCGAGACGGAGGGTGATCATGCGGTCGAGCAGCGCATCCTGAGTCTTGTGGACACCGGCGTACTCCTCGGGGTTCGATGTGAAGATCGCGGAGAAGTTGGGGTCGACGTGGAGGTAGGGGTCTTCGCTCGCCTCGCCGGGCAGATCGAGGACGCGCTCCTCCAGTATCGAGAGCAGCACGTTGTTGGCCTCGGGCCGGGACCGAGTGAACTCGTCGTAGAGCAGCGTCAGACCCAGCTTGCAGGCATGCGTCAAACGGCTGTCCATCCAGTTCTTCTGGAGCGTCTCCTCGGTCTTTAGCACCGAGTGGATGAAGTTGTCGATGACCTTGCTCCTCCGATAGCCCTGGTTCGATCCCACCAGGTCGCTGGAGGAGAACTCGTCATCCCCGTGGATCAGTACCACTGGCCGGCCCAGACAGGCCGCCACGTGCAACGCCAGTGTGGTCTTGCCGGTCCCTGCGGGGCCCGAGAAGTGGACCGGGTACCCCGCCCTCAGGTAGAAGAGCGCTCGCTGAGCGATCACATGAACCTGGTCCGTGCTCACGAAGTTGCTTCTCGGCTTCAGCTTCAGCGCCGTGACGACCTGCCCTTGCATTGCTTCCTCTCTCTCGTCCTGGCCTCGGCCCTGTCTGCCTGGCCGGCCTGGGGCCCGGCGTATCAGCACGGCTCGAGCCCGATCAGCGGCGAGGCTCCGTCGGCTTCCCATCCAGAGCCTCACGCATCAGGCGGGCTCCGGTCTGGTAGTCCGCAACGAAGGCGGCCCTCACCTGGTGATGCGTTTTCATGGCCTGGTCGATGGCCGCTTTCAAGCCACCGACGAACCCCACGAGATTCTCTTTCTGGGTGTCGAACTCCTCGGCCAGGCGCCGGCTCACGTCCCGCGTGAAGCGCCTCGCGTTCTCGAGGGTCTTCTGGACGCTGCGCCGGCGTTGCGCCAGGGTTTTGCGGCTCTCGAGGGCCCGCAGGACCGCGTTCTTCGAACGTCCTTCTCGCGCCGCCGAAAGGAACTCCGCCATGGCTCGGGAGCGACCGGCCCGGTCCGCGGAGAGAGTCTCCCTCTGGGCGGCGGCCAGGCGCTGGCGCGTCGATCGCGCCGCCGAGATCATGGTGCTGGCCTCGCTCCTCAGGCTCTTCACGGCGTTCGCACGAGAGTCACGCCTCTGTCGAATGTGCTTGCCCATTCGCTGCAGCTCACCGGAAAGTCGTCCCATGGTCCTCACGTCTCCCACACGATTCAAGCGTACGGGCGGCCCCCGGGCCGATCCTCTCGATACCCGGTAGGGCCGCCCTGGTCATGCTTCGGATGTTCCAGAGTCCTAAGCGGGGGCGGCCGCCGTCGCGGTCAGCCCGATGGCCTCGGCGTACTTCAGGTAGGTCTCCACGGACGCCACCACGACGCGGGCCTCGACTGAGAGCAACTCGATTCCGACCAGGGACACTTTGGCCCACAGGTCGATGACGATTCCCTTATCGAGAATGCGATCCACGACCTCGGCGAGGCTCGAAGAATCGGTTGACTTCTGGATCTTTGCCATCGGTTTCGTTCACCTCCTCCTCGGTTCGGTCCGGGCAAGAGCTCGTGTGCGCCGGCCCTTGCCCTCTGCACATTCGGTCAATGCAAGGAGGGTGCCAGAGTTCGAAGCGCCGGGGGAGCACTGGGCATCGATGGCTCTGCAGGCTGGTATCTCGTGGGCCTCGCGACAGACGGAATCTCGCGTTGCAGTGCCAGGCTCCGGAGGAGCTCGGTCGGGTGCTCTCGACCACGAGGAGGCGGTGCGCCGGTCACGGGAAAGCGAGGTCGCAGGCCGTCGGAGGCCGGTCCGATCGGAGAACGGTGGCGGGACTATGGATCCGGATCCCTATTGGGGAACTGGACTATGTAGGCGATTCCATAGCCGCCCCGGCGCCTCGCCGGGCCCGAGTCGCAAGACCCGGCGCCTCGCCGGGTCCGAGTCGCGCCCCCGAGCGCGACCTCAATCCGGAGCCCCTCCAAGACCCGGCGCCTCGCCGGGTCCGAGTCGCGCCCCCGAGCGCGACCTCAATCCGGATCCCTTCCTCTTTGTTCTCTCCCCCGAGCGCGACTTCAATCCGGATCCCCACCTCTTCCCCGACGACTCCGCAGCCACGCCGAGGCCTGATCACAGGCCCGACTCCGCAAAACAGACGTGGGATCCCGGCGATCCGGACGGCCCGGAAGTCGATCACGAGCTCCGCCGGCGCCAGTCATCCAGAGCGCCGTCCAGGTCCGCTCGAACGACGAGCAGGGGAGCCGCGCCCGCCTTCTCCTCCGCGGCCACGGCACGCTGTATGGCACGGTACACCGCACGGCGGCAGACCCACTCGGCATCCGCGCCGGTCATCCCACTCGAAGCGGCCGTCACCGCGGCCAGGTCCACGTCGCTGGCCAGCGGGCGATGTCGCGTGTGGATCCGGTAGATCTCGGCGAGGGCGAGCCGGTCGGGAACCGGCAGGGTCAGCGTGAAGTCGCACCGCCCCGGTCTCGTGATCGCCGGATCCAGCAGCTCTGGTCGGTTGGTGGCGCCCAGGATGAAGACGTCGCGGAGCTCCTCGACTCCGTCGAGCTCGGCGAGGAACTGGCCCACGACCCGTTCCGTCACGTGGGAGTCCCCGCCGCCTCCCCTGCGCGGAAGAACGGCGTCGATCTCGTCGAGAAACAGGATGCAGGGCGCCGCTTGCCGGGCCTTCCTGAAGACCTCGCGAACGGCCCGCTCGGACTCTCCGACATACATCGAGAGCAGCTGCGGACCCTTGACCGAGATGAAGTTGACGCCGCTCTCCGTGGCGAGCGCCTTGGCGAGCAGCGTCTTGCCCGTTCCGGGCAGGCCGGCGAGCAGAAGCCCCTTGGGCGGCGAGATCTTGCCCTCGTCGAAGAGCCGACGGTGCTTCAGCGGCCAGATCACGGCCTCCATGAGCGCATGCTTCGACTCGGACAGGCCGCCCACGTCGGTCCACGCGACGTCGGGAACCTCGGTGAAGACCTCGCGGACGCCCGACGGTTCCACCGACTTCAGAGCCTCCAGGAAGTGGGCCATGTGTACCGTGAGCTTCTGCAGGCGCTCGTACGGGATCCCCGCGGTCTTCAGGTCGATATCGGGGATGAGAGTTCTCAGACACGTCATGGCAGCCTCGCGGCAGAGCGCCGCCAGGTCGGCGCCCACGAACCCGTGCGTGATCTCCGAAAGGTGCGGCAGGTCCACATCCGTCTCCAGCGGCATCCCGCGGGAGTGGATCTCCAGGATCTGCAGACGACCGTGGCGATCGGGGATCGGGAGCATGATCTCCCGGTCGAACCGACCGTGGCGCCTCAGCGCCGGATCGAGCATGTCCGGCAGGTTGGTGGCGCCGATCACGATGACCGGCCCGCTCTGGGCGAGACCGTCCATGAGAGCCAGGAGCTGGGCCACGACACGCTTTTCCACGTCGCCGACCGTGCGGTCGCGCTTCGGCGCGATGGCGTCGACCTCGTCCAGGAAGATGATGGCCGGCGGCGACTTGGCCGCCTTTTCGAAGATCTCGCGCAGGTGTGCCTCGGACTCCCCGTAGAACTTGTGGATGATCTCGGGACCCGAGACCGAGAAGAAGTGGGCCTCGGTCTCCCGGGCGACCGCACGGGCGATCAACGTCTTGCCGGTCCCTGGCGGACCCGCCAGCAGAACGCCCTTCGGGGGGGTTATGCCGAGCCGGGTGAACACCTCCGGGTGCCTGAGGGGCAGCTCGATCATCTCGCGGATGCGATCCAGCTGGCGCCCCAGCCCGCCGATGTCCTCGTAGGTGAGACTGCTTCCACCACGCGCCGGCTCCTTGCCGTCCTCGATCCTGATCTGGGTCATGGGATGGATCACCACGACGGCCTTCGGCTTCGTGGCGAGCACCTTGAAGTCGATCCAGCGGCTGCCGAAGAGCGTCGCCCGGACCTTGTCACCCTCCTGGACCGGGAGGCCGTCCAGCAGGCTGGCCACGTACGCTCCCTCACGCTCGGCCACGTCTCGACCGATCGGCTCGAGCTTCACCTGAGTCGCCGGTTCGGCTGCGGCGCGATCGACTCTGACCTTCTCCTGGAGGCACAGCGACGCATTCTCTCGCAAGAGACCGTCCAGCGCGATGGCGCCCTTGCCGCGCTGCTCCGGAAAGGTCGGCATCGCCCTGGCATACGCTGCCCGCTTGCCGTGAAGGCAGACGATCTCTCCGACCTCCACGCCCAGCTCCTTGAGGACCGGAGGGTCCATGCGAACGATGCCGCGGCCCACATCCCGGGGGAGCGCCTCCGAGGTCACGAGTACGACGCCACCAGCACCCGCGTCGCCTGCTCCGTCACTCCTTCTCTTCGCCACCAGCGCCTCTCCCTTCCGCGAGCGATTTCGCCTTCTGGTGCACCGTCTTGTAGTCGAGGCCCAGGACCCTGGACGCCTGGAGCTTGTTGCCAGAGAGGCGCTCCAGAACGGCCTTCAGGATCCCTTGCTCGATCTGGGCCAGCGCCCGGCTGCGGATCTCCTTGAACGGAACGCGGCCGCGCTGGATCGCGTCGGCCGAGACGATCGCCCGGGCGGAGACCACGATCTGGTCCGAGGAACAGGCGGGGACCGCCTCCCGGTTCCTCTCGATCTCCGGACGCTCGGTCGACAGCGTCTCGAGCCGGTCCTGGCTGACCAGGACAGCCCGTCGGATGACGTTCCGGAGCTCCCGGACGTTCCCTGGCCAGCGGTGCGCCAGCAGCTCATCGAGGACTCGCTGGTCCACCTCGATCACTCTCTTCCCGAACTCCTCGCACGACTCGCGCAGAAAGCGTGCGGTCAAGTACAGCAGGTCGGCCGACCGCTCGCGCAGCGGCGGAATGGAGAGCGGAAACTCCGCGATCCTGTGGAAGAGATCCAGACGGAACTCCTTGGTGGCTATCAACTCGCCGAGCGCCACGTTGGTCGCGCTGACGAGCCGGAGGTCGAAGGGGACCGACCTGCTGGCACCGATGGGCGTCACCTCGCGTTCCTGGAGGCATCGGAGGAGTTTCACCTGGGTGGCCTGCGCGAGGTTCTCCACCTCGTCCAGGAACAGGGTGCCCCCGTGGGCCGCCCGGATCTTCCCCTCCTGGTCCGAACACGCGCCGGTGAAGCTGCCTTTCTTGAAGCCGAACAGCTCCGACTCGATCAGGCTGTCCGGGATCGCTCCACAGTCCACCGCGATGAACGGTCCCTTGCAGCGGCGCGACAGGTCGTGGATGCGCCGGGACAGGATCTCCTTGCCGGTCCCGCTCTCCCCCTGGATGAGCACTGCCATGTCGGTCGCGGCGACCTGGACGAGGCTCCTGGTCAGCTGGCGGATCTTCTCCGACGGGCCCATCAGGAAGCTCAGCTGATCATCGACGAGGAGCCCCTGTGCGGGACGCACGAGGCGACTGGCCTCGAAGACCCGGCGCAACGTCGAGACGAGGTCTCGGCTCTGGAAGGGCTTCGTGACGTAGTCCGCGGCTCCGGCCTTCATGCAGGTCACCGCGGTCTTCGCATCGGCCAGTCCGGTGAGCATGACGATGGGGAGCCGGGCGTCGAGGCCGTGCAACCAGTTGAGAAAGTCCAGGCCGGAAGCACCCGGAAGGCCGATGTCGACGAGCGCGAGCGTCAGAGCGCCCAGCTGCCCGGGCCGTCCGAGGATCTCCATCGCCTCCTCCGCGGAGCTCGCGAAGGAGAACTGCCAGTCATGGTCGCGGAACAGCCTCGGGAAGACGTTCCACAACATCCGATCGTCCTCGACGACCAGGACCCTTCCTTGATGATTGTCGGCCGGCGCAACCTGCACGGAACCCCTCTCGCGGACGAAGTCGCTGATCTCACACGATGCTTGACACAAACGCCGGGCGATTCCACACGCGGGACCAGGACGAACCCAGAGTCGCATCGTCCAAGCATACTCCCCGTCGTGACCGATGTCCAAGTCGAAGCGGCGAGGTTCCTCCGGTCACGGTTCTCTTCTGTTCTCGAAACGCCATGGCAACGGATCCGGGGGAATCCAGGCCTCTGATCCTGACCGCCGGCACCCCGAGCCATGCGGCTTCACGGATCCGCCATCGGTCCCCCTGAAGGCAGCACCTCCTTGTGGAACATGAGCCTGTGGATCAAGAACTCCACGTGGATCGAGGCGGGCAGGTGGCGGTGAACGGAGTGGGCAAGGCCCAGGAAGAGGAGACCGGTCCCCTCCTCGGGCAGCGTCGAGCCGATCCGGTCGGCGATGAAGCGGTCCCTGGCCTCGAGCAGACTCGCGGCCGCGGCCCGGCTCGCTTCGGTTCGTGAATCGAGCTCCCCCTCCGCGCTGGTGGCAGCGCGGACGACCTGCCGGTACTCGGCCAGGAGGAGCTCCGGGCTCTCCGTGCCGACCAGATGCGCGCCCTGGTCGACCAGCAGAGCCACCAGTCGATGGTTCGGGCTGCCCTGCCCTGCGATGTCGCGTACGATCCTCTCCTCCTTGCCGCAGACCGGAAGGCCGTCCTGGTAGATCCAGAGGGTCCCGGGATCGAGTCTTCTTGCATGGATACGCTCGGCGATCCCATCCCAGAGGCCCTGGACAGCGGCCGCGTGCTCGTCCCATGACCCGGGCCCGTGTCGAGCGATGTACGCCTCCTTGAAGCGCTTTGCCAGGGAGCCCATGTCCAGTTCGGTATGGATGATGGGTACGTAGATCAGCGATCTCAGACGTCACCTCTCCCTCTCCGCGGGGCCGCCGCCTGCACCCGGGGGTGCTCACCGGAGGGCTTTTGCTCGCCGGCCGCGCCGGCAGTCAGCCGGGGGCCCGCTGTCCGACCCGGCTCGATCTCAGAGAATCGCGCAGCGCTTGCCTGAGAAGGTGGGTGCTGAGCGGCTTGGTCACGTATTCGCACGCCCCGAGCTTTCGGGCCTCCTGGGCTGTTTCGAGGTGACCGTATCCAGTCATCATGACGACTGGCAGCGACCGGTTGGCACTCACGATCTGCTTCAGCACCGCGAGCCCGTCCATCCCCGGCATCCGGAGGTCGAGCAGCATCAGGTCCACGTGATGCCTTCCAACGACGGCCAGAGCGGCCGATCCGCTGGTCTCCATCAGCACCGTGCACCCCTCCTTCTCGAGCACTCGCTCGAGCACGCTCAACGTGCAGCGGTCGTCGTCCACGACGAGAATCGTGGCCCCGGTCAGCTCATCATCGCGTTCGTGTGCACAGGACGTTGGATCCACCCGGATCACCTCACGATCGAGGAAGTCCCGACCCTCGAGTCCCTCTTCGCGGCCACGGCTTGAGCGGCGGCGCGATCGACGATCTGGCGTTCGCCGGCAGCCTGAGAATGACGGTCGTCCCGGTCTCGTCCGGGACGCCAGCGCCCCGGGCCGGCCCGGCACGGACCCTGGAATCGGGGGGCGCTCTGCCCCGGTCAGCTCGCCTTCCGATCGGCCCCCGGGCTCGCCCTCCGGGTTCGCTGGCGCCGAGGACGTCGATCGTCCCATGATTCACGGCGGCGAGCAGGCCGGCGATGAGGAGACCCAGATCCTGGGGTGGACAGACCTGCAGGCGGTCCCCGGCCCGCCCGTCGAGTGCCGCCCCGAGTCGCCTCCTGTCGGCCGGGACCGAATCTTTCAGAACGACAGTCGCGACGCCATCGACGCCTCCGGTGATGATGGTCAGAACGTCGCCACGCGACAGGGCGTTCATGGCACTGTGCATCAGATTCAAGAGAACTTGCCTCAGCTGCCAAGGATCGCCCCGGACCACCGGCGACGGATCGGCCAGCTGCCGCACGATCCGGATCCCCTGCAACTCCAGCTCCGGTTCGTACAGCCGGAGCACCCTGTCCATCAGTCGACTGATCTCGAGCGGTTCGTGAACCTGCTTCCCGTGGGGACCCTGGCAGGACAGCGCGACGAGGGAGGTCACGAGGCTCGAGCAACGCTCGCTCTCGCTGGCTATCGACGCCACGCTCTCGAGCACGTCTTCCCAGTCGCTGGAGGAGAGGGTCAAGACAGGGCGCTCGGCCAGCGTCGCGCTGACATGCTGGGCGCTGCTCGAGATGATGCACAGCGGGGTGCTGATCGCGCGGGCCACGCCCGCCACCACCTCGCCCAGCCGCGTCAGGTTTTCGAGCCCCTTCATGCGCTCTTCGAGCCGGCCGGCTCTGACCCTGACCGACACGTCGATGAGCATGAGCAACAGCAGCGGCTCCTCGGCTGCACGACTCTCGGGGTCCGCGTCGAGCTCCACCAGCGTCACATCGAAGAAGCACCCGGAAGCTCCGGCGATCTCGCACGGCACCTCGGACCACTCCAGCGGCTCGTGCCGCGATCGCGCCACCTGGATGGCCGCGGTCAGGGAGATCCCGCAGGCGTCGAGCAGCCCGGCCATGCCCTTGAGCTTCGTGAGCTCGTGACCGATGGGGCTCGAGAGGTCCTCGTCGAGCAGCGCACACAGATGGGGGCTGGCCCACCGCAAGATGCCCTGCCCCGTGAGCACCGCCAGGGCGGCCGGGATGCTCGACAGGGCGCGGTCCGTCACCTGTTTCAGCTCCTGGTAGCTCCGCACGAGCCGGGACATCTCGGTGATGTCCTCGAAGACCAGTAGGACGTTGGTCGGCCCGCCCGTCGAGTTCAGCGGGGTCAGGGAGTACCGGTAGAGCCGCCGCATCCCGGGCGCCCTGTAGCGGACCCGCTCGGGGCCGTAAGGAAGCGCCGTGGAGATGCACGTCTGGATTCTCGTGGGCAGAGCGGCCGCCTCGACGATCTCTGCCGGCAGAAGCTCGGCAAGCCAAGCTCGGCCGGCTCGCCGGGAACCCGGAAAGCCCTCGGCCAGCCGTATCATGCTCAGGCTGGCCAGGAGAATGCGACCCTCTCCGGTCACTATGGCGACAGGGATCCCGATGCTGAGCAACGCGTCATGATCGAGCCCGCCGCTCGAGACGCTCCTCGGTTCCCAGTCCGCGACTCCACCCCGGCTGGAATCGACCGGTGCACACTCCAAGACCGCCATGGGGCTACCCTCCAGGTTCGCCCTGTCAACAAGCAAGAAGTGGGCCAATCTCCCGCCGCCTCGACGAAGGCGTCAAGAAAGCGCGCGAGCTCGAGCGGCAGGCTCTTGACTCCGCCCGGCACTGTGCGGTAGCACGAGGTGCTCCGGCCGCGCGTGGAAGACGCCCGGAGCGACCCGGCGGCTCCGGACGGCCCGCCGGTGTCGACAAGTCGCACCGGGACCCGTTCAGATCATGCGCGTCTCTTCTCGCCTGCCCTCGACGGCGCTCACTGCCATTCTCGCTCTGGCAGCGGTCGCGTTGGCCGTCGCGCAGCCGTCGGTGCCCTCGCCGGATCCCGGGTCCGACCCGTCGCCGTCAGGCGCCACGCCCGCCAGCGTCCCGGCGTCGGCCGCCACGACACCGGTCCAGTTTGGCGCCTTGCGCCCCAGGCTCGCCCCCAACGCCGCGCCCCGCGGCGCCATCCGTGATCGTACCGGCCGGGTGCTGGTGGCCGACGGACCCTGCTGGGACATCGGCATCCGCTACGAGGTCGTCGTCGCCAGAGCCTGTCCGGAGGACAAGACGCTCCAGGACGAGTACCTGCTGCGCGTGGCCCGGCAGCGAGCGAGCGGCGGGCTCGCCGATCCCGACGCCGCACGACGGAGGATGGCCACCCGCCTCGCGCGGGAGGTCGACGCGACCTGGGCCGAGATCGCGGAGCTGACCGGTCTCTCGAACGAGGAGCTGTCAGGCCGCTGCCAGCGCGCCGTCGCGCGGGTCCGGGCCATGAAGGCCGCAGTCGCGAGGAGGCACGGGCGGGAGTCAGTGATCGCCGAGGAGCGCTCGTACCGGCCGATCGGCCGCATCTACGGCCAGCCCGCGGGGGGCCGCGCCGCCGGCCGCTTCGATCTTGTCCCGTGGGTCCGTCTGACGCGTTCCGTGGCCCGTCACGCCGAGGGTCGAGACACGCTGGTCCACGTCCTGGGCCGCATCTTCCCGGCGAACGAACGCCGGGCCGCGGCGGACCCGCTGGCCGGGGACCCGCTGCGTCGGCTGGAGGTCGGCGACCTGTGCGGCATCTCTGGCGCGGAGCGGCTGGGCGACCCGGAGCTGCGACCCCGGATCGACGCCGCGGGAACGGCGCGCGCCGGCGCGGACGTGAGGCTCACGATCGATGCCGAACTGCAGCAGGCCGTGTACCGGATCCTCGAGCGTGCGGTGAAGGCCTCGCCGAGTCCGTGCGGAGGTGCCGCGGTGGTCCTCGACGTGGCGACCGGCGAGATCCGCGCCCTCGTGAGCTACCCCGCTCACCCCTACGACCTCTCGCTCGCTGCGTCCGATGAGCTCGCAGACGATGCCCGCTGGATGCCGCTGAGATTCCGGGCGGTATCCGGCGTCTATCCGCCCGGATCGACGATCAAGCCGGCCACCCTCTACGCCGCGCTCGCCGAGGGTGCGGCGACGCCCGCCACGCGTGTGACCTGTTCCGGGAGGTTCCGCAAGGACATTCCCGACTCGTTCCGCTGCTGGGTGTTCAACCGGTCCGGCGACACTCATGGCGTCGAGATCGCCGAGACCGCCCTCCGGGACTCGTGCAACATCTTCTTCTTCACCGCCGGCGACACGATGGGCGCCTCGCCGCTCGTCCGCCGTCTCGAGCCGTTCGGTCTGGGCACCACGCAGGGGACCGGACTCATCGAGGAGAGCCCGGGCATCCTGCCCACGCCGGCCTGGCTCGCCGCGCATCGTCCCCAGCTTCCGCGCCACCAGCGCGCCGACGCCTGGAACTACGCGTTCGGGCAGGGAGAGATGAGCGTCACGCCGCTGCAGATGGCGAACATCGCCGCCACGATCGCGCGCGGGAGGTTCGAGCCGGTCACGCTGATGACCGATGCCGCCGGCCGCAGGATCGGTGCCTCGCGGGACATGGGCCCCCGGCTGGACGAGCGCTGGCTGTCGACGGTGCGCCGGGGGCTCTGGCGCGTGGTCAACGAGAAGGGCGGGACCGCCGAGGTCGCGAAGATCGACGCGAGCGTGGGAACGCTCTGCGGCAAGACCGGCTCGGCGCAGGCGGTCCCCCGGGTACTGTCGCGCAAGTTCGTGTTCGAGCTCCCCGACGGGACCGAGGGCCCGATGGTGGCGCCGACGATCGAGCGTGCCCGCGCGCGGCTTTCGATACCTGACGCCAGGCTGGTGAAACAGGAGGTGCTGGAGCGGTACCCTGTCGCCGCGGAGGGCACGCTGCCGTCCCACGCGTGGTTCATCGGGTACACCCGGCAGCCGCGTTCGTCGAGAGAAACTCCCGTCTCGACGGGGTCGTACGCCCTGTCGGTGCTCATCGAGTACGGCGGCGGCGGCGGGGCGGTCGCCGGGCCGGTCGCCCGCGACATCGCGCGCCGGCTGCTCGAGCCCGCCCCCGTGCCCGGCGCCCGGGCTCCGAAACGCCGAGCCGGGCGATCCCGGCAGTGACGGGTCGAGCCTCGACCTGCCGTTGTGCGGTTCCCGATGGCGGAAGGTGCAGCCGGCCCAGGCTCACCGCCCCTTGATCGACAGCACCGGTACCAGCTCGTGGACGATCCTCACGAGGTCGGCCTGCCCTCGCATGACCTGGCGGATGTCCTTGTACGCTTCCGGCGCCTCGTCCAGGAGCTGCCCGTCATGCCGGCACACGACGTCGCTCATGCTCTTCTTGAACGCCTTCGAAGACACGGACCGGAGCGCTGCGGACCGCGACATGGCCCGGCCGCCGCCGTGGGCGCACGAGAAGAACCCGTGGGGGTTCCCCCGGCCCTCGACCACGTAGGAGCAGGTGCCCATGCTTCCCGGCACGAGGCCGCTCTGTCCCTCGGCCAGGCGGACCGCGCCCTTCCGGTGGACGCACAGCCTCTCCCCGAAATGCTCCTCCACGCGGACGTGATTGTGGCTGATCTCGATGGCGTCTCCCAGCAGGCCTTCGGCATCCAGGCCCGGCGCCTCCCGGGCCACCGCCTCGATCGCCCGGAGCATCATCTCCCTGCGGCTGCCCCGGGCGAACTCCATGACCGACTGCACGTCCGCCAGGTAGTCCTGTCCGATCGCCGACTCCAGCGGCAGGTGCGGGAGCCTCCGGTACAGCTTCCCGTCGACCCCCTCCCGCCCCTGGCCCGCCGACACGTAGTAGTCCCGCACCTCGACTCCCAGGTAGCGGGAGCCGGAGTGCAGCATGACCCAGAGCCGCTCCTGGCCGTCGCGCTGGATCTCCAGGAAGTGGTTGCCGCCCCCCAGGGAGCCGAATTGACGCATCAGCTTGCGCATCGACCGGCTGGATACCGGCGCCCGGAGCGTCCGCTCCCAGATGGGGTTCTGCTCGACCCGTCCGGACACCGAAGCGTTGTGAGCGGTGCCGACCGGGATCACCTGGCGGAGCGCGTCGCCGATCCGCTCCAGGCCCGGTCGGAGGTCGGCGAAGAGGACAGGCAGTCGCACGGCGATCATGCCGCAGCCGATATCCCCGCCGATCACCGTGGGGAGCAGGGTCCCCCTGGTCGGGACGACGCTGCCGATCACGGCGTCCTCGCCGGGGTGCCAGTCCGGCATCAACGCCGCGTAGGGGTGCACGAAGCCGGACCGGGCCAGCGGCTCGAACGCCCGCTCGATCTCCCGACGGTCGTCCAGCCCGGCCACGGACCACAGCCGGACGACCATGCCTTCGACCTTCAGGTCGTGGACGTTCTTGCTTCTGTACCGGTAGAGCCGATCCATCGATCATCCTCTCAACAGGGAGGAGAGCACCGAGAGTACGATCGACCCCTGGTGCCTGAACCGAGCCTGGACCCCCGGGTCCACGTGGTCCACGAACACCGTCCTGGTGGGCCTCGCGTCGACTCCGTCCGCGCCGGGCACCGGGGCGCCGCCGGAGCGCTCGTCGATTCGAGGCTGCACACCCAGGACCAGGAGCAGCCGGCCGGCGACGGGCAGCCTGAACCTCGACAGCGGGGCACCCGACCGATCGTCGCAGCACACCACCGTGGCGTCGTGGGCTTCGTTCCGCAGCGCCTCGCTGGGGAGCACGGCGAGCGGATTCTTGCCCCTCCTCGCCGCTGCCCGGCCGCCCAGGACCACGGCCCTGTCGCGGCTGAACCAGACCCCGTGCGGATCGTCCAGGAAGACCCGGCGCCAGCCGAACGCCCAGGCGCTTCTGAGAAGCGAGCCGAGCTCGTGCGGGTCCGTGGGCGCCCTGATGAGAACGTCGACATCCCGGTGGGTGAGCCGGCTCCTGGAGGCCGGCCGCCGGGCCAGGTCTCGCGTCAGGGCGTACAGCGTGATCGCCGCAGCGACCGCCACGTTGACGGAGCTCAGGCCCTCGCCGGCCATGGGGATGGAGACGACCCGGTCGACCTTCTTGAGAACCGCCCTGGGGATGCCCCGCTCCTCGTGACCCACCAGCACGGCGGTCTCTCCGCGGGGCGCCGGCAGATCGTACAGGCCGACGCTGTCGCGGGTCGTCTCGCAGGCCAGGACGGTCCGGAAGCCCGGGAGCAACCGCTCCAGCGGCGGGCGCGAGTCCGCATCGTCGGCCCCGGCGGCCACCGTGCGCACGGTCGTCCACGAGGTCCCGGCTCGCCTGCACGACTCAGGATCTGGAGCGATGGTCCTGGCCCTCGACGGATTGACGCCCCCCCCGCGGACCGCTAGACTGAATGGGGTGACTCTGTCCGCAAGAGAAGGAGAGATCGATGTCCGGGCGAACGGTTCTGGCCCTGCTGGTCGCCCTGGTGGCGGTCGGGCTCGCCACGCCGGGTCTGGCTCAGTTCGAGCTCATCCACGACGCTCCAGGTACCGTGCAGGTCGCGACCGACGGACAGATCGTCTTCGCGCTCGAGGATGACGGCCGGATCCTCCAGTACGCCTCCGGGTCCTGGCAGACGGTCGACGAGGGGACGGACACCGTCCAGATCGCGGCCGACGAGGGCCGTCTCTACGCTCTCAAGAAGAATGGCCGGCTGTTCCGCCGCATGTTCGGCGCCTGGTCGCAGATCGGCGCCGGCGGGACCCGCCAGATCGTCGCCTCCGGCAGGGACCTCTTCGCCCTCGACACCAACGACGAGGTGTGGCTCTACACCACCCGGACCGGTGAATGGACCAAGGTCGACGACGGTTCGAGCACCCGGCAGGTGGCTGCGGATCGGCAGACCGGCCTGCTCGTCCTCAAGAACAGCGGCAACATCTGGAAGCACGTGACCAGCTGGACGAGGCTCGACGATGGCACCGGGACCCGCTCGATCGTCGCCTCTGCCGGCCTGGTCTACGCGCTCAAGGACAACGGGAACGTCTGGCGCCACGCGGGCGCCTGGGAAAAGGCCGACGACGGCACCGATACCCTGAGCATCGCCGCCTGCGGCCCGACCCTCTACTGCCTGAAGCAGGACGGCAGCCTCTGGGCGTGCGCATCGGGCCGCCGGAGCGCTGTCGACACCGACCCCACCAACCGTCAGGTCGAGGCCAGGGGTGAGCTGGTGCTGCTCTTGAAGCAGGACGGCAAGATCGCGCTGGCCCGGGGTCTCTTGCCCGGTGCGGACCCCCGGCAGGAGAAGTTCTCGCGCCTCTACCAGGAATGATCCTCCACTGCTGAAACCTTCGGCCTCCCCGTGCGTAGTCGTACTAGACGGCCCCTCCTGGGCGGATTGGGGCTCCTGGCGGCTCCCCTCCGGGCCAAGTCCCCTCTGAGCCCGGCGCTCAAGATGGCGATGCTCGAGAACCCCGGGTCGGTTCCTGTGCTCATAATATGGAAGCAGGGCCGGGGCACGGGATCGACGATCCTCGAAGGCGAGAAGTGCCGCGAGTTTCCCCTGCTCGGCATGACCGCTACCCAGCTCCCGTCCGAGAAGGTCCAGCGGCTGGCGGCCTCCAGGGCCGTCCGGTCGGTGCTCCTCGATTCCGGGGAGGGCTCCTCCGACGCCAGCCAGGCGGCGCCGGAGCCTCCTTCCCCCGTGGCCCTCGAGGAGAGGGGCAAGGGCGTGACCTGGGGGCTGGCCGCGATCGAGGCGGAGCGGACCTGGAAAGAGCTGGGGGTCACCGGCCAGGGCGTCAGGGTCGGAATCGTCGACTCCGGCATCGACGCGTCCAACCCCATGTTCTCCTCGCGGGTGGTCGGCTGGAAGGACTTCATCTCCGGCGCGTCCGCGCCGGGAGACGTCCACGGCCACGGGACACACATCGCCGGGACGATCGCGGGGACGGCGACGCCCGACGGCGTGAAGATCGGCGTGGCTCCCGGCGCGTCGCTGGTCATCGCCCGGGCGAGCCATGACAACGGCTTCACGACCTCCAGCGCCATCGCGGCCATGGAGTTCGTGGCGGACCCGGACGGCGATCCATCCACCGACGACGGGGCCCGGGTGGTCAACTGCTCGTTCAGCAACTTCCCCAAGGAGGACGACCCGATCTTCACGGAGTGCATCGAGCGATTGAGCGCCCGGAACGTGTTCGTGGTGTTCTCGGCCGGGAACAATGGACAGACCGGCGCCGATTCGGTCGGCTCCCCGGGCGTGCTGTCGTGCTCCTTCACGATCGGCGCCGTCGGCTCGGACTCGAGGCGGTGGCTCGCCTCCTCCTACGGGGCGGCCCACCTGGGCAACAGGCCTCGCGGCTACTTGAAGCCCGACGTCGTGGGCCCTGGCAACGACATCCTGTCGGTCCTCCCGGGCCCGGCCACGGGACGGTGGAACGGGACCTCCATGGCCACTCCACACATCGCCGGCGTGGCGGCGCTCATGTTCCAGGCCCATCCGAAGCTCACGGTCAAGGAGGCCCGGGAGATCATCGAGGACACCTGCACCCCTCTGGGCGACCGGCTGAAGAGCTCCGAGTACGGCGCCGGGCTCGTGAACGCGTACGGCGCCGTGAAGCGGGCCGCCGAGCTGGCAAAGTCCGCGCCACCGGCCGTGTCGGTCCCGAGGCTCCTGGCCGAGGGCGACGAGGCGCTCGCCAGCAACAACCTCCCCCGGGCCGTGGATCGTTTCATCGCTGTGATCGGGCTGTCGAGCGCCGATCTGGCCGGCGAGACGGCCCAGCGCGCCATGTACTCCCTGGGCCTGGCCTACGCCCAGCAGTGGAACTTCCGGGGGGCCGTCGGCTGCTTCCGCAAGATGCTCCAGATCGCCCCTTCCGGTTCCTACGGGGCGAGAGCGCAGTTCCAGGTCGGCCTGGCCTACCGCAGGACCCCGCCCCGGGAGCCCAAGGAGATCGTGACCCTGATGGAGAAGGCGATCCGGGAGTTCGACGCGCTGATCAAGCGTCACGCCGGCAGCGACCTGGTCCCGGCGGCGCTTCTCGAGAAGGCGGGCTGCCTGGTGACGCTCCAGAAGAGGGCCCAGGCCCGCACGTTGGTCGACCAGGTCCTCGGTAGATGGGCGGACAGGCCCGAGTATGCCGGCCCGGCCCGGGAGCTCCTCGAGGAGCTCGCCGAGGCCCCCGCGGACCCGCTCGGTCAGTGACGGGCCTTGGCGCTCCATGGCCGGCCCATGATCCGGCCCGGGGGAAGCTGATCACGTCTCACTCGCCGTGGCCAGGGAGATCGCCGACCTATCCGGCGTGGCGGCGCTCGTCTTGTTCCCCGGGGTGACCATGGTCGGCTCCTGCGGAGCGTGTGCCTCGAGCGCCCGGCCACGAGACGAGGCGGCCAGACACCTCGGGAAGGTCGCCGGTTCCGGTGGATGTTCCTCTCCGGAGGAGGTATCCTGGACCGGATCGATCATGAACGACAGCTCACGGGACGATCGCTCCTCTCTCCCGGCGCAGACACGCTTGGAACCCCGCTCCGAAGAACCCGGCGAGACTCTTGCGTGCCCGACCGGTTCGATCGGCGGCTCGTGCCCGGAGCGACTCGGCCCCTACGAGATCCGCGGAACGCTCGGCCGGGGCGGCATGGGAATCGTGTACGCCGGCTTCGATCCCGGCCTGGACCGATCGGTCGCAGTGAAGGTCCTCCCACCGGCGCTCGCGGAAGACCCCGGTTTCCGGGAGCGCTT
>JACQZM010000533.1 GCA_016213885.1 Candidatus Rifleibacteriota bacterium | reverse complement strand
GAACGGCCAGTTTGACCAACGTACCACACCGGCTTGGAGCTCGCCATAGGCACGCGCCGTGCGCAGCGCTGACGCATGACCCCCGGGCCCGGTGGTGGAGGGCGGTTGGCGTGAACCAACGGAGGTTCTCACAGATGGTTTGAGCCAGCTCCTCGCGCTCCAATCCGGGAAACCCCTCGACCATCGCGCGGATGTCATCGAGCTCATCCGGAGTGAAGGAGCGTCCACAGAGATCGAGGGTGGGCTTCTGGTCCAATCCTGGAATGCGGTGGAGCCGGTGAGGCACAGGCACACATCGCCTGCGGCGGCCCACGGTATTTTCCCAGGCCGCAGCCCAGCTTGTTTATCGTTTTCTTGCGAAACTTCTTTTCCCCGGCCCTCGCCGCGCGAGACCTGGTCAGCCTCTCTGAACACGTGCTTCAGCGCTGGCGCCGGCGCTGACCCGATGGTCTCCCGGGGATGGGCTCTAGGCACCGGTCGGCGAGGGAAGATCGTGGACGAACAGCTCCCCGTCGGGAACGGTCTGGCTCGCCAGTCGCCTGATGTGCTCGTGGTGAGTGAACACGATGACCTGGGTCTTGCGAGCCAGAGCCCGGAGCGCCCCGATCGCCGCAACGGCCCTCGCATCGTCGAAGTTCACCAGGATGTCGTCCACGATGAACGGCACAGGCTCGTGGACGCCCAGGTACAGCTCGAGGCTCGCCAGCCTCAGCGCCAGGTAGAGCTGGTCGCGGGTGCCATCGCTCAGGCCCTCCAGTCCGACCTCTCTGCCCGCCGTCCCGCCACGCACCCCCAGGAGAATCGGGTTCCCCTTCTCGTCGTAGTCGACCTTGAGTCCCTGGAACGAGCCGCCCGTGAGGTCGCGAAAGACGGCGCTCGCCCTGGATACGACCGGCCCCTGGCTCTTCTCCCGGTATCGCTCTATACTCCGCAGCAACGCGGCCCGGGCCAGGCAGAGCACCGCATACTCCCTCGCGTCGGTCTCGATCTGTGCCATCAGGCTCTCCGCCTGGTCGGCCGCCTCGGTCGCCGCGGCGCTGCCTCCCAAGGCACCGAGAGATCTCTGCTCGGTCCCGATCTTCTCGCCCTCCTGCATCAGCAGCTCCTGCCTCTCGCTGCGTGAGCCCTCCAGCTCGGCGATCCTGGCTGCGAGCGTGTCCCCATCGACCCCGTCGGCCTGGGCCACCAGCTCGTCGATGCTCTGACCCGCGCCGATGTGGAGCAGGTCGTCGCAGGTTCGATCGAGCTCCTCCTGCCAGCGCCGCCGGGTCGCGGACCTCTCGGCCGCCGCCTTGAGCTCGTCGTGCCGGGCACACCCCGCCTCCTGACACATCGCGTCGAGGGTGATCCTCGCAAGCTCGAGATCCTTGCGCGCCTTGCGGAGGGTGCCCTCCAGGCCGTCCTGCCGCTCCACCAGAGACTTCCTCTGCTGCGCCAGCGACCTGGCCGCCTTGAGCCGCGCGTTCAGCTGCTCCACCGCCCGGTCCGGTTCCTCTCGAGCAAGATCCGGCGCCAGCTCCTCCACCGCCCTGTTCACCGCGGCGACGAACTCCTCGCGGTCCCGATCCATGCCCTCGAGCCGCCGTCTCAGCACGTCCGCCTCGCCGAACTTCTGGAACAGCTCCGCGATCGCCTCCAGGTAGTCGCTGGCGTCTTTCGGAGTCAGCGCCCTTCCCGTGCCCAGCCACGCCGTCGCCTCGACCCACGCCTTCTGCCACTCCGATAACCTGTCCTTCGCCTGGTCAGCCTTCCGGGAGGCTCCCCTCAGGTCCTGGCGCAGCTTCGAGAGGTCGTTGTCCAGAGTCTTGCGCCGGGTACAGCTCTCGTCGAGCTGCCGGGCGATCTTCTGGCACGCGTCGACCAGGCCGGCGAGCGACATCCCGGCCGGAGGCGCCGGCTGCCGGACCAGAGCCAGCGCAGCCTCCAGCTCCTGCCGGCACTGGTCGATCGCCCGCTGGACCTGCTCGACGCTCGTGGACAGCTGACGCACCTCGCTCATCCTCGAGAGGAGCTCCTCGTGCTTGCGGCACCAGCCAACCATCTCCCTCGGCGGGAGAGGGTCGATCCCCAGGGGCTTCCAGAGCTCGATCCACTCTTTCTCCCCCTGGAGGGCGCGCTCCCGGGCCCCGTCGAGCCTGCGGCTCAGGTCCAGCCTCCTCTGCTCCCGCCCGTCGCGCTCCGCCTTCTTGGCCACCCGATCCGCTTCCCTGCGGAGCCGGTCCGCCAGATCGTCCGCCCGTTCCACACATCGTTCGTAGGCTCGTGTCAGGTCATGGCCACCCTCGGTGCCGGCCACGAACCGCTTGACGGCCGCTGCCTGGTCGGCCCGGTCCCTCCAGGTGGAGCAGACGAGCCCCCAGCCCTGCTGACGGCGCGAGCGGGCGGCCACCAGGGAGTCCTCGGTGGGTATCTCCTGGCCCCGTGCCAGCTTCTCGATCTCACGGTCGAGCTTGGCGATCGCCCGCTCCTCCTCCTCGATCTGCTTCTCGAGACCGCTGCACTCGGTTCGGGCCGCTCCGAGGTCCGTCTCGAAGCGGGTGAGAGTGGCTTCGGGAGGCAACGGCAGGCCCTCCAGCTCCTGGGCTGTTCCCGACCAGAGCGGCAGCTTGCGCAGGGCCAGGGTCTCCCGGGACCGGGCCGTCCGGAGGTCCGCGGACAGATCCTCGGGCTGCTTGCCCAGGTCGCCGTGCTGCTGGACCCTCAGGACCGCGGCGGCCAGCCCGGAGGGGTCCATCGAGTCCGGCAGCGCGGCCCGCTCGGTCTCCTTGTCTCCGATCGAGCGCTGGAGATCGTCCAGCGTCTTCTGGAGGTACTGGAGATCTTTGTCCAACCCCGGACGGGCGTCCGTCAGCACCCGGATCCGGTTCTTCTTCGACACCTCGAGCCGGAGCAGATCGATCTGGGACAGGTCCGGCACCCGGCCCAGATTCTTCATGATCTCCCTCCCCCCGTGCTCCAGCGTCTGACGCCGGGCAATCAGGCCGGGCCTGTCCGACCGGGCCTTCCTCTGGGCCCCCAGGTCTTCCTTGAGCTTCTCGACCATCTCCGCTCGCGCAAGGAGCGGCTCCGGGACCTCGATCGCGGCGAGCTGGTCGAGCACCTGTTCCAGCTCTCCTTGCGTCTGCTTCTCTTGCCCCTGGGCCACGGCGAGCGTCGTCTCCTGCTTCTGGCGCCTGCCGTCGAAACCGGGGTCCACCAGCGGGACGTTCGGGCAGGTCTCGAGCTGGGCGAGCGCCGTCTTGCGGCGAGAGATGGCCGGCAGGGCGGCCCGGATGCGTGTCAGACGACTCAGCTCGCGCTCGATCTCGGAGAGCTCCCCCGTCAACCTCTCCCTGGCGCTCAGCGCGTCCCTGAGCGCCCTGTCGTGAGCCCCCCATTCGTCAGCCGAGAGCCCCCTCTGCTTCACCAGATGCTGCGCCTCCTGCAGATCCTTGAGAGCCCTGTTGATGCGGCGCGTCCCCCGCGGCAGGAACAGCTCCTCCATTTCATCCTTCAACCGCTGCTGGATCTGGCGCAGGTGAACGATCCCCGACCCGGCGGAGAAGAGGATCTGACCGATGTCGCTGACCTGACGGAGCTCCTCCCCTCCGGTGGCGAGCTGCTCGTGATCGATGCCGAACATCCTGACGAAGAGCTCCTGGTCGACCGATCCCAGGAACGCCTCCAGCTGGCTCTCCTCCAGGATCGTCTCCCCATCCGCGCCGCGCAGGGTCTTCGCGTTCCCTTTTCGTCGGACGAGATCCAGCATCCTTCCGCTGGAGTGGCGCAGCGTGAGCCCGATCCGCAGGTCCTGATGCGCGTGGAGGAAGTTGTCGGTGTTGTTCTTCTCGATCCCGTAGAGCGCCCGGCGCAGCGCCCTCAAAGCGCACGACTTGCCGGCCTCGTTGGGACCGTGGATGAGGTGCAGCCCCTGGTCTCCCTTCGTCAGATCCAGCGTGGTGTCGGTGAACGGTCCGTAGGCCTGCAGCCTGAGGGTGAGGATCTTCACTGGACTCCCCCCCCGGCCTTCAACCTCTGTGCGAGCACGGACTGCGCCTCGTCCAGCACATCGCGCAGCCAGCCCGGATCGCTGCTGCTGAGCGCCCCCTCGCGGCCTCGGAGGTCCGCGGGCAGTCGGCTCTCGAGCTCGGTCAGGGCAGCCCCCAGCTCCCGGAGCTGGGCCTCGTCGATGCGGATCTCCTCCAGAGTGGACATCAACTCCTGCAACGGGCCTTCCTCGACGGGCTTGCCCCCACCGGCATCGGCACCCCGAGGGGACACCACGACCTTCTCGATCCAGAGGTCGCCGCTCGCTGCCGTGATTCCCAGCGCCCTCACCTCGTTGAGCAGCTGCTTCGCGTTGCCCCGCAGCGCCCGGCCCGCCGCGTGCCCGACGCTCAGCACGACCCGGACCGCGAGCAGCCGCCCCTGGGCATCCTGGTGCAGCGTCTCCAGCGCGCGCGACGCGAGGTCGAGCACTCCGGCGGGGGTGGCGCTGTCCGGGGCCTCGACGGTGCAGGTCGCCCACCGGAGCACGTCGACCGGCTCGAACTCCACGGAGCTGGTGCTCCCCCCCTCGACCGTGACGACCAGGCACCCTTTCGCGCCCGTCTCACGGATGTGGCGCCCCTGGACGTTCCCGGGAAAGACGATCGGCGGCTCCTCCAGGAGCTGCTGGCGTCTGTGGACGTGCCCCAGCGCCCAGTAGTCGTAGCCCCGGGTCTTCAGGTGCTCGACGCTGCACGGCGCGTACTCGTCGTGGTCCTCGCTCCCGGTCGCGCTCGTGTGGAGCAGCCCGATGTTGTACGCGCCGGGCACCGCGGCCGGGTAGGTCAGGGAGATGTTCTCGTGCACCGACGCGGTGTGGAAGCTCATGCCGTGCAGGGCGACGCCGAGCGTGTCGATGCGGTGGGTCTCGGGCGACCGATCGCTGAACACGGTCACGTTGTCCGGAAGACGCAAGCTGGCGGACATCCGGCTCTGGGCGTCGTGGTTGCCCCTGACCACGAAGACCCGGATGTTGCGGTCGCGCAGCCGGGTCATCGACGAGACGAAGTACAGCCCGGTGTTGTAGTCCTTCCAGCTTCCGTCGAACAGATCGCCCACGATGAGCACGAAGGCGACCTTCTCATCGATGGCCAGCTGGATCAGGTTGTCGAACGCTCGCCGGGAGGCCTGGCGGATCGCCTCGACAGGGGCGCCCTCGTACCGTTCCAGCCCCTTCAACGGGCTGTCGAGATGCACGTCCGCACAGTGAAGGAACTTGAACATCCTCTCACCCTCGCTACGTGGTCGCGGCTCCGGGCTGGCAGCCGGTCCCGGGCCGCCGCGTTCGCACGATGAGAGTCGCTCCCGGCAGTGGCTGAAGCAAGGGGCATCCCGGCGGGGTTCTCCCGCGGCCTTCGCCCCGTTCCACCGTAGCGACCCTCGTCACGGCACCTGCCCGGGCGGCAAGCCGAGGATATCGTTCAACCGCGAGTGGGTGCCCACGGGCTCAGTATAGCCATGGCCCGGGAGGCTGTCCATGCGTCACCGGTCCCGAGACCCGGCGCCTCGCCGGGTCGGAGTCGCGCCTCAAGAGCGCGACTTCGATCCGGATCACCTCCACTTCCCGCGGGAGCCTTGATTCGGGTCAAGGCCTGAGTTCAAGTGGAGTGGCTTGTGGCTCGGGCCGCGCACTACCATCAGGCCACGAACTCCAGACTCTGGCGAGCGGAGTTGACCGGCAGAGCTCGTTCGCTTAAGATCGGTACTCCTGAATCAAGAGTGATCGGGGCCTTGTCGAGCGGGGAGACCCTCCGGGAGACGCCGCCGTGGAGACACATGTGGTCAGCGATCTTGCCTGGGGAAGGATGATGACCGCTGTGGAGAAGGTCCGCGAACGACTGCGCAGGGCGGTCAGCGCCCTCGAGACGGCAAGCATCCCATATGCCGTGGTTGGTGGCCATGCCGTCGCCGCCTGGGTCGCCGAGGCAGACGAGACGGCCGTACGCAACACGCGGGACGTGGACATCCTGCTCCGCCGTGACGACCTTGCCCGGGCCGAGGAGGCGCTCGGAAGATCCGGTTTCGTTCATCGATGCGTCGCAGGCATCGACATGTTCCTGGATGGCGTCGATGCCAAGGCACGGGATGCCGTCCATGTGATCTTCGCCGGCGAGAGGGTTCGATCGACCGATGCGCAGCCTGCCCCCGACGTCGACGAACTGAAACCGACGCACTCGTTCCGCGTGGCGAGCCTTGACGCGCTCGTTCGGATGAAGCTGACGTCGTTCAGGGACAAAGATCGCACGCATCTGCGCGACATGATCGATGTGGGACTGGTGGATCCCTCATGGCTCGATCGCCTGCCGGCTGTACTGGCCGAGCGTCTGCAGCTCCTCCTGGAGACCCCCGATGGATGATGGACGGAGCCGGTGATCTTCGACGCCCCGTATGTGGTGGGGTTTCGCGATGGGGCGAGGCTGGTCTCGCAGCTGAACCTCCCGGGAACGGCTCTTCAACTCGGCGATCGGTCCTTCCAGGTCGTGGAGGTCGAGATACGGCTCTCGACCGTCGGTTTTGGCGTCTCCCCCAACCTGCTGCGGTACGAGTTCGTGTCTCCGTGGGTTCCCTTGAGTCAGAAGAACTTCAAGAAGTATCGGGACATGCCCCTGACCGCGCGATCCTACGAACTGGACCGGATCGCCATCGGGAACATCCTGACCGCGATGAGAGGGCTCTCGATCGAGTTCCCCGAACGACTGTTTGCGGCGTTCGCCGCCCGAAGGTCCATCACGTGCCGGTACAAGGATCAGGAGTTCGCCGGGTTCCTCGGAACCCTCGTGACGAACGCTGTCCTGCCGGATCACCTGGCCATCGGCCGGGCTGTGAGTCACGGCTACGGCTGGCTGATGCACGCCGAATGCGAGGGAGAACGAGCATGTCGATCTGCGGGATGAGGCTACGCGGCTTCAAGTGCTTCTCCGACAGCGGAGAGATCCCCCTGGCCCCCCTGACGGTGATCTTCGGTCGAAACAACAGTGGCAAGTCGTCCATTCTCCAGAGCCTTCTGCTCCTCCGGCAGACTCTCGACTCGGGCTACGGCCCGCAACTGGACCTGCGGGGCCCGCTCTACGCCGCGGGAACCTACGGGGACATCGTGCATCAGCACCGGGCCCTGGAGAACATCGAGATCGCTCTCGAGGTCTCTCTCGCGGGCGGCAACGAGTCCGCCGTCGTCGAGTTCGAGTTCAGGTCGCACGAGCCCCAGCCTCCGCAGCTGGCTCGGCTCACGGTGCGGGGCAAGGCGGTGGATCCGCTGGAGATCCGCTCGAAAGGCCGAAGGAATGGGGCCTATCAGCTCTTCATCCGCGGGCGCTCCAGGGGCACCGAAGAGGAGGCTGTGACCCGGTCAGCACTCGAGACTCTCGAGGCTGACCTGAAGGGCATTCGTGCCGTGGGCGCGTTCCGCAAGCAGCCCGATCGCCGCTACGAGTACCAGGGCCGGGCTCTCGATGAGATCGACGCGGCGGGTCAGTGGGTGGTCGATGCGCTGGTCGAGGATTCCGTACGTCGAGGCACCAAGCGTGGCGTGCTCTTTCGCGACGTCAACGACTGGCTGCAGGAGGTGTGCAGGGTGCGGCTTCGGCCTCTCAAGCGCATCTCCACCTCGGCCAGGATCTTCGAGCTTCGCCTGAAGGACACCGACTCGAGTCGATGGGCCAATTTTGCCGACGTCGGCTTCGGCATCGGCCAGGCCTTTCCGGTTCTCGTCGAAGGTCTCCGAACGCCACCGGGTGGGATGTTTCTCGTTCAGGAGCCCGAGATCCACCTGCACCCTGATGCCCAGCTTCGCATGGCAGACTTCCTCGTCGCGTTGGCGTCCACGCAGAGGCGTGTCGTGGCCGAAACACATAGCGAGAACCTCCTCTTGCGAATCCGCCGCTCGCTGCTCGGCGCCGGATCCCGGGCGCCGCAGCTCACGCCCTCGGATGTGAGCGTCATCTTCGTGACCAAGAGGAAGGATGGGACCAGCCGCGCTGTTCCTCTGAGAGTCGACGAAATGGCCCAGATCAGCGACTGGCCCGAGGGGTTCATGGAAGACACGACCGAGGAGCGGATCGCCATTCTGAACGAGATGGCCTCCTCCAGGGAATGATCGCGGTGAACGAATACGTCATCGACACCACCGTCCTGCAAAAGGCGAACGCCGCCATCCATCAGCCTCCTCGGAGCGACTCGCTGTTCGTGCGACGGGTCGCACTCTTGAACGAGATCCATGAGGGGAAGAAGATCGTGCTCTGGAGCAACAAGCTTCTCGCCGAGTACCGGAGACAGGTGCGGATACCGCGGAACGACTTCGTGAGGTTGTTCTTCGAGCTCCTGGCTGATCCGAGACGTGCCAGATACCACTGGGCCTCCTGGTCTGGCCGCGACGAGGAGAAGGCTCGCCGGTGCCGTTATCCACGAGAAGACGACCACGTCCTCAGGACCGCGGCTCGACCGGACGGCAGCACGATCGTCACCGAGGAGCGCCGCATGCTCCAGGCGGACGTGTGTATCCACCGCGCCTTCAGAGTGCACATCAAGCTTCCGTAGCCGGCCACGGGAAGCTGCTGGCGAGGGTTCTCCGCCGACCTCCCACCCGGAGCCGGGTCCGCCCGTCCTCGAGCTGGACTCCTCGCCCCCCTCCTCCAGGGTATCGGGAGCACGCTGTGTCATTCGGTAACTCGTGAATCGCGGGCCGCCCCACGGTATACTGGCGGCACGCTCCGGCAGTCGCGGGGAGACGCCGGAGGCGAAGACCCGATCGGAACGACCGTTCCAGCCCTCTTTCCAGGATCGGGCCGGGAGGGGACCGGTGCCGCTCCGGGGCCCGTTCCGGTGGCCATCGGTACCGTCTCTCGAACGCCGTCGCACCTTTCAGGAGGTAAGCCATGGACTTCGCACTGAACGAGGAGCAGCAGGCGCTGCAGAAGCTGGCGAGGGAGTTCACAGCCAAGGAGATCACTCCGGTCGCCGCCCACTGGGACGAGCGCGGCGAGGTCCCCATGGAGCTGATCAAGAAGATGCACGAGACCGGCCTGATGAACATCCAGATCCCCGAGAAGTACGGCGGCGGGGGGCTCGGCTACCTCGAGTCGTGCCTGGTCGGGGAAGAGCTGGCGTACGGCTGCACCGGCATCTCCACGACGCCCATGGCCCACAGTCTGGCCATCACGCCGATCCTGCTCGCCGGCACGGAGGAGCAGAAGCAGAAGATGCTCAAGCCGATCTGCGAGGAGTTCGGGCTCGCCGCCTTCTGCCTCACGGAGCCGGGCGCCGGGTCCGACGCCGGAGCGGTGGCCACGACCGCCCGGCTCGACGGCGACCACTACGTGATAAACGGCACCAAGTGCTTCATCACGAACGGCAGCCTCGCCAGGCTGTACACGGTCTTCGCCTCCGAGGACAGGACGAAGGGCTTGAAGGGGCTCTCGGCCTTCCTGGTGCCCGCTGGCCCCGGGGTCAAGGCGGGCAAGGAGGAGAAGAAGCTGGGCCAGCGAGCGTCCAACACGACCGAGGTGGTCTTCGACGACGTCCGGATCCCCAGGGCGAACCTGATCGGCAAGAGCGGCGAGGGGTTCAAGATCGCCATGATGACGCTCGACAACGCCCGCGCAGCCTGCGCCGCCGCGGCCACCGGGCTGTCCCGTCGCGCCCTCGACGAGGCGGTGCGCTACTCGAACGAGCGGGTGCAGTTCGGGCAGCCGATCTCGGCCCAGCAAGCGATCCAGTTCATCCTGGCCGACATGGCCATGAAGGTCGAGACCTCGAGGCTGATGTACCTGCAGGCCGCCTGGATGACCGACCAGAAGATGAAGCAGACCGTCCAGAGCGCCATGGCCAAGTGCTTGTGCGCCGATACGGCCATGGACGTGAGCACCATGGCGATCCAGGTGTTCGGCGGCTACGGCTACATGAAGGACTACCCCGTGGAGAAGCTCATGCGCGACGCGAAGTTGATGCAGATCTACGAGGGCACCAACCAGATCCAGCGCGTCGTCATCGGTCGGGGCCTGACCGCGGCGGCCTCCCGGAGCAAGGGTTAGGAGCAAGACCGCCGTGAGGGGCGCTCCGGACATCCAGGATCTCCCACCTGTTCCGCAGGGCTTGGCTTGTGACGAAGCGGCGGCCTGGATCCAAGGTCACGATGGAAGTGGAGGGGGTCCGGGGCGGTCTCCGGGCTTGTGAGCAGCCTCTTCCACCATTATACTCTCTCTTGACGAGGTGCCGGACCGCCTGGGAGAGGCCGGGATCGGTGCCCCGGGGGAGGTTCGATGCTCCGCCTGATCTCGCTGTTCGTCGCAGGTCTCGTCGCGCTGGCCGGGCCGGCGCTCGCCGGCTCCGCCGGGTGCCACAACGGGGCGATCCAGGGCGTGGTCTACGACCAGGCCAGCCAGCCGCTGGCCGGCGTCTCCGTCGTGGCTGTTTCTTCCTGGGCGACATGTACATGGGCAACTACACGATCGGCTACGCCAAGTACGGCTACAAGACGATCGACACCACCCAGGGCGACCCCCAGAACCGCACCGCCCTGGGCAGCCAGGTCCGGGTCTACATCGAGTCGGGCCAGACCGCCGTGGCGCCGGCCGTGAACATGGTGGCCGAGGCGGACACCACCCCGGGCACCGTGAACATCACGGTGCTCGACCTCACCGACGCCGCCCCGGTCAAGGAGGCCACGGTGCTCCTGGGCAGCTTCGCCGCCACGCCGTCCGGTCCCGAGGGGCGGTACACCGTCACGGTGCCGACGGCGGTGGATCAAGAGACCGGCCAGCCGGTCCCCCAGAACGTCCAGATCTCCGCGGACGGCTTCCAGGACACGGCGCGTCCGGTCACCGTGGTTCCCAAGTCCACCCAGAACGTCACGGTGCTGCTGAAGCCGGGCATGGCCACGGTCACAGGGTTCGTGATGACCGCTCCGGGCAGCCCGCCCACGGACCTTGCGAAGATCTCGGTGAAGATCCAGAACGTCGGCGCCGAGCTGACCCAGGGCACGGTCACCCAGGCCGGCACGTTCACGATCCAGGTCCCGGCCTCCACGGCGACGCGCACCCGGAAGCTCACCCTGGAGCTCTCCATGCTCAACTTCAAGACGGCGCTGGTGCCCGTGATCGCTCCGGTCACCGGCACGACCACGCTGCCCCAGGGGATCACCCTGACCGCCGAGACCGTGGACGTCACCGGCGAGGTGCGGCTCTCCGACGGCGGGACGCCGCCCGACGACGGACCCAACAAGGTGCTCCTCGTCGAGCTGGGGCGACAGGCCCCGCTTCAGGGCGGCCGTTACAGCGTGAAGGCTCCGGTGGGCCAGACCCTGACGCTCCAGGCTACAGCCTTCAACAAGGCGACGAACCGGCTGGAGTTCGCCCAGACCACCATCGTCCCCACCTCCGACGGTTCCCAGTCGCCGGTCTTCAGCGTGCCCACGCTGGTGACCAAATAGGCGGGGCGGTGTTGCCCGGGGTGGCCCGGGCAACCGTGTTTGGGGCATACTGATCCGGATGTCCGGCGACGACGCAGGCGACAATGTCCCCACCCTGGCCTCTGCCAAGGCCGAGGTGAACCCACTGGGCGACTGCCCGGTCTGCGGGTGCCAGCTGGGGGACGACACGGTCCAGTGCCACACGTGCACCACCTCCCACCACAAGGACTGCTGGGCCTACAACGGCGGGTGCGCCACCTTCGCCTGCCCGGCCAGGGGTGAGCAGGCCGGCCGGGCGCCCAAGGCGGTGCCCGACGACTGCTGCCCGGTGTGCGGCGACGCCCTCAAAGGGCCCACGGTCCGGTGTCGGTCGTGCCGGCATCCCCACCACCAGCCGTGCTGGGTCCAGAACCGCGGCTGCGGCACCATGGGGTGCATGTACAACCCCGGCGCCGCGGCCGCCGCCGCGGCCGCCAGCGAGCCTGCGGCGCTGCCGGAGAAGATCCTCCTCCCGAAGCTGAGGGTCGGCGTGTTCTCCGGGGTCCAGTTCGTCCCCTGGCCCACGGTCGTCTTCACCATCGCCATGGAGCTTCTCGCCATCGGGCTCGCCCCGGTGGTACCGGCGCTGGCCAGCCTCTGCCTCGCGGGGCTGATCTCGGGCCTGATCTGGGCCGCCATAACCGCCGAGCGGTACAACATCAACCTGGCGTGGAAGGCGATCACCAAGTCCAAGGAGGTCCTGGGGCTCGAGGTGTTCGAATGGATCTCGGTGCCGTTCGACTCGGTCAAGTCGCTGGAGCTGTACCACGAACCGTACAGCCGGACCGCGTACATGGGCGTCACCCGCAGCCTGGTCCCCTGGGCTCTTCAGCTGACCCAGTCGATGCCCGTGGACGGCCCCGAGTACAAGGAGATGCAGAAGATCCTGCGGCAGATGCACGCCTTCTCGATCGTGCCCGTGCCGATGCTGGAGATGGCCGGCCTCCCCCGACGCCTCCCCCCTGGCCGGCGCTCCTGATCGATCGACTCCGTCGATCGCACCGGACGGTCGACCACCGCGCCCGGCGCCCGGTGGATTGCGCGGTCCTGGAGCCGATCGTTCCGGGTGGGTCCGGGGCCTGCCGAGCCGACCTCGGGCACAGGCGCCGCGCGGCTCTGGCACACTCCCTGCATTTCCTCTTGCCGGTGGTCGCAAGACCGCGAGAGAGGAGACGCTCGTGACGGCAACGGCATCTGCGACAGGTTCGGATCGCGCCGACCCATCACCGGTCGTCTGAACCGCAAGGCGGACCCCTCGTCATGCGCTGGCACGGTCTGATCGTCACCCTGGCGCTCGTGTCCACGTGGACGGTTCTTTCGGTGTGGCAACACCACGAGTATGTCCACGAGTGCGAACAGGCCAGGGAGTCGCTGAGACGACAGGCCGACGCGATAGGGGTCCGCTCCCACAGACGGATGGGTCAGTACTTCCAGCTCCAGCTCCAGGCCACCCTGGACGAGATCGTCAAGGCCGGCGAGACCCTGGCCGTGGGCATCGTCTCCGACCAGGGGCAGCTCGCCGCTTCCGGTGGAAGACGGGCCCTGCTGGAGGCCCACCTGAGATCGACCGTCGATGCGGCCTGGCGGCCCGAGGGGCTCTACCTGGCAGCCGCCTTCACCCTGGCCCCCGACTCGGGGCCGGGTCCCCACGGAGGATTCGGCTGGGGGCGAGGCAGGCGGCACGGTTCCGGGCGTGTCCCGGCCGACGAGTCACCGGGTCCACTGGCTTCGGGCGGGCGATTCCGGCTGATGCTGGTCCTCGATCGTCAGAGGACCGACGATCAGTGTCGACGGGCCCTCCGGTTGAGAGGGGCGCTCGCAGGCTCCGGCTGCCTCTTCCTGCTCCTCCTGGCCGTGGCCTGGCTGACCACGCTGAAGGCCCAGGCCCGGGCGAGCCTCCTCGAGGCCGAGGCGCGTCATCTCCGGGACCTGAGCCAGGCCGCCAGCGGGCTGGCTCACGAGACCCGCAATCCCCTCGGGCTGGTGAGAGGGTGGACCCAGCGTCTCGCGGATGCCCAGGCCACCCCGGAGCTGCGGGAGCATGCGCGGACCGTCCTGGAGGAGTGCGATCGGATCGCGGCCCGGATCAACCAGTTTCTGGCCTTCGCCCGTCCCTTCGAACCCAGCGTCTCGGCCGTCCGGGTCGGCCCGCTGGTGAGGGAGCTCGCCTCCATCATGGAGCCCGATCTCGAGGCCAGGAAGATAGAGCTCAGGTGGCTGGCCCGCGCAGGGTCGCCTGCGGCGCCTGCGCGGGCACTCCGACCGGGCTCGCTTCGGTTGGCCGACGACGCACCCCGCGCTGCCGGGCCGCTCGCCTCCGTGCAACGGCCCGGCTCGCCCGGTTCCGAGCCCGCGATCGAGGCCGATCCCGAGATGATCCGCCAGACGCTCTTCAACCTGATCCAGAACGCTGTCCAGTTCTCGCCGGAGGGGTCGACCGTTGAAATCGAGCTGGTCATCGGGCATTCTGGAGGCTACCGCCTGGAGGTGAGAGACGCGGGGCCCGGCATCCCGCCTCCGGTGGCCGCGCGTCTCTTCACCCCTTACTTCACCACGCGCCAGGGCGGTACCGGCCTGGGGCTCTGCATCGTTCGCCGGATCGCCAGTGCCCATGGCTGGACCGTCGGCGTCCTGGCCCGCAAGGGCGGCGGAACGATCTTCTATCTGGATGGAATCCGTGCGCGAGTCGGATAGATCGGTCCTGGTCGTCGACGACGAGGCGTCTCAGAGAAGCCTGCTCTCCGGCTTCCTGACCTCCTGCGGACTCGTGGTGGAGGAGGCCTCGTCGGCCGAGGAGGCGCTGGAGGCCATCCGGGCGAGGCCGCCGGGGCTGGTGCTGCTCGACGTGAAGCTCCCGGGGATGAGCGGGCTCGAGGCGCTGGCCCGGATCCGGAAGATGTCCACCCCGTTGCCGGTGCTCCTCCTGACCGCCCATGCCGATCTGCGTCAAGCCGTGTCGGCCATGAAGACCGGCGCCGACGACTACCTGGCGAAACCGGTGGACCTGGAGGAGCTCAGAACCGCGGTGTTCGACCTCCTGGGTCGATTCGAAAAGGACCTCGATCGGCCCGACGATCCGGCCGCCCTGCCGCCGGGGATCGTGTGCGAGAGCCCGGCCATGCGCTCCTTGGTCCGGACCGTGCTGAGCATCGCCAGGTCCGATGCCCCGGTGCTGGTCCTCGGTGAGAGCGGCACCGGCAAGGAGGTCGTCGCCACTCTCCTCCACCAGCACAGCTCGCGATCCGCCCGACCGCTGGTCGTGGCCAACTGTGCGACGCTCTCGGAGTCGCTGATCGAGAGCGACCTCTTCGGACACGTGAAGGGAGCGTTCACCGGGGCGCAGGCACCGCGGCAGGGGCTGTTCAGAGCGGCCGACACGGGGACGCTCTTCCTGGACGAGATCGGCGAGATGCCGCTCGCCCTCCAGCCCAAGCTGCTCAGGGCGCTCGAGACCGGCCAGGTCGTGCCGGTGGGCGGCGATGCGCCGACCCAGGTCGACGTCCGCCTGATCTCGGCCACGAACCGGGACCTCTCCACCGAGGCTCTCCAGCAGAAGTTCCGGGAGGATCTGTACTACCGGCTCGCTGTGATCGAGCTGGTGGTTCCTCCGCTCAGGTAGCGCCACGAGGACATACTGCCGCTGGTGCAGCACTTCGCGCGGGGCTTTTCCGAGGGCGCGGTCCGGCTGTCGCCCCAGGCGGCGGCAAGCCTGGTGGGCTACGCGTGGCCGGGGAACGTACGCGAGCTCAGGAACGCGATCCAGAGGGCCTGTCTTCTCAGCAGAGGAGACGTGATACTGCCGGAGCACCTCCCCCCCAAGGTCGTCTCCGGGGCGGGCGGAGCGGCTGCAGCGCCGAACGCCACCGCGACCCTGTCGGACGTGGAGAGAGCCGCGATCCTGGCGGCGCTGGCCGAGTGCGACGGCAATCGCACCCGGGCGGCCCGCAAGCTGGGCATCAGCCGTCGTGGGCTCATCTACAAGCTGAAGGCGATCGAGGCCGACGACCGGCGGTGATCGGGTCGCTCCGGGCGGCCTTCCCGGACCACCCAGCGAGCCTGGCGCGGGCATCCGACTTGCATCCGACCGTCCGAAGGGCCGCGAGGCCGTGGCCCGAGGAAAGATCCGGTCGGTGGAACGAGAGCCTCGGAGGAACTGACCCGCACCGGGACGGTCGAGACTGTCGGCGGGCGAACCGGGCAGCGGGTCCTGCACGCCGCAGTCGAGAGGGCGTCATCGGCGGTGCAAGAATGTGTCAGGTGCGCAAGGGCGCCTCTGCAAGAGTTGCAGAGCCCGACCGCGGGTTCGCGCCCGTGCGGTTCGTCAGTTCCCGGTACGCTCTCGAGAGCCGTCTGGATCGTGGGAGGATCGTGATGAGGAAGAACGTGTGGCTCTCCGGGTTCGTGGCTCTCGTGTGCCTCGCGTGCGTTGCAGGCCCCGGGTGGGCCCAGGCCGAGGCCGGAAGTCCGGCATCGACGGATCAGGCCCGGGTCAGGGCCGAGTATCACCGCGCCATGGCGGCGCTCATCGAGGCCGAATCGGCCCAGAAACCGGACAACGCAACGATCGAGAGGCTCAAGGGACAGGTCCAGGCTCTGGAGAACCAGCTCCCGGAGAAGCAGAACCTGGCCGGCGGACAGGGAGCCGGAAGTACTTCGGCGCGGTGTGGTGCCGCGGGTTGCGGCCAGGGCCGGGCGGGTAGCTCCTGCGGAGCGGGCCGGGGATGCGGGGCGGGCTATCGGGGCCGTCGCGGCGCCGGTGGCGGCCAGGGCTTCGGACAGGGTCGGAGGGCTCGCGCCGGCGCCGGCCGCGGCGGCGCCTGCTTCGTCGACGCGAACCAGAACGGGGTCTGCGACAAGAAGGAGTGACCTGGCAGACCACCCGAACCACCGAGATCGGATCGACCGAGACCGCCCGGAGCCGGGCGGTCTTCTTTCTCGTCTGGCGGCGTTCCCGGGGATCGACGGACGCCGCTCACCGGAGCTTGTAGTAGTACGGGACCAGCACCAGGCTCCAGAACAGCACGAGGCCGAGCGCCGAAACGGTCTGCCACCACTGGAGCACCGCGGTCGGAGGCGTCGCGACCACGCCCAGCCAGACGAGCCAGAGCGGGATGAACGTGGCGAGGCCCAGCAGCAGCAGTCCCGCAAGGGTCGCCAGGGTGTTGTGGTAGTGGGGTTTGGTCAGGCAGTACGGACAGTGATGGAGCGGCCGCTCCGTGAGGACCGGCGAGATGACCTCGAACATCAGGACGCCCACCATCGCGACGTGGACCAGCGCCAGCGCCACGACCACGATCTTTCTCCACGACGGACCGGCCAGCGACACCCGCATCCAGAGCTGCAGCGCCAGATACGCCAGCGCGATCGACTGGGTCAGGGCGAGCAGCCACTCCCCTGACCGGGCTCCGAGGATGAAGCTCCCCACCGCCGCCGACAGCCTGGTCGGCTGATCGAAGATCACGGAGCAGCAGGAGACCTCCTGGGCGCCCTTGGGCACGCAGAGCAGCAGGATCGCCAGGAACGAGGTCGCCGCGCCGAGCGCTCCGCACCGCCGGCCCTGTACGCGCCCAGCACGAGGAACATCGCTCCGGCCACCAGGAGCGTCGCGGGCTCCAGCACCTGCAGCCACCCGGTCAGGTGCGGGGCGGACCGGGTCACCCCGAAGATGCACATGGCTCCCGGCGTGACCGGTACCCAGCTCTTCAGGACCCAGTACAAGCAAGGCCAGGAGAAGAGCCGGATCGCCAGGACGGTCTGGCCGATCACCAGGCCGGCGACGAGGGAGCTCTGGGCCGAGGCGCTGGATCCATCGCCGCGCAGCAGGCCTCTGAGCGCCACGACGAGCAGCGCGATGCCAGTCGCGATGCCCAGGAGGCCGAGGCCCCCGTAGAGGATGCTGGCCGGAGTGACGATCATGATCCACCTGACGTTCGTGTCCGTGTCAGGGATCGAGGGCGAATCGAGCCGCCTCCGATCTTTCCAGGGGCCGTATCGATTCTACCGTCTCGGTCCGGTCCGAGTCTCAAGACCCGGCGCCTCGCCGGATCCGAGTCGCAAGACCCGGCGCCTCGCCGGGTCCGAGTCGCGCCCCCGAGCGCGACCTCGATCCTGATCCCCTCCACTTTCTCATCTCTCCGGATTTCTTCTCTCTCCCGAGCGCGACTTCAAATGAATCCCCTCCACGTCCTTGGTGACTCTGCAGCCAGGCCGAGGCCTGATCACAGGCCCGACTCCGCGAAACAGGTGGGGGATCCTGGTGGGCTCGCCCTGGGGATGCAACCGGTGAGCCACCCGGGGGGCCGAGGCCCACTCGACACCGTGTTCCGGCACGTCCAGCCGTGAGCTCGGTTGCCCGACGCCGCTCGAATCTGGTATCAACCTTGCAATCGCTGGAACTCGAGGTTCGTGGGAGGAGGCCCATGCACGACACCGAGACCAACCCGGCGCCCGGCGGGCGGTCGTCGTCCCCGGTAGGTCGGGTGCGGATGGTCATGCAGGTGACCTTCGTGGTCGCCACGGCCGTCGTCGGCTTCCGGATGGCCATGGGCTGGTCGCTCACCAGCGTGGAGAAGTACTGTCCGTTCGGGGGGCTGGAGGCGGCCTACGCCTACTTCACCAACCAGCGGTTCATCTGCGCCGTCGGCGAGACGAACCTCTCCCTGTTCCTGGCGCTCCTGGGGCTCACCTTCCTGGCCCGCAAGGCGTTCTGCTCGTGGGTGTGTCCCCTCGGTGCCGTGAACGAGTGGACGTGGGCGCTCGGCCGCTGGTGGCGGAACCGGCCGGGCCAGACCGGTTCCGGCGCGACCAGCTGGTGTCTGGAGCCCTCGCCTCCGGTGGACCGGGCTCTCAGGTGGCTCCGTCTCCCGGTCCTCGCGGTCATCCTGTACTTCACCTGCAAGACCGGGGAGCTGATCTTCAGGGGGTTCGACCCTTACTATATAGTGTTCTGCTTCCACGGCCACGATGTGAAGGCCTGGAGCTATGCGATTCTGGCGCTGGT
>JACQZM010000532.1 GCA_016213885.1 Candidatus Rifleibacteriota bacterium | reverse complement strand
CTCACTCGAGGAGCTCCACCCTGCCGTCGAGTCGACCCGCCCTGAAGCGGGCCCGGTGGCCGGTTCTGAGGGTCAGGCCGGAGCCGTCGGGCCCGGTGGCTCTGGCCGCGCCGCGCGACACCGTCACCACCAGCGATCCGCTGGATAGATCGAGGGAGACAGAACCCGGGCCCACCACCACCGTGGAGTGCTCCGTCTCCACCCACACCCTGGATCGGCCGCGGGGAAAGTCGATCCGCGCCGTGCCCGAGAGCAGCGCCAGGCGGTACTCCGCGCTCCGGGGGTTCTCGGGCCGGGCCTGCACGTCCACGACTCGAAGTCGCCCCACGAGGTGGATCCGGTTCTCCGGCAGTCTGGTGGCCAGCTGCACCGGTACGACCACGGTCCCCTCGATCACGTCGCCGGGTCTCAGCGCCCGACCGGAGCCGTCGACCCGGAGCAGCGGCGGCAGGGCGAGGCCGGTGGCGCCGGGGGAGGCCGCTGGGCCGACGGAGCGCTGGCGGGCCGTCCCCAGGGAGACCCCCAGGACCGCCAGGACGACGAGCAGCACCAGCGGCAGGGCGATCTTCACCACCGTCCCGCCCTGCCAGCCCAGATCGGTGAGGTGGGTGCCCAGGGTGCGGTACAGGTCCTGGGCACTCCCCTGGAGCGCGGCTTCGGGGAGCGGCCGCGCCGCGGCGCCGAGGGCCGGCAACGGGCCGCCGGCATCGGCTGCCGGAGCCCCCTCCCGCGGTCGCGACAGCACCTGATCGAGGTTTTTCCCGGGCCCGGTGGCGGGAAGGGCGGCTCCGAGGAGCGCCGTCGGCCCGGCCGCGGCACCGGTCAGCTCCGCCACGATGGCTTCGCCCCGGTCGGACGGCTCCCGGGCCCTGTCCGTGAGCGTCCGGTGCAGCAGCGCCAGCCGGGAGACCGACGCCGAGCATCGCACCAACAGCGCCATCTCGGTCAGCGGCCTCGCCACCGCCGACTCTCCGCCCTCGGCACGCATCAGGGTGTTCAGGTGCGACCCGGCGCTCTCCAGCCCGAGCCGGAAGAGCGCCACCAGGGCGGCGTCTCTCGCTCCAGGACGGCCGACCCTGACCAGGTCGTCCAGGGTGGGCCCTGCGGCCGGGTCCATCAGGAGCTCCATCCCCTGGATCGCCGCGGTCACGGCCGCGGAGCCGGCGAACGACACCAGGGTGGGCAGGTCGCCCGGCGTCCCCAGGGCGCCCAGGGCGATCAGGAGTGGTCCCGCATGGGTCGAAGGCATCCGGGGGTCGAGCTTCTCGCGCAGGGCGGCGGCGACCTCCGGCGCCTGCTCCTGGGTGAGGTGCCGGGCCAGATCGGCCAGGATCCGCCTCACCACGGCCTCCCTCGTGGTCGGACGGATCAGCTCCAGCAGGCCGGCCACCGCCCCGGGCTCCGTCAGGTGCCTGCACATGGCGCTGACGGCGATCTCCTCCAGGTCGGTGCCGGCCACGGCCGGGCAGAGTCGCCGGAGCGCCGGGACGGTCTGGTCGCTCTTCAGGTACCGCAGCGGATAGGCGGCCAGGAACCACCGGTCTGATGGAAGCTCAGAGAGAATCTCCCCGATCCGCCGGCTCGCCTCCTCGGGGGCGCCGACGGTGAGGGCGAGCAGGCCCACGAGCAGCGACCGGCCGTGGTTGGACCCGGCCAGCTGTCGGGCCCTGGCGAGCCACCGGGCCGGGTCGACGGCCAGGCAGACCATGCCCTCCAGCGCCTCTGCCTGCTCGATCGGGGTGCCGGTGGTCAGCACCTCGTCGAGGAAGGCGATCGCCTCCTCGTCGCCGACCCGTCTGATCGCCTTGATGGCGGCCACCCGGACAGCGGAATGGTCGCCGGGTCTCATCAGGCGCATGACCGTGGCGACGCCTCCGGGGGCGTCGACCCGGGCGAGCGAGGTGAACAGGTGCAGCCGGACGACAGTCTCTCGCTCTTTCATGAGAGGATCGAGCAGGTCCGGCAACTCCGCGGACCCGAACCCCTCCAGCGCCCGGGCCGCCTCGACGCGGAGCTCGACCCCCGGCGAGCGGGCCAGCCGCCCGACGCGCGGCGCCGTCTCCGGGGATCCCAGGCGGGAGAGGGCGAGCCCCAGCCAGGCCGAGGCCACCTCGAGCCCCCGCGCCTGCACCGCCTGGAACAGAGCGCCGGCCGACGCCGGGTGATCGAGCAGGGAGAGGCCCACCGCGGCGGCTCCCGGGGCCGCGCCGGAGACGACCTCCTCTCCCAGCAGCGGCAGCGCCAGCTCCGGGCCGAGACAGCCGAGAGCCATCAGGACCAGCTCCCGGGCCGGCCCGGAGCTGCGCCCCAGCGCCTGCAGGGCGATCGGGCCGATCCAGGACGCGGCAGCGCGAGTCAGCTCGCCGGCCGACGCGTGAGAGCTCATCCACCGGACCAGCACGCGCCCCGACGCCTGGGAGGTCCAGAGCCCCCCCTGGACCCGGACCGGGTCTCGGGTGGTGAGCCTGAGGCGGAGGTTCCGCTCGGCCAGGGACACCTCCGCGGCCAGCCGCTCGGAAGCGATCGCGCGGTGGGGATCGGCCACGAGCGGACAGGTCCGGACCATCTCCAGGAGCTCATCGGGCTCGGCGTGGAGCTGCGGGCAGGCCAGCTCTCGCAGGAGCCATCGCTGCACGCACGGGTCCCGGGTCTCCTGGTAGACGGCGAGGATCGGGCGGTAGAGCAGCATGGGATGCGGTAGACGATATCACAGCGTCCGACCGCTTGTCGCGGCCGCAAGATCCCGGGGACCGGCCGCGCCGGGGGGTTGCCGCGCCTCGCTCGCCCAGGTACGATGAGTCGGGACGACTCGCTCGAGATCTCGAGGCCGGGCCGTGGAGCCGCCGGTGCTCCGGGGTCTCGATCCGCCCGTCACCGGTGAATCCTCGCACCGGAACACGGCGCGAGTGCCGCTGGGGCCACCATGGAGGGGGAGCCTTGACCACCACCCGGACCTGTCGGTGGTGCTTCGCCGAGCTCGACGAGACCACGAGCGCGTGTCCGTCGTGCGGCGCCTCCGCGCCGGGCCGGGTCCAGCAGCTCGATGGTACCGTGCCCGGAGCGAGACCGCTGGCCGGACCGGAGCGATCGGGAACCGGTCCGGAGTCGCGCCCGACGGCTGCCGATGCTTCGGCCACGCCGGTCCAGGGCTCCCCTTTCTTCCAGAGGCACCGGGCCCCGGTCCCGCTGTCGCTGGCGTCACGGTTCCAGGGGCTCGGCATCCTGGGGTGGGGCGGCGGGGGCACCGTGCACCGGGTCATGGACCTGCGCCTCGGCAGAGAGGTAGCGCTCAAGGTGCTGGAGACGTTCGACCCCGGGTGCGCCGAGGCGTTCGAGGCGGAGGCCAGGATCCTCGCCGGGCTGGAGAACGACTACGTGGTGCGCCTGTACGACGCCGGCGTGGCGGACGGTCACCCGTTCCTCGTCATGGAGCTCATCCGCGGTCCCACGCTCTCCCAGAGACTGGCCCAGGGTCGGCCCACGCAGCTCGAGGCGATCCGGATCGCCGCCGACATCCTGCGGGCGGTCCAGGCCGCCCACTCCCGCGGGATCGTGCA
Source organism: Candidatus Rifleibacteriota bacterium (assembly GCA_016213885.1). Classification (GTDB taxonomy): domain Bacteria; phylum Muiribacteriota; class UBA6191; order JACPRK01; family JACQZM01; genus JACQZM01. The sequence continues at coordinate 1,549 of JACQZM010000532.1, read as the reverse complement.
CCGCGACCTGAAGCCCTCGAACGTGTTCCTGGACGACACGGGCCGCGCCAAGGTCGCCGACTTCGGCCTCGCCCTCATGGCCGGCAAGGATGCTGTCCAGACAGACGCGCCGCCGGGCGCCGAGGGGACGACCGAACCGGTCCTGGCCGGCACCCCCGGCTACATGGCCCCGGAGCAGATCCGGGGACAGCCCGTGGGGCCGGCGACCGACATCTACGCGACCGGCGTGATTCTCCACGAGATGCTCACGGGCCGGCGGCTGTTCGCGGGCGACAGCGTGATGGGGATTCTGAAGGTGCAACGGCAGAGCGTGGTCCCGGCCCCGTCCCGCGTCAACGCCTCGGTGCCCCGCGCGCTCGACGAGCTCGTGATGCGGGCGCTGACGGCAAGCGCAGCGGCAAGACCCACGGCCGCTGAGCTTCTGGCCTCGCTGGTCGACTGGCTGGAGAAGGCCTCCCGGGGCAGGCGGCCGGCCCCCTCGACGAGCTACCCGGCCCGACCGTACCGGCCGCTGGAGCCGTTCGAGGCCTCCGACGCAGCGCTCTTCCTGGGCCGTGACGCGGAGGTCCACGAACTGGTGTCGCACCTGGAGAGCCCCTCCACCCGGGTCCTGGCGCTCTTCGGTCCGTGCGGCATCGGAAAGTCGTCGCTGCTGAGAGCGGGACTCTTCCCCGCCCTGGACCCGGAACGGTTCCACGGCCTGGTGCTGAACTCCGGGCCCGACCCGCTCCAGGCTTTGTGGGACCTCCTCTGGGCCCAGGCCCGGAAGCCGGCCGAGGCCGCCGAGGCCGCGGATCCGCCGGCCGGCGGCAGCCCCACGGACCGGCTGCTCGGGACGACCGAGCCGTCCGATCCGGGGGTCCGGCCGCAGCCCCGGATACTGCCGGAGCTGGTGCTGCGGCTGAGGTTGCCTCCGGGCCGGACGTTGCTTCTGGCCATCGACCAGCTCGAGGAGCTCATCACCCACAACCCCCGGGGCTCTCCGGCGATCGGGGGGTTCTTCGAGGCGATCCAGTGCCTGGCCGAGAGCCACCGGCTCTCCGTCAAGGTGGTGCTCTCGTTCCGTCGCGAGTACCGGGGGGAGTTCTTTCCTCTGGAAGAGCGGCTCGGATCGCTCTACAGGTCGTTCCCCGTGCACGAGATCGGCGAGGCGGGCCTGATCGAGGCGATCGAGGGCCCGACCCGGGCCCAGGTCTACGGCTTCCGGTTCGACGAGGGGCTTCCCGGACGGCTGGCCGCGGACATCCTCCGGGTCACGCGGGCCAGCGGCGACACGGCGCTGCCGGTGGCCCAGATCGTGTGCAGCCAGCTCGTCGCCAGGATGAAGTCGACGGGGGCCTCCTCGATCGGCCCGACGCTCTACGAGGGCTCCTGGGGCGGGGCCGAAGGGGCGCTCCGGCGCTACGTGGAGGAGCGCCTGTCCAGCGCCGGGTACACCCAGCACGGCGCCATGGCGCGTCAGATGCTCAAGGCGCTCACGGTGAGAGAGCCCGGGGGCGAACGGTTCTCTCATCGCTGCGACGAGGAGGAGCTCCTGAGCTTCCCTGAT
>JACQZM010000531.1:2777-20044 GCA_016213885.1 Candidatus Rifleibacteriota bacterium | reverse complement strand
TGAAACGGGCGTACGCCACCAGCGAGGTCCGCGAGATGATCGAGTTCCGCCTGAAGGCTCAGCGCGACGAGGCGACCCGGCTCGCGAGGGCCCGTAGGGAAGGGATCGCCGATGGCCTCGAGAAAGGCAGGGCCGAGGGCAGGGCCGAGGGCAGGGCCGAGGGCAAGGCCGAGGGCAAGGCCGAGGGCAAGGCTGAGGGCAAGACCGAGGGCTTGCGCGAAGCCGCCCGCAGGCTGCTCGATTCCGGGATGGACCGGGAAACCGTGCTGAGTACCCTGGGCCTGCCGCCGGATTTCGTGCTGTGACGGACCTCTCCTCGCCTTCCGTGGACACCTGACCTGATCTTCACCCCGGAAGAGACGGGACACGGCACGTCCGGGCCTCGCTCCTCCGCGTCTTCGTGGTAGCCCGGATCCCCTTCTCGTCTGTCCCCCTTCCCTGGGCCGCCTCGTGCGGGAGCAAGCAGAGATCATGGTTGGACCACCTCCCCCCCGCTTCCGCGGCGCGCCGTCGCTGAGGTGGCCGGGGCCAGCCATCCTGAGTCGAACCTGCTTGCGCCACGGAATGACTCGATCGAGAGCGCATGAGCGCCGGGGCTTTTCGACCATGTGGCGCCTCCGGCAGTGGGCATGTAGAATATCGAAGACCGCTCCGCCTCGTTGAACCTGCCCCGGGCTTCCACGGAGTCAGCCTGTCCATGACAGAGACGATCCTCGTCGTCGACGACAACCCCCAGATTCGCCAGATCGGCAAGGCTCACCTCACCGCCGCGGGGTTCGCCGTTCTCACCGCCGAGAGCGGCGAGCAAGCGCTGGACGTCTTCCAGGGGAGCCGGATCGACCTGGTGCTGCTCGACATCCTGATGGACGGCATCGATGGGTGCGAGACCTGCAGGCGGCTCCGGAAGCTGCCGGGCGGCGACGTCGTGCCGGTCGTGTTCATCACCGCCGTCGATGACCTGGCGACCCAGGGACAGGCCATGACCGCCGGCGGCGACGACTTCCTGATGAAGCCGATCGGACGGACGGAGCTGCTGATCCGGGTGCGGTCCCTGCTGCGCATCAAGCGGCTCCAGACGGAGCTCCAGCAGAGCAACCTCATCCTTCGCCAGCAGCGCGACGAGCTGATCCGCATCCAGAAGCAGAAGGAGTCGCTCACGGCGTTTCTGGTGCACGACCTCAAGAACCCGCTCACCAACATCCTGGGGTTCGGGCAGCTGCTCCGGGAGGCCGCGGACCTTTCCGAAGCCACTCGAGAGGACGTGGACCGGGTCGTCAGCGCGGCCTCCGGCATGCGAAACATGGTGATGAACCTGCTCGACATCTCCCGGAGCGAGGATGGCCAGCTCGTTCCCAGGCCCGCCCCCGTGGACCTGCCTGGGCTGGTGGCCGCGATCTGCGAGACCGGGGCCAGTCGGGCCAGGCTCGGCAAGAAACAGCTGTCCAGCGACGTGAACCTGGCGGACCGCCCGCTCCGGGCAGACGCGGATCTGCTGCGCAGGCTGATCGAGAACCTGGTCGACAACAGCCTCAAGTACGCCCCCGGAGGCGGGGAGGTGAAGATCGGGGCCCGGTGGGCCGATGACCAGCGGGTGATCCTCACGGTGAGCGACCTGGGCCCGGGCATCCCGCCGGAGTTTCGCGAGAAGATCTTCGACAAGTTCGTACAGCTGGACCCGGACGCCTCCTCTCACGGCAGGGTGAGTCGCGGTCTCGGTCTGGCGTTCTGCAGGCTCGTCGCAGAGGTTCACGGTGGGCGGATCTGGGTGGAGGACAACCACCCGACCGGCACGGTCTTCAAGGTCGAGATCCGCTCCGTGAGCTGAGAGCCTCGTTCACGGAGAGACCGGTGCGATCGACGGTCCCGGGCGGTCGTCGCTGTCGCCGGAGGAGGTCTTCATGGCCAGCGTGCTCATCGCGGAGGACAGTCCGACCCAGGGAGCCTGGTACGCGTCGATGCTGGAAGACGCGGGTCACCACGTGCGCCTGGCGACCAGCGGCGAGGAGGCGCTGGAGCTGATCGGGCGGTGTCGATGCGACATCGTCCTGGCCGACGTGCTCATGGAGGGCATGTCAGGCTACGACCTGTGCCGCAAGATCAAGACCGATCCGGGTACCCGTCGCCTTCCGGTGATGATGATGACCGCCCTCAACGAGCCTCAGGCGATCCTCAAGGCGCTGGAGGCCGGGGCGGACAACTACCTCACCAAGCCCGTCACGGCCGAGCATCTGACGAGCCGCGTCCGGCAGCTCCTCGCGAAGGTCGATCTGGCCGTCGTTCACCGGGACACTTCGGGGCTGAGGCTGGAGTTCATGGGGACGTCGTTCACGATCGATGCCGACCGACAGCAGATCCTCGGCGTTCTGCTCTCGAGCCTGGAGGACGTGGTCCGGACGAACCGGCAGCTGGCCGAGAGCCACAAGGCGCTGGAGGTGGCGCTCGCCCGGCAAGAGGAGCGGGGCCGCCAGCTCGCCGGCCAGGCCCGGCTCTCCGACGAGCGCCACCGGGTGCTCATGGAGGCCGCTCACGACGCCATTCTGATCGTCGCTCCGGACGGGACGATCCGAGACCTGAATCGTCGCAGCGGCGAGATCCTGGGTTCTCCGTGGACCACGCTCGCCGGGCGGAACCTCAAGGAGCTGCTGCAGCCGGCGCCCGAGCAGGTGCCGGAGGTGACGCTGGAAGCCATGCTCGAAGGCAAGGGTCGGACGCTGGCCATCTTCAGGCTTCTCCGACCGGACCGATCCACCGGCCGCCTGGAGCTGACCGCCGCGCCGGTGGAGGGGACGGCGGAACATCTCATGCTCGTGATCGCCCGGGACATCTCCGAGCGAAGGAGACTGGAGGAGCAGTTCCATCAGGCCCAGAGAATGGAGGCCGTGGGCCGGCTAGCCGGGGGAGTGGCCCACGATTTCAACAACCAGCTCTCCGTGATCCTGGGCTTCGCGGAGATCCTCGCCGATCAGATCGGGCCGGACCATCCGGCCATCGAGTCCGTCCAGACGATCATCGGCGCGGCCCGGCAGTCGGCTCAGCTGACCCGGCAGCTCCTCGCCTTCAGCCGACGGCAGGTGGTCCAGCCCTGTCTCATCGATCTCAACGTGCACCTCGACGAGCTCTCGAAGACGCTGCGGCGTCTGATCGGCGAGGATGTGCGGCTCGTGAAGAACTTCCACGCCGAGCTGGGGAAGATCAAGGTCGATCCGAGTCAGCTGGACCAGGTGGTTCTCAACCTGGCCGTGAACGCCCGCGATGCCATGCCCCGGGGGGGGCAGATCACCCTCGAGACGAGCCCGGTCAGCTTCGCCGGCGGCCGGCCCGACCGCCCGGCAGAGGTCGCCCCGGGGGACTACGTGCTGCTCACGGTCCGGGACACCGGGTGCGGGATGAGCCGGGAGACGCTGTCCAAGATCTTCGAGCCGTTCTTCTCCACCAAGTCCCGCGGCAAGAGCACCGGGCTGGGCCTCTCCACGGTGTACGGCATCGTCAAGCAGGGCGGCGGTCACATGGAGGTGCTGAGCGAGCCGGGAACGGGATCGACCTTCCGGATCTATCTTCCGGTGGCCGGGGCCGGGCCGGACGATGCTCCTGCACCCCCTCCAGAGGCGCTTCCAGCGCCGGTCCTTCGCACGGTTCTGCTGGTCGAGGACGATGAGATGATCCGGTCTTTCATCAGGCGGGTCCTCACCCGGAACGGGTACGAGGTGATCGACGCGGAGAGCGGCGAGCAGGCGCTCGATCTGGCGGCCGACCAGGGCCGGGAGATCCACCTGCTGCTCACCGACATCGTGCTCCCCGGCCTGCGGGGTCACGAGGTGTTCGAGAAGCTCAGGCAGAGCCGGCCCGGGCTGCTGGCGATCTTCGTATCGGGCTACACCGACGACTCTCTGCCGGACCCGTCGCAGTTTGGAGCTCCGGTGCCGTTTCTCGAGAAGCCGCTGTCGTCTCAGGTGCTTCTGGACAAGGTCAGGCAGCTGATCGGTCATGCCCGGTGACGCGCCGGCAGGGCATCCGGCTGCTGCTCGTCCCGACGTGGCAGGCCCTCGCCGCGTCGGAGAAGAGGTGTCGATGTTCCCGAGCCCCTTCCATGGCGACCGCTCGGCACCACCGGTCGGCATCGCCGCGCTCCTCGCCCTGGTCGTTCTTGCGATGGCCGGGCCGACCGTCGCCGCCGGCACGGCGTACGATCCTCTGACCGTACCCGCAGGCAGCCAACCGCAGACCGTGGACCTCACGGTCCACGACCCGCAGAGGCACCGGGAGATCCCGACCTTGATCTACCTGCCGCAGCAGAGGGCTCCGGTGCCGGTGGTGCTCTTCAGCCATGGCCTGGGGGGATCGCGTCACGGATGCGCCTACCTGGGGCGACACTGGGCGGGCCGAGGCTACGTCGCGGTGTTCATCCAGCATCCGGGCTCCGACACGTCGGTCTGGCGCGATCAGCCGCTGGGGCAGCGCATGGCAGCCATGCGGCAAGCGGCGGGGCTCCAGAACTTCCTGCTGCGCGTCGAGGACGTCCCGACCGTCCTGGACCGCCTGGAGCGCCTCGGGAGGGAGCGAGGCAGCGCTCTGGCCGGCCGGATCGACCCGACCCGCGTGGGGATGTCGGGACACTCCTTCGGGGCCGTGACGGCCCAGGCGGTGAGCGGCCAGAGCCTTCCCCTGGGACGCCAGGCGTTCACGGACCGGCGTGTCAGGGCCGCCCTCGCCTTCAGCCCCAGCGCCCCCCGCGCCGGGTTCGGCGCCACCCGGGCGTTCGACGGCGTACGGATCCCCTGGATGCTCATGACCGGCACGAAGGACGTGGCGTCCATCGGTGGGGCCACGGTGGAGTCGAGACTATCCATCTTCCCCGCCCTGCCCCCGGGCGGCAAGTACGAGCTCGTCCTGTTCGAGGCCCAGCACTCGGCGTTCGCCGATCGCGGCCTTCCCGGCGACGCCCTCCAGCGCAATCCGAACCACCATCGGGCGATTCTGGCGCTCAGCACCGCCTTCTGGGATGCGTGGCTCGCGGACGACCCGGCGGCCAGGCGGTGGCTCGACGGCGACGGTCCAGCGTCGGTCCTCGAGAAGCGCGACCGCTGGCAACGGAAGTGATCGACCGCCTCCGGAGTGCGGGGTCTTGGCCTGCCCCGTGGACCGGGAAGAAGGTGGAACCCGGCGTTCGCCCCGTGCCAGGCCGGCCTCGGACCGCGCTGCCCGGTGAAAAGAGTCAAACCTCCGGGATCGAGTCGACGTAGAAGCTCTGCGAAGGTGTGGGCCTCGGGGCCCGATCTCGAGAGTGGCGGCGGTCACGGGCCCGGGAGCCGGTCGGCTCGAATCGCGGCAAGGCACGGGAAGGAGCGATCTCGATGGGAACGAGGATCTTCGGACTGGTGGCCGTGTCAGTGCTTCTCCTGGTGGTCGCGGGCTCGGTGCTCGCTCAGGACGCAGCTTCTTTCTGGGGGCCTTACCCGAGCCCGGTGGACGACTCGAACCCGTGGGCCGGACGGCTGGTCGACGCGCGACAGAGACTCGAGGCGTCGATCCGCTCGTACTGGCGGGTCTACGAGGCCAACCCGTGGGACTACTACGCTCTCTGGGGAGCCTACTACGAGTACGTGTACGCCTACCGCTGGTACCGCTGGACCCTTTCGGAGTACCTGAAGGCGAACAGGGCGCGTCGGGCGTTCACCGGCCGGGTGATGCGGCGCGGGCCGGAGATCGACCTGCCCCCGTACGAGCGCCCGGTCGAGGGGTCCACGATCACCCTGTCGACCCACGTGCCTCCCGGCCAGGGCCGACCTGTCCAGCTGATCGGCAGGCGCACCACCGGCGCCGACGGGAGGTTTGCGTGCGAGGGGCTGGCGCCGGACACGTACGACTACGCCGTGACCTGGGAAGGATTCGCCCCGATCAACGCCCGGATCTCCCTGGCCGAACCGCAGCCGGAGCGCACGATCTACCTGGAGAAGATGCGGGTGCTCGAGGGCGTCGTGAAGGTGCCACAGATGTTTGGAATCCTCCCGATCGACTACACCCCGGACCGCTACGCGCCCCGGCCCGTGGCCAACGCCAAGGTGACGATCGGCCCGTCGGCGGTCATCGCCATCTACCCGCCCCCTCAGGTGTGGACGAAGACCGTGCATACCGGGCCCGACGGCAGGTTCAGGTTCGAGGCGGTGCCGCTCACGGAGGTGCAGCTCACGGTGGAGCTCCCCGGCTACAGACAGTACGCCCAGATCGTCCGCCTGGAGCGGTCAGTCACCGTGAAAGACGTGGTGCTCACCTACGACGGGCCGCCGATCCCGATCGCCAGGCCTGATGGAACCGCCGCCCCGGAGGTCCGGCCCTCGGCGGGCCTCGACGATCCGTTCCGCTGATCGGCGACGCGGGCGCCGACCCGGCAGCCAGGCCTCCATCGAACTGGATGAGAGGCGGCAACGACATGCCGGTCCGATCCCGGGCGAACTTGCGGGAACTCGCGCTCCCCTCGTCGAGTCGGAAGGCGAGTCCGACCGACTGGAGGGTGAGGCACACTTGAAAGCAAAGGATGCGCGAGACACGTTCCGTGGGGCGCTGCTCGGCACCGCCTGCGGCGATGCGGCGGGCATGCCGTTCGAGTTCGCGATGCCGCCGACCATCAGCCGGGTTCTGCCTCGGATCTCCGGTCCGGAGAGCCGGGCACGGTGGGCCAGCGAGTTCAAGGGCATCTGGACCGACGACACCATGATGACCCTGTGCCACGCGAGGAGCCTGGCACGGCTGGGGAAGCTCGATCCCGAAGACACCGGCCGGGAGTTCGTGGCCTGGGTCGACACCGGCGACCTGCGCGGCATCGGGTTCACCTGTCACGGAGCGATCAAGAAATTGAAGGCCGGCGTCCCGTGGGACAGGGCCGGCAAGACCGGGGTGACCGCCGCGGGAAACGGTGCGGCGATGAAGATCGCCCCGGTGGGGCTGTTCGGCAGTCATGATCTCGAGAGGCTCCGCGACGACTGCCGGATCGCCACGCTCATCACTCACAACTGCGACGAGGCGTTCGCCGGAGCGCGAGCCGTGGCCTTTGCCGTGGCGCTGGCGGCCCGGCGTGAGCTGGACCCGGCGACCCTGATCGATCGGACGATCGCCTTTGTCGGACCCTCGAAGACCGCGGAGCGCCTGCGCCGGGTGGCCGTCCTGCTCCACGAGAAGACCGCTCCGGTCCATGCGCTCCTCGATCTCAAGTGCGGTGGCTACGTGGTCGAGACGGTGGGTGCGTCGTTCTTCAGCTTCCTGGCCAGCCCGGACGATCCGGAGCTCGCGATGGCCACGGCGGTGCTCGGAGGGTTCGACGCAGACACCACCGCCGCGGTGACAGGGGCGCTGGCCGGAGCGTACGCCGGTCAATCCGGTCTGCCTGCCGCCTGGCTCGCGAAGCTCGAGGCCGCGTCGGAGATCCTCGACCTGGCGGACAGGCTCCACGACCGCTGGATCGAGGTGGCGAGCCAGCAGGGACCCGAGTCTGGCGGCCCGGCCCGACCCTGATCGTCCTGCCCCCCCCCCCCCAGCTGCCAGAGCGGGTGCGGGTCGCCTGGCGGTTGTCCCCGGACGCCGGGGAGTGATAGAGTGTCCCGGGCCGTCCGAGCCGCTCTTCCCGGACGAGATCTGTAGGAGCTCCATGTTCGACGCGAGGCTGGTGGACGACGTCGAGGCCGCTGTGCAAGCCGCCGAGAAGGAGACCTCCGCGGACCCGGTCCGGCAGCTACAGGGACGCGGACCTTCTGTTCGGAGTGGTCACGGCCATGGCGGCGCTGGCGCTCATCCTGTACACGCCGTGGCAGATCAGCACCCTCGTCATCATCCCGGACGTGCTCGTGGGGCTCGTCATCGGGTACGCCCTCTCCTGGTGGGTCCCGGGGATCCGTCGACTCGTCACCACGGCTCCTCGCCGCGCCGCCCAGGTCCGGGCCGCGGCCAAACAGGCGTTCTTCGATCAGGCCGTGAGCGCCACCCGGGGGCGCACCGGGATCCTCGTCTACTACTCCGACCTGGAGCGATCGCTGTCGATCCTCGCGGACCTGCCGGTCCAGGGGAAGGTCCCGGGCCACAGGTTCAACGAGATCCTGGACCGGTTCCAGCGATGCGGCGGCGATCTCCCGCTGGTCGCCCGGCTGTCCCGGGTGATCGCGGAGGTCAAGGATGCGGTCAAGGCGGAGTTTCCACCGTCCGCGTCGAACCCGAACGAGCTGCCGGACCGTCCGCGGATCGAACAGGTGTGAACAGGAGGTAACGATGAGCTCGAGAAGAGACCGCACGATCAGCCGGAGGGCGCTTCTCGCCACGGCCGCCGCGGGCTCCGTGGCGCTGCTGGGAGGCGGCGCGGGGCCGGCCGAGGTCCATGCCGGCGACAAGGGATCGAAGGGCGGACCGTTCGAACTGGAACCCCTCCCCTACGCGAAGAACGCTCTGGAACCTCACCTCTCCGCTCGCACGCTGGAGTTCCATCACGACAAGCACCACGCTGGTTACGTGAAGAAGCTGAACGAGCTGATCGCGGGCACCGACCTGGTCTCGCAGCCGCTCGAGAAGATCGTCGTGGCCGTCTCCAGGGATGCCCGGAAGCCGATCTTCAACAACGCGGCCCAGACCTTCAACCACGCCTTCTTCTGGAAGAGCATGAAGGCGAACGGAGGCGGTCAGCCCTCCGGCGAGCTGGCTCGCAGGATGGCCGCGTCGTTCGGGAGCTTCGAGGAGTTCAAGAAGCGGTTCCACGCCGCGGCCGTGGGGCTGTTCGGCTCCGGCTGGGTCTGGCTCGTGACCACCGGGAAGGCCCTCGAGATCCGCGCGACCTCCAACGCCGACACGCCTCTGACCGAAGGGGTCAAGAGCCTCGTCACGCTGGATGTCTGGGAGCATGCCTACTACCTGGACTACCAGAACCGGCGCGCCGACTACGTCTCCCGGTTCCTGGACCACCTGGTCGACTGGGATTTCGCGGCCAGGAACCTCGGCGCCTGAGCCCGGAGCCCGATCCCGTGTCGAACCTCATCGGGCGCCAGGCGCTGGCGTCGCTCAGGTCGTGGTTCGATCGATACGTCGACTCTTTCATGAACGGCGATCCGGCCCGGGACTGCGCCATCAGGCTCAAGCGGGATCACACGGACCGGGTGTGCCGGGAGATCGTGGGGCTCGCCAGGAGCCTGTCGCTGCCGGATGATCGTCAGGTGCTCGCGGAGACCGCGGCGCTGTTCCACGACGTGGGCCGGTTCGAGCAGTTCGCCCGCTGGGGCACCTACCTGGATGCCAGGTCGGAGGACCACGCCGCCCTGGGCGTGGAGGTGCTGGAGAGGCACCGTCCGCTGGACACCCTCGACCCCGCGGCCCGACGGCTGGTCACCTCCGCGGTCAGATTGCACAACCGGATCGAGATCCCGGCCCACGAGTCCGACGACTGCAAGCTGGTCACCCGGCTCGTCAGGGACGCCGACAAGCTGGACATCTGGGACCTTGCGCTCAGGTACTACTGCCACGAGCCGGGAGACTGGAACGAGGCGATCGAGCTGGAGCTGCCGGACGTCCCCCGGATCTCCGACGAGGTGTTCGCCGGAGTGATGGACCGCCGGATGCCCAGGATGCGCGCCGTGAAGACGCTCGGCGACTTCAAGATCATCCAGATGGGGTGGGTCTTCGATCTCAACTTCGATCTATCGTTCGAGCTGGTCGCCCGGCGGGGCTACCTGGAGCGGCTCCGGGGAACGCTGTTCCGGTCGGACCGGGTCGAGCGCGTCTTCGGCGTGGTCCGGACGTTCGTGGAGGAGAGGCGCCCGGGCGGCTGCCGGCCCGACTGACGAGCGCCCCGGGCTCGTCGCCTGCGCCGAGACCCGGCCGGGTGGTTGCGCCGATCCATGGTACGATTGAGACGATGAGACCTGCGATCGTGCTCCTGCTGCTCTTCACTCTGGCTCGCCCCGGCCTCTGCACCCCCACGGCGTGGAGGGAGGCGAAGATCGCCAGGCTGCTGGCGCTCCTCGAGTCGAAGCGTGGCGACCCCCAGGTGCTGCTCAGCCTGGGGTGCGAGTACGTCCACCTTGCCGACGAGACCGAGCAGGCCGAGACCCTGGCGCTGGCGCGCAAGTACGTGAGCATGGCGCTCGATGCCGATCCGAACGGGGCCGAGCCGCTGGCGTGGCTCGGGGTGTTCCACTGCCTCGAGGCGAAGTTCGGAGGAGGCGGCGCCAGCGCCAAGTCGCTGGCGCTCCAGGGGCTCAAGGAGCTGGACAGCGCCGTCGCCAGGGACCCCGACCACCTCACGGCGGTGATGATGAGGGCCACCGTGTGCCTCAGGGTGCCGAAGGAGTGGGGTCGAGTGCCCCGGGCCAGAGACGACCTCTTGAAGATGGAGCTGACGCTCCGGCGATACCCCGACCGGATCAAGAAGTTCGACCTGGCCATGGACGAGGTCTACTTCAGGCTGGGTCAGGCGCTCCACGCGTCCGGCGAGACCACGGCGGCGCTGGTGGCCTGGAAGAAGGCGACCCAGGTCACCCCCAGGGGGCGATACGCCACGGAGGCGCACAGGTCGCTTCGGCGGTACGGCCCGTGATCGGCCCGGCGAGCGGCGTCCGGGCTGCCTCTGCTGGATCGGCCTCGATATCGGCCGGCACGCCTTTGCATCGCGGTCGCGGAGCGGCCCTACCGGCAACGCTGGACCAGGTGCGCCTTTCGATCGGCGAGCCCGATCGTCGCGACGGCGCCGGTGTTGAACGGCAGGTAGTCCGACTCGATGCCGTCGGAGAAGATGGTCCCCTGGTCCGGCATCCAGGAGGTCACGGTCAGCGTCTCTTGCGCCGCCAGGACGCCACAGGCCACCCCGCAGGCCGTGGTCCGGCTGGGGAACGGCTCCCGGACGAAGTACCTGAGCTCCTCGGCCTCCGGATCGAACCGCCCCTGATCGGCCGGAACCTCGGCGTCGCAGCCCCCCATGCCCCTGGAGATCGCCGCGGCCCCGGTCAGGATGGCCCGGAGCCATCCGGTCGACCCGGCGCCGGTCGAGACGATGATGCCGCTGGACGACTGGTCCTCCGAGGAGCCCGCGACCTCGATCCTGTACCGGGCCGACCCGTGCGACCTGTGACCGACGAACAGGTCGTTCACGGCGAACAGGCGTTGTCCGTCGTTGAGAGTCGCACAGGCCATGCTCACCCGGGCGATCGTGGCGCGCCCCTCGAGCACCCCGGCCAGGGCCAGCGGGAAGTCGGACAGAGCGAACGGATTCAAGATCCCGTCGATCCGCGAGGCATCGGGGTTCAAAGCGACGATCGGCTGCTCCCTTAGGTACTTGGCCGTGTTGATCACCAATCCGTCCGGCCCCAGAGTCACCACGACGTCCCGAGGGCCGAAAGAGAAGCTCGGAAGGAATCCCCGCTCGACGATCTGGTGCTTCAGCTTCCTGGGCAGCAACCGGCGGAGGTTCTCCGCGGACTCCTTGTAGATCCGGTGGGCCTCCTCGTACTCCGAGAACGGCACGCCCATGTGCTCCACGTAGAACCGGGCCTGCGCCTGGGTGTTGAACCGCTCGACCAGCTCCTCCAGGCCGGTCTTCTTGACGACGACGACGATGCGATCCGCCGGCGGCACCGGGTGCCCCTTACCTGGCGTCCCGGATCGCCGAGATCAGCTCCGGGGTTATCGTGAGTTGCTTGATCTCTCCGGCCCGCTCGCCCAGCTCCTTGAACCCCATGGCCAGCAGGATCCGCGGGTCCGTGTCCCTGTAGGGCTTGAGCCGGGTCTGGGTGGCCGCGGCCTCGAAGTCCGCCTCCTTCTGGCTGTTCGAGCCCTCGAGGTCCACCAGCTGCCGCCGCTGCTCCTCGATGGTGATCTTGGTGGAGAGCTCGTTCTGGGCGATCTTCCGCTCCTGCTCCACAGCCGCGGCGCGCCGGGCGTAGATCGCCTCGTCGGCCTTCCGCTGCAGCGCCTCCCGGTGCTCCGCCTCCAGCGCCTTCGCCATCTCCGGCGTGGGCTTGATGGCCGTGATGTGGATCCCCAGCACTTCGACCCCCATGGAGGTGGTCAACGAGTCGGTCGAGACGCTCTTCAGCACCGCCACGGCGATCGCCTCGGACGTGCGGAGCACCTCCTCCAGCGGCTGCCCCAGGACCTGGTTCCTGGCGTGGACCTGCACCGCGTTGACCAGGCGCTGCGAGAGCTTGTCCGGGTCCTGCGACAGGTAGCGCCGGGAGGCCGGATCGATGGTGAAGTTCAGGATGGTCGCCATCCGTTTCGGATCGATGATGCGGTAGGTGAGCTGTCCCTGGATCGACACCGGCTGGAAGTTCCCGGTGGTCTCGTTGAAGATGAACCCGGCGTCCAGGGTGTTCATCGGGACCATCGTGACCGACGTGCGCCAGGACAGATAGAAGAACGAGATCCCGGGCCCCTCACGGACGAGCCGGCCGCCTGCGTGCTCCAGGATGAACTCCGTGGGCTCTCCCTTGAAGTATCCGATGCCGAACGCCATACATCCTCCCGTGTCGATTCGTCGCGGTGAGTGACCGCTCTCGATAGAGAGGAAAGCGGATCGACCCGCGATCTTTCATGCCCGCGTACCCGCCAGAGCTGTGCAGCGCCCGGACCGGTGGTGATAGGATGTGGTCGCATCGCCGTCTCCAGGGCCCGGGAGCATGGTCCATGTTCGTCCGCGATCACGCCATCGGTCGTCACATGGTCCGGATCTGGCCGGGAGACATCACCGATCCTGTCGTGGATGCCATCGCCAACTCCGAGAACGAGGACATGAAGATGGACGCTCCCGGCGGCATCGGCGTGTCGGCGGCGATCCGGCGCAGGGCCGGCGAGGAGGTGGCCCGGGAGCTGGCGCGACAGCGACCGGCGAAGCACCCCATGGACCAGGCCTCGCACCTGCTGGCCTGCGCGTTCCTCGAGGCGGGGCGCGGTCACTACCTGGCTAAGGCTCACGCCGGTCCGGGACAGAGCTGCGGCGCGGTTCGCCTGCGCCTTCTGCACGGCGTTTCTCGGGGGCTCGCCGCTGGGGGAGGCCGTGCGAGCCGGGCGGACCGCGGTGATTCGCGAGTTCGGCCAGGAGGAGCTGTTCTGGGCGAGCTTCGTTCTCTACGGCGACCCTGGCTCGCGGTGGGTCGTGGCGTTCGAGGGGGACGGCCATGACGCCGACCGCTGAGACGGGCGATCTGTTCGACCGGCTGGGTCGCGGGGAGGCCGCTGCCTGGGCTCAGTTCGATCGGCTTCACCGGAGCTGGCTCATGAGCCGGGTCGAGCGGGCCAGCCAGGTCCGCAACTGGTTCTGGCTCACCGACCCGGAAGACCTGGTGCAAGAGGCGCTGACCCTCTTCGCCACCAGACTGAGGCAGGGGCGATTCGCCTTCCGGGGCGACCTTGAGCTGAGGGGCTACCTTCTCAGGACGGCCTTCTTCGTGGCGATGCGGATGAAGCGCAGCGCCCGCCTCCGGACCCGACCGCTGGGCGAGGCGGACAGCGCTGAACACCGGGCCGCTGTCCAGTCGGTGGATTGGGTCGCCGCGGCCTGGCGCGAGAGCTCCCGTTACCGCTGCCTGGAGCTGCTGATGGCGGCGGCGACGGCTCTGGGCCCGGCCCGGCGCGCCGTGATCGAGCTCACGCTCCAGGGGTTCCGGACCGGGGCGATCGCCAGCAGGCTCGGCAAGTCCGCCGGAGCGGTCTCGTGTCTGAAGTTCAACGCGCTCAAGGCGCTCAGGGAAGAGCTGGAGCGGACGAGGTTCCTGGAGAGTTGCGGAGAGGTACTCGATGCGGTGTCCGGAGCCCGAGGAGTGGATGGGCTTTCTGGAAGCCCCGGACGCCGCCGGCCGCTCCGGCGACCTGGAGAGGCACCTCGCGGCGTGCTGCTCATGCGCGTCGGCGGTGGAGGCGGCCCGGGCTTCCCTGCTGGCGCTGCGGCGGCTGGGGCCGGCGAGCCGGGCGCTCTGTCCGCCGGCGGAGGAGCTGCTCGATCGTCGATCCGCAAGGGTGGGCCTGCACCTGGCGCTCTGCCCCCTCTGTCGAGACGACCTCGAGGACCTCGAGGCGCTCCAGACCGCTCCGGACCTGGAGCTGGTGGTCGGCCTCCTGAGAGGAGCGTTGACCGTGATCTCCCAGACGATCTCCCCGGTGGCGGAGCCGCTTCCGGCGCCGGCGACCCGCGGCATCGCCGGGCCGGGCGCCTTTCGGCTCGCCAGGGACTCGTCCCTCGGGTGCTTGACCGTCGAGGTCGCGCCCGGTGACCGCGACCGGGTCTCGCTCTCGATCGCTCTCGATCCGGCCCCGGCCGGGCCGGCACAGGTGGATCTGCTGCGGGCCGACCGGTGGCTCGAGTCGCGCCCCCTGGACCGATCGGGGCGGCTGGGCTTCCTGGACCTGGAGCCGGGAGCCTACCGGATCGAGATCCGCACCGGCGGCGAGCCCGCGGTGCGCCTGGTCGTCGAGGTGCGGCCGGAGCCGCGGCCGGATCGGTGAGATGCGTTGGGCCCGACGAGCGGACCGGGCCACCGGTCGGAGCGTCGGCACCGGTCGATCACCTGGCGCACCTGAAGCCGCAAGAGCCGCTCCGGACCGACGGGACGTAGCTGTTCCTGATCGACCAGAGCACCTGCGGGTCGTGGTCTCCCCACGATCCGCCCCTGAGCACGCGATCCGACCCGGCGGCAGGGCCCAGCGGGTTGCGACGTGGACTCGCCCGGTAGTACTCCTTGTCGTACCAGTCGGCGCACCACTCCCAGACGGTCCCCCCCATGTCCCAGAGGCCGTACCCGTTCGGAGCGTAGCTTCCCACGGAAATCGACGGTCGTGGGCTCCCCCCGCCAGGCCCGCGAGTCGCGCTCCACTGCGGCTCCCTTCTCCCCGCCGGGCCGCCCGCTCCTGACAGGCCGCCCCGCGCCGCCTTCTCCCACTCCGCCTC
The DNA here is from genome assembly GCA_016213885.1 of Candidatus Rifleibacteriota bacterium. Taxonomy (GTDB): domain Bacteria; phylum Muiribacteriota; class UBA6191; order JACPRK01; family JACQZM01; genus JACQZM01. The sequence goes on along the minus strand of JACQZM010000531.1, from coordinate 5,139 downwards.
CGTGGGGAGCCGCTTCCCCGCCCACCGGCAGTACGCCACGGCGTCGTTCCACGACACCTGGACCACGGGTAGATCCATCCTGTCCTCGATGGGGTCGCCCGGCCGGAACGGACTGCGCCAGTTGACCCGGCTGTCCGGTCTGAACCGCCTGCCGTCGTCGTAGTATCCCCCGCCGCCCGTCTCCGCCTCGGTCGTGTAGCCGGTGGCCTGGACGAACCGGGCGAACCTCCGGTTCGAGACCTTGTGCTTGTCGATGAAGAAGGCGTCGAGGTACACGGTGTGCACCGGCCTCTCGTCGTCGTTTCCGGTCTTGGACCCCATGAAGAACTCTCCGGCCGGGATCAGGATCATCTCCTCGCCGTCCGGCCCGAACACCTGTCTCGCCGGAGTCTGATCCGCGCCGGTCCAGGGGGCGATCGAGGGCACCTCCCGGGACCCGCCGGTGACGACCGGCGCGGCGCCGGAACCGGACAGACCCGGCTCCGGCACGGAGGGCGTCGAGCTCCGGAGGCCGGCGAGGCCGAACCCAGCCAGCAGCGCGGCGCCACACGCGACGGCCCACCAGCCTCCCCTCCCGGGCTCGGGTCGACTCTCTCCGCCAGGCCGGGCCGCTCCGGGCCCGACCGGGGCGGGCACATCGATCCGGTCGTCTGGACCCTCCACGAGTCCCCGGGCCGGCCCCGGCTCGGGGATCGACTGCGGGCGGCCAGGCACCTCGCCCGCCGGCCCGGTGGGCGGCGGGCCCGCTGCGGCTCCGGCCCCGAGTCCGGCCGCCGCGCCGCCCGGGACCACACGGCCCGGCATCGCCCGTCGAAACTCCGAGAGCAGCGCCCAGACCGAGGCGGGTCGCTGGTCGGGCTCTTTGGACAGCGCCTTCAGCACCACCGCCCCGATCGATCCGGGGGTGTCCTCCGGAGCCGGCACCGGCTCGTTCTGGATCGCGGAGGCCAGATCGTCGCCGACGAACGGCGGCGTCAGCGTGAGCAGCTCGTAGAGCACGGCGGCCACGGAGTACACGTCGGACCTGGGGTCCAGCGCCCGGCAGGCCACCTGCTCCGGGCTCATGTAGGCCAGGGTGCCGGTCGGAACCGAGCCGGTCCGCCGGGTCTCGAAGCTCGTCAGCTCCGCGGCGATCCCGAAGTCGGCGAGCTTCGCCCGCAGGGCCACGCCGGGCGAGAGCTCGAGCATCACGTGCGAGGGTCTCAGGTCCCTGTGGATGATCCCGTGAGCGTGGGCGTGATCGAGCGCGGCGGCGAGACCCTCCAGGACCGGCAGCACCTCCTGGAGCGTCATCGGGCCGGCGTTGACCTCGTCCCTGCTGGCCAGCTCCTCGGCCAGCGACCTGCCGGCGACGTACTCCATCACCAGGAACGGCGGCTCCCCCGGCTCAAGGGTCAGGAGCCTGACGACGTTCGGATGGGTCAGCTTGAGAGAGACCTTCGCCTCCTTCACGAGGTTGGTCCTGGCCGTCGGATCCTGCCAGAGAGCCGGCGGGAGGATCTTGACGGCCACGTCGGTGCCCTCCAGCGCCTCGTCGCTGGCGAGCCAGATCTGGCCGGTCTCTCCCTGTCCGAGCCTCCGGGCCAGCGTGTAGCGTCCGGCCAGCACTCGCCCCGCGGTCAGGTCGCCCGGGTCGGGCGCCGGGTCGGCCGATCGCCTCGGTGAGGACTTCCGACCCGGCGTCAGGATCCGGTAGACCCGCTGCAGCGCCCTGCGGAACTCCGCCGCGGTCTCGAACCGCTTCCTGGGGTCCTTCTCGAGCGCCCGGCTCAGGACCGGATCGAGCTCCCCGGGAAGCCGCGGCCTGATCGAGCTGGCCAGCGGCGGCTCCCTGGTGATGTGCTGGTTGAGGTAGTCCTCGACGCCGGGCCCGGGAAAGGGGAGGCGCCCTGTGACGATCTCGAACAGCACGACCCCGACCGCGTAGAGGTCGCTGGCAGGCGTGCACTTGAGGCCCCGGCACTGCTCCGGAGACATGTAGTGGGGCGTGCCGGTGAGCCTGCCGACGATCGATCCGGACCGGAACTGCTGAGCCTTGGCCAGGCCGAAGTCCCCGATCTTGGGCTCCCCCGCCCGGGTCAAGAAGATGTTCTCGGGCTTCAGGTCGCGATGGATCACCCCTCTCTCGTGGGCCGCCCTGAGCCCTTCGAGGATCCGCATCGCGAGCTTGAGGACCTGGCGGAGCGACAGCGGAGGCGGGACCCGGAGACGCTCGGCCAGGGAGCAGCCCTCCACGAACTCGCTGATCATGTAGGGGACCGCGCCGTCCATGTCGGCGTCGTGCATGACCAGGATGTTGGCGTGGTTGAGGGTGGCCAGCACCTTGGCCTCTCTCAGAAGCCGCCTGACCTGACTCGGTGTG
>JACQZM010000531.1:1641-2759 GCA_016213885.1 Candidatus Rifleibacteriota bacterium | reverse complement strand
GCCGGCGAGCCCGCAGGGATCGTCAGCCGGGCCGGCCCTTCGGAGAGAAGGGTCAGCCCCCTCGGACAGAAAAGGCAATGTCCATCGTAGCCCCTGCAATCGGGCATTTCAACCGGGCCGGTCCAGATCAGGCGCCTCTCCGGATCCGCGTCGCGCCCCGGGTGCGACCCCGATCCGATCGATCAGCTCCCTCGGCCGGGCGGCCCCGGGCGCCCAGCGGCCCGGTTCCCGGCCCATGACCCGGTCGCCTTTCGACCGGGTGTTCGAGATCCGAACAGGCGCCGGACCGTTGCACGCGGGGAGCCGTCGGCCCCGCCGTCGATCGCGTGACCGGCGGCCCGCGAGGTCGCCAGGTCCGATCGTGTCATGATCGGACTCGCGAGCCGGTCGCTCCCCGGCGTCCCCGGGTCGAGAGGACGGTCCGGACGGCGCGCCGCGGGCTGGCACGCTCGTTGCGTCCTACCGATCGGACGCCCGGATCGAAACCCCCAGGCCCCGGTCAGACGGATTACACGGCCGTGCCGGGAGGGGAGGCGAAGCAAGACCGGGATGAGGAGGAGAGTCGAATGACCCGCTGGATGATCATGTCGGCCCTGGTTCTGGTGATGGCGCTGGCGACGACGGAGCAGGCTCAGGCGAAGAATCACAGGTACGGCCGGGGCGGCTACTACGGGCGGGCCGCGCTGGTCCACTACGCCCCTGCCCACAGGTACGGCCGCCGCATCGTCTGGCATACGTCCTTCCGCCCCTCGTACCGCATGGCCTTCGCCGGGTACCGGGGCCGCTACGCCGGGCTATACTCGGGACGCTCCCGCGGGGGCGGCTGGGGCGGCTACCGCTCCTCGTTCCGCAACAACTATCGGGGCTACCGCTCCTCCGGCAGGGGCTCGCGCGGCCGCCGGTACTAGTCGGCCGGGCCGGGCCGGCCGTTCGTGAGGGCCTGGATGCCGAGCGCGGGTCCGCTGCAACCTGACGTATGACCCAGGAGCCTGTCGGAGTCTGACTCCGGCGGGCTCTTCGTGTTGTCGGACAGACTCCGTCGTTTCCGAAGGGTGTCCGGGTCTGGGCGGTGATTAGACGCAATACCCATGAAACACCGGGAAAGACCGCGAGATTGC
>JACQZM010000531.1:0-1598 GCA_016213885.1 Candidatus Rifleibacteriota bacterium | reverse complement strand
GGTGGGGGTGTGGGGCGCAGCCCCACGTCCAATGATAGCCTTGCCGGCAGCCACCCTCTCGCTAATTCAGGGGTATTGTGATTAGACGCGGAGCCGTCGTTCAGCGCTTGATCGAGTACTTGGCGATCTTCTCCAGGAGCGTGTTCCGGCCGATTCCGAGGATCCGAGCGGTCTGGCTCTTGTTCCACGAGGTCTTCGCGAGAGTGACCCGGATCGCCTCGGCCTCGATCTCCTCGAGCTTCCGGTCTCCGGCGGAGCCGGCGTCCGACGGCAGCACGGCCGGGGATTCCGGCGGGAGGTCCAGGTGCTGCAGATCGATCGGCGCCTCGCCGGCCATGACCAGGGCCCGGTCGAGAACGTTCTTCAGCTCCCGCGCGTTGCCCGGCCAGGAAGCCCGGATCAGGCGGTCCATGGCCAGCGGAACGATCGGATGTCCCGGGGCCCCGGCCTGCTCGAGAAAGTGGCTCACCAGGATCGGGATGTCCTCGAGCCGCTCGCGGAGCGGCGGCAGTCGCACCTTCACCACCGACAGCCGGTAGAGCAGGTCGTGCCGGAAGCTCTTCTCGGCGACCATCTGCGCCAGATCCCGGTGGGTGGCGGCGAGGACCCGCACGTCCACCTTGGCCATCTGGTCCGAGCCCAGCGGCTGGATCTCGCGCCTCTCGAGCACCCGGAGCAGCTTGGGCTGGAGCTCCAGCGCGAGCTCGCCGATCTCGTCGATGAACAGAGTTCCGCCGGCCGCGGTGAGAAAGGCGCCCTTCCTCTTTCCCGTGGCGCCGGTGAACGCGCCCTCCTGGTGGCCGAACAGGGCGCTGTCGACCAGGTCCCGAGAGAGGGCGGAGCAATCGAAGACCACGAACGGCTTGGCGGCGCGCCGACTCTCCTGGTGGATCGATCGGGCCACGACCTCTTTCCCGGACCCGGTGTCGCCGGTGATCAGCACCGGCAGGTCCGAGGGGGCGACCTTCTCGAGGAGACCGAAGATCTCCCGGATCCGCGGGCTGACCCCCCTTATCTCACCGAACGAGTCCCGGGCGCTCGGGGTGAGCTCGACCCGCTCCGCGGGAGGCTCGAAGCGAAGGACTGTCTTGCCGACGACGATGGTGCTGCCAGGCGTCAGGAACACCTCCCGGACCCGGGAGTTGTTCACGAACGTGCCGTTCCGGCTTCCGACATCCCTGACGAGGTAGCCCTCGGGCTGCTCTTCGATCGCCACGTGGTACTTGGACACGGTCCGATCGGTCAGTACCAGGTCGTTGTCCTCCCTGGTGCCGATACGAGCCAGAGGAGGGTTGAAGACGAAGCGGCGTCCCCTGTCGGGGCCGTCGACGACGATGATGACGCCGTCCCTGAGCCACAGCGCCTCGCCTGTGGAGCTCTCGTAGTCCGGCGAGAGCGTCTCGCGGCTGATCGGCTTCTCCATCGTCTGATCTTCGCCCGGTCGATGCACCCTGCCCGCCCGGGACCGGTGATTCCCGGGCCGGCGCGGCGTCATGGCCAATAGTAGAGAATGCCGTCGGCTCACGGCAAGTGTCTTGGGCGGCCTCAAGACCTGGCGCCTCGCCGGGTCCAAGTCGCGCCCCCGAGCGCGACCTCAA
>JACQZM010000530.1 GCA_016213885.1 Candidatus Rifleibacteriota bacterium | reverse complement strand
CAGGGCCCAGCCGTCGTTTGGTGAGCACGCGCAACCCCGGTACGATCTTACTTACGTACTTCGGGGCCGCGGCTACACACCGACCAGGTCCAGCTCCTGGACCCAGCTCGCGATCGGCTGTGAGACCGACCGGCGACGACCTTAACGCACCGCAGTCAAACAAAGTGACCGGTGCACCGCCTACGGTCTCTCGGTCACCTACAAGTGGCCTAGAGCTGCATCCGTGGCTACTCAAGCATACCAGATGGCCGGCCGACTGTCCATCGTGGTAGACTGTGACAGGTATCTTGATAGACCTATCAAGATACATTCAGCTATCGAGAGGCGGTGAGAGCGTGTCGTCACACGGATCTCCTGTCAGCACCGCACGAGTCCCAAGAGCCCGTCTACTCGATCCTGAGGAGCGCCGCAGGCGAGATCGGGCGTGGCTCGATGACGGCGCCGATGAAGGCACACCCGTGCCCACGGTTTCCCGGTCGCCTCTTGCCCTTCCTGTGGTCCCATCGATCGACGAGATGAGGCAGATGCTCGCCCAGAGTGCTCCGGAACAGGAGTCTCTGCCATCCCGGCGGTCGAACGCCCTCACGCCGCGGCACCAGGTCGATTACGATCTTGATCCGCTCGACGATTTGGACGATGACAAGACCGCGCCGTCGACCGTTTCGGATGCCGCACGCCAACTCCACGTCGAGCACCTGGTGAAGGACCTGGGCGCCAGCTCTCACACTGCGCAGCTCCTCGCTCAAGACGCCGTCGAGAGCCTGGGGCGCGTCTGGCGGTACGACGCCCTCTTGGCCAGACTCCTGAACGGGTCGCCCGTCGGTCGCCTCGACGACATCCGTCGTCTTGAGATCTCCCGTGAGATCGCACACCGGGCAGTCGTGCGGGACATCGAGGCGATCCGGCTGCTCAAGATGCCGGCCGGCGGCGTCCAGGTACAGGTGGCTGCTGCTGCCAGCGAGGGCGGTCACATCGACGTCAACGTCGGCCCGCCGCGTCCGATCCCAAAGCGGCGAGTTCGATAATTGCGGGAGGGCGGGTGCCGTGCGCCTGTTGGTCGACGAGGTCCCACGTGTACCTGCCTCGATCGTTCACTCCCTGGGGGTCGCTACCGGCGCGAGCGATGTCGAGGTGACGGTTCGAGTGGCGGGGATCAGCATCACCGCCATCGTGGGGCTCTCCTGGACCCGCCAACGGAACGGGGGAACCAGACCCTGGTTTCGCTGCTCCTGTGGTGCTCGCAGGCGCTGGATCTACGTTGTGGCCCACGGCTTCCGGTGCCGCGACTGCCCGGACCTGCGCCTGACCTACCGCTGCCGGCGGGACCACCGCACCGCTCACTACGAGCAGGTGGTCCGACCGATGCTGGAGCAGGCCCGGGCTTGGGTTTGGTGACCGGCACGGCCGCCAGGGCGGCCTACGCTTGGGGTAGAGCGGTGGGGAGACCATCGCAGTGTGACATCCTGCCACACCTCCCGGACGCGTGTCCGGAAGGTCGCCTGCCAGCCCTCGCCGGGGACCACCGGAGCGCCGGCCACGAGGGGGCCAGGAGATTCTCCGGGCGAGCCGCATCCGAAGCCGTTGACAGGTCTCGCCGGGCAGCGGGATCATGTGGTCGGGAGGCCGACCTTCTCCAATCCCTACGTTCGCCTCCTGTGATGCCCGTGACGAAAAAGCGATCCCCTGCTCGGCGAGGAGCTTCTCCCAGTGTTCGCACGCCTCCGAAGGCGCAGGTCTTGTCCCAGGAGGTTCCCGTGGGACCTGACCACCCCGTTCGAGTCACCGCCGACGGAGACATACGGTTCCTCCCGGTCACCGCCCCCTCGAAGCGAGATCCCAACGAGATCATCGAGGTCTACGTCACGGAGGAAGAGCACGAGGCCCTGCTGTCGGTCACGATCTTCTTCGACTGGCACCTGGACGTCATCAAGGCTGCGGAGGTCACGGAGGACGGGATGATGTTCAAGGGCAAGAGGTCCCTGATCGACGATCTGGCTGGGTGGGCGGCCAACGAAGCGAACCACGTCACACGGTCAGGGAAGAGCCGCCGTCGGGCAGGGCTGCTGAACGATGCCTGCGACGCGATCGAGGACGCGCTTCGCTGAAGGACGGGATCACGATGGCGAAGCTGGGCAGCAAGGACCGCCCGATCCGGGTGCGTGTACACACGATGGACCGCGCCCGGGAGATCCTGCAACTCTGTGACGGCCGCGGCTGGATAGTGATCGCCGGGATCGAGCCGGATGAGACGGTAAATGAAGAGGAGCTGGAGGAGGCGCTCCGGCAGGAAGACGCTGTCCAGACTCGCGACAGGTGGTGTCCCTCGCCTGACCATCCGGCACCGCCACCCACGTCCCCCTGCCCCTGCGGTAGCGGGAGGCGATACCGGAAGTGCTGTATGAGACGGTAGTCCTGGGGCTGAGCCGATGGACGTGGACGCACGATGAAACCTGAGAGTTCCCCTTCGAGGAAGGGTCCGGCCAGACCCCGGCCTTCCTTTCGGCTGGGCGACTACGTTCGGGTCCGCTCGGGTGTTCGCGATCCCAACTTCGACGAGTGCATCATCGGCGGATGGACCGGGCGGGTCTGGGCCACCTTCGAAGACCGGACGGGCGACAAGCTCTGTGCCGTGAGGTGGGACTCGACGACGCTCCAGAAGATCCTGCCCGCGGCCAGAAAGCGCTGCACCAGAGCGATCCTCGATTACACCGGGATGGACTTGCCGGAGGACGATCTGGTCCGCCGGTCTGCCCCCAGGGCACGATCCGATCCGAAGCTCTCGAACCAGAACCTGAATGATCGAATCCGCAGGGTCTTTGGTCTCACGGCCGCCGACAGGGTTCCCGACGTCAGCCCCGACACGCTCTTGACCTACTACCTGTACCTGGAGAAGCGTGTTGAGTGTCCGTTCGAAGCTGTTCATCGACATCGCTGGGAACCCCTGGGAACTGTCAGCTCTCGCGTCACGGTGACGGGGATCCTGGCACCTGACGAATCTCCTGAGTCTTGCCTTGAGCGAGGCGTCATCTGCATCACGTCCGAGGGAGGAGGTCTGACGACGCACGATGTGCCGCTCTCCCTGATCGAAGTCGAGAAGTCCCTGCCGCAGCACCGGCTGGGCTACGACTACGCCATCTGGTTCGCGAACAACCGGTGAGCCCGGAGGAGTAGAGGGTGAAGAAGCAGGCCAAGCCCACGAAGAAGAGCCAGAAGGAACAGGAGAAGCTCCTCGCCTTACTCTGCGACGGGTTGTCCGAAGAAGAGCTGGGCGCGGTGATGGCGGGAGCTCTCCTGGTGATGGACGGTACCGCCATCGAGAAGCTGATCGATCGGCTGGGGGCACAGACCGGATCCACGCTCCAGAGCATCCTCGTGGCATTCCGGGATGATCAGCCCGCGCAGAAGCCCGAGAAGCGCGTGGGGGGAAAGAAGACCCTCCAGGAGTGGCTGAGAGCCTGGGAGGAGTGGGACGGGTGCGTCTCCGAATCCTCCGACGAGGACGGCAAGTACAACTGCCAGGACCACCACTGGGAGGAACCATACCTGGACACGGCGTCCCTTGCCGAGGACATCGACAAGATCGCCGACCGGCTGCGTCCCCTCGCTGCCCGTGTATTTGCTGAAGCCCTCGCACCGGAGTTCTCGATGGCCGACGCGTACGTGGAGACCGTCGATGAGATCGGCTCCGGCCTACCCGAATACATGGACCCGTGGCAGGGTGACGGGTTCTCCTTCGGGCGCGAGGCGACGTTGATGCTCCTGCAGTGGGAGTCCGCTGCGAGTCGCAAGAAGGGTGAGCCGGTGACGGAAGCCATCCGGAGGATCTGCGAGCTCACCGTGCAGACAGAGCGCCTCGATCTCGACGCCAAGGCCATCGTCGAGTTCATCCGCGAGCTCCCGAAGGCCGAACGGGACGCCTTGACCACGGAGCTGCAAACCCGACAGGGAGCCGATCCGTGGAAGTCGGCCGTCAAGAAGGGCTGGGGAACCTGGTCGGACGTGTTCAAGACCCTCGTCGGGAAGGCCAAGCAGCCCAAGGCCGGCAAGAAGTGATCCGCCTGAAGGAGCATCGATGATACCGTTCGACGCCATCTTCCCCGACATCGCCAAGGCCGAATTCCGATCGATGTCGATCCTCCAGCCTGGCCCCGTTCCCATCGATGACTACCTGTTCCGCGAGTTCTACTGCGTCGAGAAGGGGTGCGATTGCCGGCGCGTCATCTTCAGCGTCATCGGCGCCAAGGCCGCGAAGGTGATGGCGACGATCAACCACGCGCTGGACAAGAGGGCGCTCCTGTACGAACCCGGCCGCGAGACGACCTTGGAGCCCTTCGGGGAACAGAGTCGGCACGCCCAGGCCCTTCTGGACCTCTGCCGGGACGTCGTCCTGCAGCCGGACCACAGGACTCGCCTGATGAGGCACTACAGGATGGTGAGGGAATCTGTCGAGAATCCGGAACATCCGGTGCAGCAAGTCATCGCCAGGGCCAGAGACCCGCAGACGTCATCGCCACCAGGCACCAAGCGCTCACGGCCTTCCCGCCGTGGCGCTTCGTTGGAGCTTCGCGCCCCATCGTCGACTGCCCCAGCCTCCCTGCGTGTCGGTGACTACGTTCGCGTCCGTCCGGGCGTCCGCGACCCGGACTTCCAGGACATCGATATCGGGAGATGGACCGGCCGCGTCGACTGGGTTGGCCGGCGCAAGAGGCGCACCGGCGAGACGTTGTGTACTGTAACCTGGGATCGGCGAACCCGGAGAGCGTTTCCTCCCGACCTGAGGGCCCGTTGCGAAGAGGAAGAGCTGGAGATCGGGGAAGCAGACCTCGACATCTCGGAACTCGACCGGATGGGGCCACCTGACGCTCCGGAACCTGGAAGCCTGGCTGACCTCCTTGAGCAGGCTGTCGGAGCGGAAGGCTGGCCAGATCCACATGTGGTCCACTCGATCCTCGCGAAGGGGCCCGATGCCATCGAGCCGCTGAGGGAGATGGTTCGCCTCGGCAGTGAGGACCATCAGTTCTCCGCTGCCGCCGACCTCGCGGCCGGCCTTCTCGGCGAGTTGAGGGCCGCCTCCGCCATCACTGAGCTTCTGGAGCTCCTGAAGCGAGGGGCGGAAGACGAACTCGACTGGACGGAGGACGCTCTGTCCAGGATCGACGGCGTCTCCCCGGATTCGCTGGCAGCGATCATCCAGGACACAGCCTTCTCCCGCGGTCGGCGTGAGATAGCCATCGCGATCTGCGAGATCCTCTGCGACGATCGACCGGAAGCGGAGAGACTCCTGACCGCCGCGTTGACCTCGGTGCTGACAAGCCACATCGACCGTGCTCGCGATCTGACCATAGCTGACGTCGAATTCGCCTCCAGGGTGGCCTTCTCTCTTTGCTGGCTCGCCGCTCCTGGGACCGAGCCGTTGATCGAGGCGGCGCTCAAGGCCAACATCGTCGATCCAGGCGCCATCAGGCAAGGGCGCAGGGCCGCGAAGAAGCGGGAGATGGATCGCGTTCGTGAGGAACCCTGGGTTCCTTTCCTGGACCTGTACACGGAATGCTACAAAGAGGATGACGACGACGAGCGGGACGAAGAAGAAGACGAACCCGAGGGCGAGGACGAGCCCGATGAGGATGGGGACGAGTGGGAAACGGACGTGGGGGAGGGGCCTGGCATCTTCGACGAGGATGACGCTGTACCGGAGCGGCCGGTCACGGCACCCAAGGTCGGCCGCAACGATCCCTGTCCCTGCGGGAGCGGCAAGAAGTTCAAGAAGTGCTGCCTGGGCAAGACCGCCGTTCCGGCGTCGGCTCCACCCCGCTCTTCGTCCCCGCCGCCTGTATGGCAGGTCGAGGTCCAGCTCCCGCCGCCCAAGGTCCCCAAGCCCGGGACGATCGAACTTCACACCGACGTCCCCCGCGACCTGCGTCGCCGTCTGGAGCAGGCCAGGTTGGAGTCGATCGCACTCCTCCGAACGATGGACCGGGCGATGGTGTACGGGAGCGAGGAAGAGCTCTCGCCGGGGCTCCGTGCCGTGTTCGAGCTGGAAGCGGACTGCGCCGAGGCGCTGTGGGGCCTGGATCAACCTCTGGAGGCGTTCAGCGTCTCGAAGATGCTCAGGGATACCCTGGCGAGTCTGGATCGACTGCCCGCGGCCCGGTCGGCGGCGTTGAGCGTCCTGGAGCCAGAAGACCTGCGCCACGTGATGGAGATCAAGGACGAGGTCGTCAGGACGATCGGGCCGGGCGAGTGCTACAGCCAGGTCAAGGGGCGGGACCCGGCCGCGGAGAAGTGATTCACATCGAGGCAGCCAGAGTGTTGACTCTTCCACGATATTTGATAGTCCTATCACACTCAGTAGCCACGTCGCCGCAAACGAGTTGAGAGCGGAAGCGTGGATACTACTTTACGAGCCGCCGGCTGTATGTGTGACCGCGATGCCGAAAGACGACCACTGCGCTGCCGACTCTCTCCAAGGTCACCCCATACTGACCGACCTTGTCTCCGACACGATAGGCCTGCCCGGGCGGGGCCCCGACCCTGAGCACGTGTGCGCCAGACTCGCCTACGAGGCAGGCGAGTGGTCCGGGAAGGAGATCCGTCCCGTCGGCTCCGCGACCCTCTCGACTGAATCCGCTCCTGTGGAAGCCGCCACGGTCGAAGCCGTCGCGATCAAACCCTGCTCGATCGAAGCCGTCTCGGTTGCGCCCGTCACGGTTGAAGCCATCCCTGCCGAACCCGCCGCGATCGAGGCCGGATCGGTCGAGACCGCTCCTATCATAGCCGGCTCTGTTGTAGCCCTCGGCGTTGAAGCCGTCACGGCCGAATCCACCTCGATCGAACCCCTTGTCGTCGAACTCACGCTGTACGCTTCGCGGCTGGCGATCTGGTTGAGCGTCCTCCGGCTGCGGAGCGTAGGCCACAGGGGCGGCGGCCGCGGAGGTCGCCTCCCCACCGACAGTGTCGACAGTCTCGGTACCCTCGGTGTTGACGCCGGGGGTCGCCCGGGCCTCAGGGTTCGGAGCAAATCGTCTCCAGACGCTATGGATGGGGATCGCAACTTGTCTTGGAATTACGCGAGGCTCCGGAGTAGAAACGGGAGTGGGAGCGGGTGCTTGCTTCGGCGCGAAACGAGAGCTTCGATACCACTCCTGCATCTCTTTCCTGGCCTCCGCATCAGTAATGGTCCTACCCGAAGGCACGGCACCCTCCGGGGGAGGCGCCTCAGCGCCCGCTGCCGTGCCCGGCGCAAGGGCTTGCGGGCCCCCTGCAGCAGGCAGACCCACTCCACAGCAGAACCTCTCGTGGTAGGTGTACCGACCCCTGGCACCTCGGACCTTGGCCAACGCCTCCAGTACGTTTTCGTCAAGTCGGCGGCGACCTTGTTCGTCAACAACAAGCGCGTCCGCGTACACCCGGACGATCTCACGAACACAACGATCGTCGGAGTCAGTTACACCTGCCCTCCTCATCCCCGACTCCGCTACCAAGCCCGCCGCCACCAGGACGTCTTCTCCTATCAAGTGATACCCCTGGGCAAGGGTGGCCAAAACGTCCTCGACGACTTCACCGACCATCATGTAACTGATCGCGTCGACATCAAACCTCGGGAGCGATCGTCTCGTGAAGAACCGTCCGCCTTGTAGTGCGACCTTGAGATCCGCTTGCGCCGCGCTCATCTGCTCCAAGTACTGGCAGTAGTTGGCGACGTGGATCATGTTCTTGAAGCGATCGCTGTGCACTGGGCCGGGGACGGCTTGTGGAACCCGCATACGGTCGAAGACCGTCAGGTCTACCTCCCCGATATCGGGAGGCCGTCTCGCTGCGACCTTCAGGACCTGCCCGTCAGCGGCCGCAAGCGTCACGGTGAGAGATTCCACGGAGATCTCGCGAACTATCCAGGCGCTCCCGGCCAAGGCGTCACCGACCCGAAGCCCCTGCGCGTCGCGGTATCCGGGTACGGATGGGTCGTAGAGGGCCCTTGCGATGATCGCGACCACCTGGTTCGGCGTGCGGGGATCGGATGGAGGCGAACGGTACGCGTTGACCAGCCGCCAGGCGAGATCCTTCAGGCGAGGCGAGTCGGCGACGAAACCCGACCCCGGAGCGGTCGGAACACTCGCGTGAGAGGGTGGTGCGGGTGCGTAGACCTCTGGGGAACTCCCGCCGGCAGGCGCGGCCGAGATGATGTGTAGGACGCCCCCGATGGCCCACAGCGCGAGGACCACGAGCAGGAGAACGCCCACCGTTGTCAGCCCGGACCCGAGGAGGTACCCGGGCGTCGAGTACCCCCGCCTGCGCAGAAGGTGCCGGAAGGTGACGAGTCCCAGCACTCCCGAGACCACCCAGAGCGGCCACGCCACCATCCACCCGGCGTTCCAGAGGGCGTGGAGGACGATGGCGGAGAGCATCGCTCTCACAAACCGTCCGTCGACAACGGCCCTTGACACGGTTCGGTCGCACTCCCAGAACCCGGCGCAGGTGATTCCCGTCCAGAGTCCGTGCATGAAGGGGGACAGCAGTCCCCTGATGACTTGTACTGCCAACAGCCCGATGAGGCCTCCCTCGACGACAGCTTGGTAACCGTAGCCGGCCGTCTCGAAGACGGCGAAGCCGAAGCCACTCATGGTGCCGATGATCAGACCGTCCATCGGCTTGTCGTAGGCCGGGTGCTTCCATCGCCAGGACGTCGCGATGAGCTTCGCGGGCTCTTCGAACAGGCCCGCGAGAACGGGCACCACGAGGGCCCCCAGACCCATCATCAGCGCACCGATGTGAAGGATGTACGTGGTGACGAGCCCGAGGGTCCCGCCGAGCAGGAACGTCACGCCGAGGGTCTTGTATGAGATCCCGCTCTGGTTGTGCCTCTCGACCAGGTAGGTCATCACCATCGCCGGAAAGACCGCGCTCATCGCAAGTAGGGTCACGGGCAGGCTCTTGGGGGCCTTTTCGCCGCCAGCCACTTCGAGAGCAAGAAACACGAACAGCAGGGAGGCAAGTGCTGCTCCGCACAGCCCCACCCGTACCCACGCAGGCCATCTTGACAACCACGGGCGGGAACCTGTCGCGAGGGCGCCCAGGGCCTGGTTCACGACCTTGAAGTCCAGTTGGCCAGCCTCGAACTCGTCTCCGGGTCCAAGCCGGGCCCCAGTCGAAGGCTGTCCGCCCACCCGAAGGTCGTACGTCCGGGCCAGGTTCTGGACTATCACCTCGTTGCCGACCACGTCGAGTCGGAAGTGCTCCGGCTCAAGGAATGGGTGCGGGACGACGACAGTAGCGCCGGGCCCTCTTCCGACCCGATGGGAGCCCGGCCCGAGAGCGTATTCCTGCCCGGCCAGCGGCCCCCGGGTCACTCGAAGTCGCCAGCCCGGGGTGACCACGACGCTACCCTGGAGAAGCGCGTCCTCGATGACGCCCGTCACCGAACCGAAGGTGATGCGGACTCCGTGATCAAGACGGACCGACTTCTGCGATGGGACGGAGACGGGTCCCTTGCCCGGGATCTCGGCTGTCCATGAAGCCGTCGAGAGGTTCGTGAGGCCGAGGACCGATGGATCCTTCGGATTGGCGGATACGAGTGCCACGGCGGAACCTGCAGCAGGGGAATGTAGTCCGGTGATGTCCGTATCGCCAAGACGCTGGCCCACGACCAGCTTGAAGCAGGCCCCGGTGGACAGCGACAGGACGAAGTCAGTTCTCGCGACCACTATCCCTCCACGCAGGTGGGATCATGTCACCGAGCGACAGGTCCACTTGCTGTCGTTACTTTCGCTCAAGCTCTTGCACCTTCTGTTCTTCACGCGAGGCTTCCTCCGTCTGACCGAGGGCCTTCAGCACGGCGGCGAGCCACCTGTGGGCGACAATGCTGGCCGGATCGAGACGCACGGCCTCCTGAAATTCGCTGAGCGCTTCCTGGTGCCGCGCTGTCTGATGCAGAACACACCCCAGCAACACCCGCGCATCCACCCACTTGGGAGCCCGTCGGACAAGTTCGCGAACCTCGGTTTCGGCGTCCAGTTTCTTTCCCTGACAAAGGAGGGTGTCCCCCAGCCACAGCCGGGCGTCCAAGTGCGTCTGGTCGATGCGCAGCACGGCTCTGTAAGAAACCTCGGCGTCCTCCTTGCGCCCGGCCGCGTACATCAAGTGCGCGAGACCGAAATGCGCTGCAATGCACTGTGGACCCAACTGGATGGCCTTGCGGTACTCCTGTTCAGCGGGGCCTGGTTCCTTGAGTTGCACGTGAAGGTCGCCCATCGTCGCATGAGTCGGCCCATACTCTGGAGCAAGTTCGATCGCTCGCCTGCAGTCAACAACAGCTTCTGAGAACTGACCGTGCTGTAACAACAGCTTCACTCGATGTTCGCGTGCGACTGCGGCGTTGACATCTGGGACCGTTGGCTCCGGAGGGGAGCCCAGAGAACCATTGACGTTACCGTCGATACTGCCATGAGCACTACACGCGACTCCGTTCCAGGACTGCGTAGTCAGAGCGTAGTTCGCGATCGATCCTGCACCCTGGCCTGGGTCGAGCGATGGGGCCTGTCGCAGATAGCCCCCTGACACGAGGGCCCTCCAATCTGAGTCGGCGAGTGTTGCCAGCCGAGTACCGCCATTACGGTTGTACTGCTCGACGGCCGCAGCAATGCCGCTCTGGTTGTCGAAACACGCTCGGAGCTCGGCCCAGCGCTTCGTGCTTTCGGCCGCACCGATCAAGCCAAGGTTAAGGAAGCAAGAGACCAGGATGATCGGAAGGGCCAGGGCCATTGCCCTTTTGCGGCTCGAATGTGCCACCAGATCCGCGTAGGGCTCTGCTGGGTTACAGTAGTACTTGACCTCTGGGCGATTCAGTAGGTGTCGAAGCAGCGACGATACCGCAAAGAAAAGGACTGCAAGCGCCAGGAACCCCACACTCTGAGGCGAGCTCGTCGAAAAGAGCATTGTTGCGGTCGCTGCGACCCCAATCGCACTGAAGACAATCCCGATAAACGTGAAAACTGAGAGCACGCTCCGAATCACCCGTGAACCGGACCAGAGCATCGCGTACACGGCGACTGACACCACGATCTGGCCTACTCCGGGGGTTGACAACGGCGCGTCACCTGTGGCGTGCAGGAGAAGCTCCCAGCCCACGCCGCACCACCCCACGATGCAGATCAGCTCAATCGCCCACGGTCGTGGCCGCCGGTGAGTGCCGACCTCGCTGGCTCCCGCGTTGCCGCCAGCCTGCTCTGTAACCACAGGCGCACGGAGGGGGTCAGAATCGTGCCGCTTGGCGGCCTGTGCAGGCGAGACCGCTGTCGGCTCGGCTTCCCTTCCAAGAGGTGGGCTCGAAGAGAATGCCGGCGTCGATCCTACGGCCTGTGCTCGGGGGCTCGACGACGGAGACGACACCGGCTTGATCGCGAACTGGTGCCCGCAGCCGGGACATTGGACATCTGTCGGCACGAACACCTCGGGCACGGACATCTGGATGCCGCAACTGGGACAGAATCTCATCCCTGGCTTGGAGACCGGCTTGGACTTCGCGATTTCTGCCTGCGGCGGCCCCTCCATCGTCGGCGTCTGAATCCTGCCGCTAGTCGTACGGATCACGGCTCCGCAGTAATGACAGCACCACTGTCCCGCACCCGGCGGTGGTTCAACGAGGTCGGCCCCACATCTCGCGCAGTACTTCCTGCGGACCGCCTCTTTGTACATCGCGGCGTTCGGGGGAGGATTGCTCGCAGGCTGCGCTCTTGGCTCCGCGTGGGGCGGGATCTTTGGCTGTGACGCGGACTGGAACTTGGTGAGGCCCAGGGCCAAGGCCCAGCTCTCGACAGCCCATGAGGCGGCGTCATCGGTGACGGCAAGGTTCTCTTGTAGGCGCTTTGTGAGCTGCGCCGTGAGCATTCGCGGGGGGAGGCTTCCGTTCCCGGCGAGAAGGTCAGTCGGTATGCGCTCCCGCACAGCGCCCACGAGCACCGCGATTTCCGCCTTGTACGTGCCGCAGTAGTCGCGGAGCAGCCCTTCAACACGTCTGGGCTCCGTCGCGAGGTTCTGCCCGTGACGTCCGATGAGGTCGATGAGGCTCCTTCGAACTTCGTCGTTCACAAACCTGATCGCCCCCTTCTCCTGGGAGACTGCAGTCGCGGCGGAACGGTATCGTCAGGTCGTGGCGGAATCGCCAGCCGATCAGATCCGGCGGCAGTTCTGGCGTCGTCCGTTGCATCATCCCGGGGACCTGCCGGCCTGGGCGGATCCTCCGAACCGGTACCCACGTTCAGCCTCGTGGCCGACAACCTGCACATGATCGCGAGCGTGATGTCGTCACCGCTGCCGGATTCGGATGCGTTTTTGAGCCACGTTCCGAGGTCGAGTTTCACCTTCGAGATGCCCTCGGTTCTCAGGAGATCGAGGATGTCGGTGCCGACCTTGAGGAAGTCGGCATCGTTGCGGAAGGAGTTCGAGTAGCCGTCCGTGGAGAGCAGGATCAGGGCTGGCCGGTTCACCGCGCCGTGGGTCACTCTGGTGCGGAAGTCCAATTCGGCCCGCGGACTGCACAGAGAGAGCGTCTCGTTCGCGATGAGACGTTCGTCCGGTGGGAGGGGACGTCGGGTGCGGCCGGCATCGTCCACTTCGAGGATGTCTCCGTCACCAAGCTGTACGTAGAGTGTGTGTTCTGGCCAGAGGCCCACAGCGAGAAGTGTGGCACCGTAGGCCAGTCGTGGGTTCTGGTCGAGGCGCCTTCGCCCCGCTCCTCCGTCCCGAGCTTCCAGAAGTGTCAGGTCGTCCTGGGTGAAGGGATGCAGCTTCAGATCGGCATCCACCTCCGTTTGCCAGGACCGCACGAGGTTTCGGGGAAGAACGTCGTCGGCGGCCGTACTGACCGCGGGGGTCGGTTTGGAGGCGAAGTCAACGCGAAACCGGTCGATGACGTCGAGAGCTACTCGGACCGCAAGCCGGGAGCCCGTTCGACTCCGAAACGAAGTGGCACTCCCATGACCGTCTGAAACCGCGACGATCAGAGGCGGCCCCTCCCCGCTACTTGGCCGACAGTCGTATGCGTCTTGGTTCTCTTTCCCAGTCCGGACGTGCGACGCGCCCCGCACGCTGCGGCCGATTACCCTCCAATCTGCGTCAGCCACCGCGGTACCTCTGCCAGAGCCGCATAACATGCCCGGGGAATCGCACTACCGATATCGACCGAATGGCAAGCTCCATCGCCAAGCCACTTCGACTACCACACACAGATTTGGCAGGGCTCCGGCTTGCCGTGAATCTTGCACACGTTTCCGCCCTGAACTGCACCGGCTGGCGGGGCCGCCGGCATCGGCGGCGCCGGGATCGGGATGTTGTCGGCGGGGGCCGCGGCTCCCTTCGCCTGGCTGGCTGGAGCCGACGCCGCCTTCAGTACCGCGGTGCTGACCCACTTGATGCACTTGACGAGGTCCTCCGGTCGGTTGGCCTGGAGGGGCTTCCGCTCCGTGTGACCGATGAACTTCTGCAGCACATCAAGGTCGGCATCCTGACCGATAGCGATGGAGACGCGGACCGTCTTCTTCCCCCACGGGAGGTCCATCAGAGCTTTCAGGCCCGCCGCGAAGTCGTCCGTCGGCTGACCGTCGGAGAGTAGGACGAGCACGGGGGGTAACGCCCGGTCCGACATCGGTGGGATCTGCATCTGCTCAGCCACCAGAGCGAGGGCCTTTCCCATCGCAGTCTCGCCCTCAGTGGTGAGATCCATCCACTTGAAGTCCGCCACCGGCGTCGGCTGCGACACGTGCCAGGTGGCGCCGCTGGCGAACTTCACCGCACGCACCAGCACCTCGGCGTTCGGGTTCTCGTCGGCGACCTTCGCCATATGGGGAAGGGCCTCCCGGATCGCGTTGTTGAGCGCCTGGATCTTCCCGTCCACGCTCATGCTGCCGGAGCAGTCACAGATCCAGATGAAGTGCAGGGGACGCGTCGCCAACTCGCCGCCCGGTCTCTTCGCCATTGTTATCCTCCCTCCCGCTCACCCGATCATCGCGAGACCCCAGTGGTCGATTCGCGTTGAATCAGTAGCGGATCTCTGCCTGGTTCTTCCCGAAGTTCACCTTCGTCCCACTCGCCAAAGTCACGCTGCGGCCTGGTGGCACGTCCTTGACCGTGCCGTCAGGCCCCGTCGAGACCCACTTCTCCTGGGTCAGATTCCTCAATCCCCACACCTTCGGATCTGATGGGTGCCGGGTTATCTCCGCCGCCGGAGCCGAGAAGTCGTACAGCTTCGAGTCGTCGATGTGGTGCGGGTAGAGCCTGGTGTCGTGATTCAGCATCACGATCGACGTGCCGATCTTCATCCGAAACGGCAACCGGAGCTGAGCCTTGCACGACTGCGACCAGCACGAAGGTGACTGCCCCCCCGTGGCTTTGAAGGCATCGGCAGCGTATAGGCCGTTGCGTAAGTTCGATGATGGCGGCATGCGGGAAGCCCATGTGGATCATGCTTTCCACAGTCGGTTGACGCAGACCCGTTTTTCGGGCTGATGGTCGGAGACACTCATGTGATCTGGCTTACGATAGTTCT
>JACQZM010000499.1 GCA_016213885.1 Candidatus Rifleibacteriota bacterium | reverse complement strand
CCGATAGGTGCCCGTGGCCCTCGCGATGCTCGACCGGGCGGGACGCCCTGATCGCCCCCGCTCACCGCCGTGGCCGCGTCGGGTCGGGGTGGAGGATCTCCCTGACCCGATCGCCGAAGACGAACGGCTTGGGGGAGTGAGCCTCGGCGTTGTGACACCGCTTGCAGACCTTCTCGTCGGGAATCACCAGGCCGTTCGCGAGCGCGTCCCGACGGTCCGCCATCACGTCCATGGCAGCGTAGTCTCCGCCAGGACCGTGGCACGACTCGCACCCCACGCCGTCCTCGGACCTGATCCCTTCGCTGACCAGGGACGCCTTCACGCCGTACGCCGTCACGTGGCACCGGAGGCACTTGTCGCTCTTGCGCGGGTTCTGGACGCCTCTGGGCCTGGCGATCCGCTCGGCCGCCTCGGTGCCCAGGACGCGCCAGGCCTGGGCGTGCCTGCTGGTGGACCACTTCTGGAACTGGGCGCCCTTCCTCGGATCGTTGTGGCACATGGTGCACTTCTTGACGCCGACGTACTCGCGCTCCTGGGCCGACGCAGGCCTTCCGCCGAGCGCCCAGGCCAGGCCGAGCAGTCCGATCCAGACGAAACGCATCGAGCTGTACCTCCATCCGGTCCGTCGTCGTCGGAGCCGTCGATCCGACAGCGTGCGGCTCATCGTGGTCATCGCCTCCTGAAGGGGCTCGGCCTGCGCCGCGGGGGGCTCTTCTCCAGGTCGAGGATCAGCCGCGCGGCCTGCAGCGCTGCCCGGTACCAGGTCTCCTCGCTCGTGCCGTCGCCGGTCACGGGGATGTCGTGGCTGTCGCGGACCGGAAGGAACCGGGCGTCCCGATCGGGGCAGCCGATCAGGATCGACCGGGCGCCCCCCTTGACCGCGAACTGGACGGCCAGGTGGCAGAGATCGCGGTCGGGACCGACCACGAACACCCGGATCCCGTCCTGGTGAAGAAGCCGCACGAGAACGTCGGTCGTCCCCTTCCAGGAGCGGGTCTTGCCCGGAGGCGGCAGCTCGGGGCGCACCACCCTGACGTGGGCCGAGTCCAGACCGGCCTTGATCCCGGAGACGATCGCCTCGCCGTGGGGCGCGCCGGCCCGGAGAAGCACCGCCACGGCCCCGGGCCGGTCCGCAACCGGGTCGCTCCCCGACGGTGCCCACGCGAGCAGAGCCACGGTGGCCGCCAGCAGCGCCGTGGGTTGTCCAGCCTCGAGTCGAAGTCCAGAGTGCCCAGGACGGTCTTCACCTTCTGGCCCTCGAGCTTCATGAGTTCTTCCATGAACGGACGCCGCGCCGGACCGGCCTTCCGGATCGCGTCGAAGGCGACCTGCATCCCCGCGTAGGTCCTGGCCGCGCAGGTCTCGGGCAGCTCCCCGAACCGCTTCTGGTACGCGCCCTGGAACAGCTTCAGCGCCGGATCGTCCCTCGTGGGGTCGTGATCCGTCACGGCGATCACGCCCTCGGCCGCCTTGCCGGCCGTCTCGAGGAACGCCCGGTACACGACCCGGTCGCTTGCGAAGATCGGAGCCGCGAAGCCCCGGGCCCTGAGGGCGCGCACGGCGTTGCCCGCATCGACCGCATCCGACCAGACCACCAGGGCGTCGAGGTGGGCCCTCTTGAGAGTCTCGATCTCGGCGGCGAACTCCTTGGCCCCCTGCTTGTGACGCAGCTCGACGACCAGCGGTCGCCCCAGTCGCCGGCAACCGTCGGTGAACTCCACGACCCCGAACCGCCCGTACATGCCGTTGACCCGGAAGATGCCGATCCGCTTGTAGCCCAGCGACTTGACCATGTGCATGACCAGGGCATTGCCGAACTGGCGGTCGTCGGAGTTGACGCGGAGGTACCACGGAATGCGAGTCTCCGTCTGCGTCTGGTCCGTGTTGAATGTGCAGAGCATGGGGATCTTGGTCTTCAGGTTGACGCGCAGGGCGATGTGAGCGTCCGATGCGTCAGGCGGACCCACGTAGAACAGGACCCTGTGCTGGTAGGCCATGGCGACGGCGCCGTTGGACGAGGCGCCCCAGACCGGCAGCGTCCTCTCCACCACCAGCCTGAACGGCTTGCCCTTGTATCCCCCCTTTTCGTTCTCTTCCTCGATGGCCAGCGTCATGGCACGCTCGGCCTGCTCCGCCAGATAGTAGAACGGATGCCTCTGGTCGTATCCCATCAGGCCGATCGGGATGTCGATCGGATAGGTTTCCTCCGGGTCGAACGACCTGGGGAGGTAGAACTGCTTGGCCTGGAAGAACCGCCGGTGCGGCTCGGTCCACCTGCCGAACGGTTTCAGCTCCGGGGGCGTCCTGCCGTAGGGGGGCGACTCCCCGGCTTCGGGCGACGGGGACGCCACCGGCGCGAGGTCAGCCCCTGCCAGTGCCGTCGTGAGCGCGGCGAGGGCACCGAACAGCAGAGTCACGCACGCTCCGAGCCTCATGGTGTGTCCGTCCATCGTTCTCATCTCCGCCAGCGAGATCGGCCTCACCGTCCACCCCTGTTGCCGTCGCCCCTGGGCCCGGGTCCCGCAGGCCTGGTCCGGGGGGTGCCCACGAAGACCCCGTTGTCCGTCCCGACCACCACCGTGTCTTTCTCGAACGAGACCGAGTGCGCCTGCACGTCGGCGATCTCGTGACTCCAGATCTTGCCGTCGAAGCACCCCACACCGCGATCGGTGCACGTCCAGACCCGCTCGGGCCGGGTACGGCCGGGGCATAGCAGATCGCTCCGGGTCAGGTGGACGAAGTTCGACGGCAGCCCCTCACCGGTGTCCTCGAACCACTCGCGCCAGTGCCGGCCGTCGTAGCTCCCCACCCCGAAGTACGTCGACGCCCACACGGTCTTGCCGTCGTAGTCGACGTTGGAGACGATGTTGGAGGGCACCCCGTCGTTTCTGAACAGGTCGAGCTCGAACTCGCCGTCCGGGTCGAAGTAGTTCTTCCAGACGCCGGTGGTGTAGTTGTACTCCATGACCCCGCCGCCCCAGACGCCGAGGTACACCAGGTTGCCGGTGCCGGAGACCCCGTAGCACCAGATCTCCTTCATCGGGCTGCTCTTCTCGTTGTAGATCTCCCACCGGCCGGTGCGCAGGTCCAGGCGGCTCGCCCCGGCGGCGGTGGCCACCCAGAGGTGCCGATCCCCTGGATCCAGGCTGTAGATCACGTTGTTGGCAAGCCCGCTGTTGAGCTGGGTGAACACGTCCACCCGACCCTGGGTGAGGTGAACCAGTCCGTGCATCGTGCCGACCCAGACGTCCTTCCTGGTCCGATCGGCCCTGATGATCAAGACCGAGGTCTCCTTGATGTCGCCCAGGTCCACCCTCCGGAACGGCTCGTTGCCGGTCTTCATGTAGAGACCCTTGCCGGTGCCCGCGTAGATCGTCCCGTCGAGGATCTCCACGCTGAGCGTCTTGAGCACCGGCAGCCCGTCCTCGCGGCCGAGGCGCTTCCAGTCGAACGTGGGGGGGAAGCCGGCCAGCGCCGGCGCCGCCCCGCAGATGGCGACCAGGGCCAGCAGTGCGTGTCGGATCATCGGTCGTCGTCCTCCTTGGTGGTTTCCCTGGGCGATCAGTAGTCCCGCGCCGGCGGCCCGACCGGCTCCGGCGCCTGCGGCGCGGGGAAGGCGGAGGTGAGCGTTGAGGGGCCGATGGAGAGCATGAAGGCCACGAGGTCGTTCAGGTCCTCCTTGGCCAGGTCGTTCATCTGGCCGTGGCGGTCGTCGGCGTTGCGCATGGTGAAGATCTCCTCGAGAGTGCCGGCCCCGCCGTCGTGGAGATACGGCGCCGACATGAACATGTTGACCAGCTGGACCGTGTCGAGACCCCTGATGGTGTCGGTGTCCACCGCGGTCTCCACGTCGAACTGACGCCTGTTCGTGAACGTGGGAGGCGGGTGGCAGAAGGCGCACTGATCCCGAGGCTTGATCGGCCGACCCAGGGTGTCCACCGTCCTGAAGAAGATCTGGCGACCCCGCTCGTGCACCTCGGCGAGATCCGGACGGCCAGCGTAGGGGTTCGGAGGGAGCTCGAGCGACCTGAGATACGCCACCACATCGTCGAGCTCCAGATCCGTGAACCCCTTGCTCCGACCGATGAACCGGGCGGCCCGGGGCCCGCACTCCGAGTGGAAGCCGGCGTTGGAGCCGATCCACTTGAACGGCTCCGTGCCGGCAGCCCCGTAGAGGCTGCGGACGTCCACCCGGTTGCGGCCCAGCCCGTCCACGGCCAGGTCGTTGACCAGCCCGTCGAGGTGCGTGTCGGGATGGCAGCTGGAGCAGGAGAAGAACCCTCTGAACCAGGGCTTCGAGCTCGAGAACAGCTTGAGACCGCGCCGGACCTGGTCATCGGGCTGTCGCGGGTGAAGGTCGATGGTCCGGGTCAGCCTGAACGCCGACGTGTCGATCGCGGCCACCGAGTCGTCGAAGGCGCACGCCACGAACAGGGTCCGCCCGGACGGGGCGAGCGCCAGCGCCCGAGGATTGGCCGGCACCGGCAGCCGCGCGACCTCGTAGTCGTGGAGGAGATCGAGCCGGCACGCCAGCTCCTCGACGTCGGCGGCGGGCCACCGGCGGACCAGGGTGAGGAGCTTGTCCAGGTCGATGGAGACCACGCGGCTCGCCGCGTAGACCGCGACGTAGAGCCGCCGTGCAGCATCGTCGATCGCCACGTCGTGCGGTTCGGCGTGGGAGGAGATCGCGTCGGCCAGCATGACCTGACGCACGTCGAAGCCGGTGCCCCGGCGCGAGAGGATCGCCAGGCCGTGACTCATCCCCCAGCCGTCCGCGGCGGTCACGTCCGGGATGATGTTCCGCGGAAGCTGGACCGGCAGGATCAGGGTGTCGCCGTCCCGGGTCCAGGCCCCGCCCCGGACGATGTTCGCCCCTGGCAGGAACACCCTGTTGACCACCACGAACGGATCCGGCGACACCATGTCCACCTCCGGCGACGGTCGCTGGACCGGGGACAGGGTCGTCGAGTAGAGTGCCGTCACAGCGAGGGTCTTGCGGTCGGGCGAGGGGACGATCCGGCCGGCCCCCCGGCCGACCTTGAGAAAGCCGAGCTCCTGCCCGGTGATGCTGTCGCGCTTGATCAGGGAGTTCTCGTAGGTGTGGGTCGTGTAGAGGACATCCCGGCCGGCGCCTGGACCGGCGCCCTCCCGCAGCACCGCCACGCCCCATGGGTACGGGTTCACCGGGACGGTCCTGGCCACCGTGAACCGCGGAAGGGCGATCACGGAGACGGAGCTGCCGTGGTGGTTGGTGACGTAGATCTCCCGGGCGGTCGGGGAGAACGCCAGGTCGACGGGCCACCGGCCGACCTTGACCTCTCCGGTCGGCTTCCCCTCTTCGACCGAGAGCTGCTGCACCGTGCCGGCGTCCCGGTTCGCCACGTAGAGGTGCCGGCCGTCCGGCGACAGCAGCACCGCCACCGGGGTCCGCCATGGCGCGAGCTTCGGCGGCGGCGCTGGCGGCAGCGGCTCCGACGTGAGGGTCATCGCGTAGAACGCCACCACGACCACGAACAGCCCCACCGTCTCCTTCAGACTAGCTCACCTCCCAGACGGGATGGACCCGGATGGCGGAGCCCCTGGCCGTTCTCCCCACGGGACACACGTTTTCGCAGACCCCGCACCCGGTGCACAGGCCGGGCTCCACCTTGGGCAGGCTGGGATGCCCGGGCACCCCCACGGTGATCGCGTTGAACGGGCAGGATTCGAGGCACAGCCTGCACAGCTTGCCGCCGGGCCGGACGCACAGGTCGGGGCTCGCCCTGGCGAAGCCGATCCGGCACACCCGCCTCTCGTCGGCGCTCTGGGTCGCCAGCGCCCCCGTGGGGCAGACCTTCTGACAGGCGGAGCACTTCTGGGGACAGACGCCGCGGGAGAAATCGAGAATCGGGGTCAGCATCCCGTCCCGGCCCGCCTGCAGGCACGCCGGCACGATGATCCCGGTGGGACAGGCGCTCTGGCACTGGCCGCACCGGATGCAGCGCTGGAGGAACAGCGGGCCGGGCAGCGCTCCGGGCGGTCTGAGCAGGGACGGACCAGGGTCGTCGCTCCCGTCGGCGCGGGTCCACACGCCGCCGGCGCCCAGGGCGACCACGCCGGCTCCCAGCACCACCTGACGGCGGGTCCACAGCCTGACCGGCCCGCCCGGGGGCAGCGGCGGCTCCGCGTCGACGACGTCACCGTTCCCTGACCGTGCCCTGGGGATCAGCTCCAGCAGAGGCAGCACCGGACACGCACAGCGGCACCACGGCGTGTGGAGGAAGATCGCCGTCAGAACGACCAGCAGGAACGGCACGGCCGGCGCGAGCGGCACCTGCTCGAGGCCACCCAGGGCGACGCCGGCCACGTACTGGACCCCCCTCGTCGTGAGGACCAGCGGGTCCACGAGAGCCGGGGAGACCAGGCCGAAGGCGCCGGCCAGCAGGGCACCGACGAGCACCACCCGGCCGAGCCGGGGCAGCTTCCTGGCGAGACCGGCGGAGGCCAGGCCCAGCCGGCGGACCAGCAGCAGCCGCTGCAGCGCTCCCAGCGGACAGAAGTGGGTGCAGAAGTACAGCGGCGACAGGCGGCACAGCGTCAGCATGAACACCGCCCCGAAGACCGCGACGACCGGCGGGACCACCCCGCCGACGAGCATGACCACCACCGCGAAAGGGTCCACGAACCAGAGCGGGTGGCCCTGGCAGCCCCACCGGACCGGCGCCAGCGCCACCACGGCGAACGGGACGAACACCATCACCAGGGCGAGATCGCGGACGAGCCTCCTGGCTTTCACTGCAGCACCTTCACCGGCGGCGCATCCAGAGCGAGCGGAACGCGGTTCGGGGGAGCCACGCCGTGGCGCTCGTGGCATCCCAGACAGCCCCTCTTCTCGCCCGGCCGGACCCACGCCGTACTGTGCATCGTCTTGAGGACCCGGCCCCGCGACACCAGCTCGAATCGCAGGCCTCGATCGGCCGGCACCCAGGCGAAGAACGACCCGTCCGGAGCCAGCGGCACCTCCCGGGTCGCGGCCCGTTCGGAGCCGTCGATCGCCGTGGCCGACGCGGGGGTGAACACGTGGATTCTGATCCGCGGCCAGTCCCGGGGCGAGGTCGGGGCCGGCGGCGCCGCTCGCCCCTCGAGAGCGTCGATGCAGAAGATCTCACCGTGAGGCTTCTGCGGCTCGACGAGCGTGGGCTGGAGGAACGGCTCGGCCCTGACGGCCACGGCGACCTTCGTGGAGACCGGATCGCCCGGGCGGGCCGGCAGGGTCTGGTAGTACCGGTTGCTAGCCGGGATCCGGAACAGAGCGTCGGTGCCCTGCGACCGGGCCAGCAGGACCATTCCGTCCTCGAGCCACGACACCGGTTCGAGCGGCGTCGGGGGCCGGGAGCCGTCGGGGCCGGCCGGCTCGTTGTACGACCAGATCTCGGTGCCGTCCCAGTTGACCGCGACCAGACCGTCCTGGCCGTCGATCCCGAAGACCACCCGCCCGTCCGGCGCGATGGCGGGGGCCAGGTCGAGCCGGGAGTGGAAGGTGATCCGCTGGGGCTTCGCGCTCCGGGGCCTCAGGGCGTGGAGCACGCCAGCCCTGCGATCCGGGAGCTTGCCCGTGGTGTTCCAGAGGAAGACGATGGTGCCGTCCGCCGCGTGACGGGGCGAGTGCAGGCGCCCCTGGACCTCGATCCGCGTCCGGACCCTGCCGGTGGCCAGCTCGATCTCGTGGATCCCCTGGAGACCTCCCGCGGACCGCACGCCCGCGAAGAGGACCCGGCGCGCGTCCGGCGAGACGTCCGGGTCCCATGCCGAGTGGAAGCTCCCGGTCAGCTCGTGGCGAGCTCCGTCACGTTCGAACACCCGGACGAGCCTGAGCCTCGACGGATCGGAGCCGCTCCGCTCGGCCTCGATCCACGAGGCGTCGTCGGGCCGGCTCGCGCCGCAGCCCGATGCCAGCACGACGGCGACGCCCAGCGCTGCCAGGATGGGAAGACGCCGGGCCGGAGAGGGCGTCGGTCCCCGGCGCCCCGCGGCGGTTCGCCTGACGTTCATCGATCGAGGAGACCTCCCGGGACGTGGCCCCGTCTCTGCAAGAGGATACTCCAGGGGCCGGCTGGATGCACCTGCGAGTTGACCGCCCGGGCGTGCCTGCGACCGGGTCCCTTCCTCTTCCCCTCGCACCGACTCCCCGGGCATGCGGATCCCGACCGGTGCCCGCCGCGGCCTCCCCGGCGCTGGCACCGCCCTGCTCGACCCAGGCTTCCCGGCCCCGGTCAGACGCCGTGGAGCTTGCCGGTCTGCTGGCCCACGGCGGCCGCGGCTTGCCGGGCCCGGCAGCGGGCGTGGACCTCGAAGGCGAACGTGTCCAGCACCTCCGGGTCGATCGGATCGCCGTTCAGGGGGAGGGTCAGGGAGAGCAGGCCCTCTTGCCCGGCCACGTGGAAGAACTGCGACTCCGCGATCTTGTTCGGCATGCACTCCAGCGGGCCGATGCTGACCACGCCGTCGATGACGCCCTCCCGCCACTCGTGGACCGCGCCCCCCAGGGTGAGCACCGCCTCTCCCCCCAGAGCCCGGCGGATGTACGGCGCCGCGGCGGCCACGGACTCCTTGACCGTGGTCCTGGCGGGCCAGCCGAGCCGCTTCTGCACGGCCTGGTAGGTGAGTCGCTGGATCCGCCGCTGGATCGCCGAGGAGATCTGGGCGCCGAACCCGCCCCGCCGACCCTCCTCGACGTTCCATCGGTCCACGTACTCCAGCCACTCGTTGAACGGCGACAGCCGGGTCCTGATGCCGCGCTCCTCGAGCTTCCGGATGGTGAAGTCGTTGGAGAACTCGTCGCACCTGACGTACATCTCCCCGGTGACCAGCACCGTGGGCAGCTCCCGGTCGCTCACGATGGCGGCGAACTCGGCGGCGGCCTTCGACAGGAGATGGACCAGGCCGAACAGCCGACCGCTGGCCC
>JACQZM010000498.1 GCA_016213885.1 Candidatus Rifleibacteriota bacterium | reverse complement strand
TCCTGCTCCTGTCGGTGCTTCTCCTCCTCGGCCTTGCGAGCCGCCTCCTGCTCCTGTCGGCGCTTCTCCTCCTCGGCCTTGCGGGCCGCCTCCGCCTCGGCACCGGACTCCGGCCGAGGAGCCGCCGGGATCGGAGAGGTCAGCAGGGACGGCAGCGGCTCGGGTGTCGCCGGCGCGCTCGGCGTCGGTGTGGGTGGCGGTGGCTCGGGTGTCGCCGGCGCACTCGGCGTCGGTGTGGGCGAAGCCGCCCTGGCTTTCGCCTGGAGCGCCGCGGCCAGCCCGGCCTTGACCTCGGGATCGTCCGGGGCCAGAACGCTCGCAGCCTCGAAGGCGCGCACCGCGTCATCGTGGCGACCCTGGTCCATGGCGGCTCGACCGGCGGCGACCAGCCGTCGAACCTCCTGGGCCCGCTTCGCCTCCTCGTCTCGGCGACGCTCGTCCGCGGCCCGGGCTGCCAGGTCCCGGGCCCGCGCC
Source organism: Candidatus Rifleibacteriota bacterium (assembly GCA_016213885.1). Taxonomy (GTDB): domain Bacteria; phylum Muiribacteriota; class UBA6191; order JACPRK01; family JACQZM01; genus JACQZM01. The sequence continues at coordinate 42,804 of JACQZM010000498.1, read as the reverse complement.
TCCTCCACCTGCCGGACGCCGTTCATCGCCTCGTCGGTGCCGAACAGCCGCAGAGCCTCATGATACGCCTTCGCCGCCTCGTCGTACCGCTTCTGGGCCAGCAGCCTCTGGCCATCCAAGAGGTTTCGCCGGTACGTCTCCCTCCGCTGCTTCTCCCTGGCCTGAAGCTCTGCCCGGGCTCTCGCCTCCTCGGCGAGCTTCCGCTCCAGCTCGACCTTGCCCTGCCCGGGCCCCGCTGCGGCCAGAGCCTGCTCGGCCATGACCCGTTCGATCAGGCGGTCCACCTCTTCGCCCGGCTTGATCCGCCGGGCCGTGGCCAGCAGCGCCAGCGCCTCATCGAACTGCCGCGCCTGGCCGAGTCTCGCCGCCTGCTCCAGCGCCCGGCGGTACTCCGCCAGATCCCTCGCCTCCCGGGCCGCCCGGTGCGTTCGCTCTGCGTCGTCGCGACGCCGACGCTCCCCCTCGACAGCGGCTCGCTCCCGCGCCAGCTCGGTCTGGCGATGCCGCGATCGCTCCGCGTGCCGTCGCCTTTCGTCCTCCACGACCTGGGCCCTGGCCTGGGCCATCAGGCTGTACAGCTCCGGCGTCATCCGGATCGCCATGGCGCTCTCGAAGTTCTGACGGGCCAGATCGAACTGCCGCTCACGCAGACACGCTCGACCCTGCTGGACCAGATGCTGGTACGCCCAGCGCTGGTGGGCCTCGTGACGCGCCCGGGCATGGAACGACTGTCGGACGAAATCCCGCTCCGCCTCGAGCCGGGCCCGCTCGGCCTCCTCTGCCAGCCGGCGGTCCTGCTCCAGGGTCGATCTCGGATCGTCGCTCTCTCCCCCGCCTCCCCCCGCGATCGACTCCAGGGCGGCCCGTCGCTCCAGCTCCCGCGCCTGGGCCAGGAGCGGCTCCACCTCCTCGGAGTCAGGACGGATCGCCCGGGCCCGATCGATGGCGTCCAGGGCGCGACGGAACTCCCTCGCGAGCAGAAGCTGCAACGCTTCGCCGATCCACTGCTCGTAGAGGCTGTCCCGCTCGGCGTCGCGGGCCTGGCCGGCCCCCTGCGCCAGGGTCAGCCTCACGAGCTCTCCCAGCCGGTGCGCCAGGTCCCGGACGTGACGCACATGGACCCGGCCCTCGCCGGCCAGCGCCTCGAGCTCCACGTCGAACAGGTGGAGCGTCACGTCGAGGCTCCCGGTTTGACGCACAGCGCCAAAGAGGAGATACCGCACGTCCAGCGCCCTGGCGAGCCAGCGGCGGGCCCGGGCTTCCCGGGCCACGAGGTCCACGGTCAGACCGAGTCGCTGGAGCCACCAGACCGTCTCGAACCGGTCGACCACGTCCAGGTGGCGTCGAAGGTGGGGGACCAGGCGATCGGGCAGCCAGCCGGACAGCCGGTCCGGGTCGCGAGTCCTGTCGACCGCCACGATGAACGGCAGCACGGCCACCCGATCGCGGCCATGATCCGGGCCGGATGCGACGCGGAGCCGCACCCGTCCGAGTCGCTCCCGGATCGCCCGGTCCTGGGGAGAGATGTTCAGCGCCCGATCGTAGTACGTGGAGGCCTGGCGGAACTGGCCGGCGGCGAACAGCCTGTCGCCAGCGTCGACCAGCGCCCTGATGACCCGCTTTCGGAGCGATCGCTCCTCCCGGGTCGCGGGCTGTTCCGACCGGAGCGGATGGCCCTGCTTCAGAAGCTCTGCGATCATCCCGGGACCCAGACCGCCGGTGGCCGGGATCCGCCGGGAGCTCAGCACCACCGGCTCCTCCTCGGCCGCGACGGACGGCTCCGCCGGCGGCGGAGGCAGCGGCCGGTCCGCCTCCTGATCCGGCATGGCGACCACGGCGGGCTCCTGATCGGTTCCGTCCCCGGGCCGGTCCGTCCGCTCCTCGGGCGTCCGGGTGAGCTCGCTGGCGAGCTCCGGCAGCCGTCGGTCCAGCTCCGCGGCGGAGCGGACCGCCAGGCGAGCGGTCCGGGCCACGAGACCCGTGGCCGCCTCGACACGCTCCGCGTGGACCACGAGGCCGCCGTGGCGCGAGATCTCCCCGAGAACGAGCCACCGCACTCCCGCCAGCCGGCCGAGCTGCGCCTGGCCCCGGCCGTCCTGCTGGCCGGCCTTGCCCGCGGTGACCCCCAGCTTCCGGAGCGCCTGCTCCAGAGCGGTCCGGCCCACCGGCTCGAATCGAGGGGCCAGATGGGGAGCCAGCACGTCCGCCACCCTGCGGCCGGCCTCCGGGATGCCGACCTCGCCCCGGACCGTGAACTCCATCACGCCGACCCGCTCCGGTCGCCTCAGCAGAGCCTGCCTGAGCTGGGCAAGCTCCCGTCGAACCGTGCCGGTGTCCCAGGCCTTCCGGGCCTCCTCCAGGCACGACAGCGCCTCGTCGAGACCGCCGGGCTCCCGACGAAGGGCGGCGGCCCGCTGCCGCTGCCAGTCGTAGGTCGAGATCTGGGACCGGAGGGCGTCGTGCCGGGCCTGGAGCGCGTTGTCCGGCCGGGCGGTCAGCGCCTGCTCGAACGCCAGCAGGGCGCTGCGCTTGTTGCCCCGGGAGAGCTCCCGCTCCCCCTCCTCCTTGAAGTGCCTGACCCGTCTCGCCACGTCGCTGATCTGGGCCGCCACCAGGGCGTCTGCCCGTCGTTTCAACGACACGACCTCCGGCCCGGCTGCGGAGTCGCCGAACCGCTCGAGAGTCGCCGTCGCCAGGCGAGCCGCGTCGGTGGTCTGGCCCCTGGCCAGCACGGACTGGACGTTCTCCACGGTCTTGTGGGCCACCTGCTGCTGGGCCATCACCAGCTCGATCGTCTCGATCTCGCGCTTGACCTCCGTGGTGTTCCGGAACGTCCGCGCTCGCCGGAACGCGCTCAGTGCCTCCGGGTACCTCTGCGCGGCCGCCAGGTTGAGCCCTTCCAGAAACGCCTGCTCGTACCTCGACGCCGACGCCTCGTCCGCTGCCGAGGGCTCCGGGACCGGTATCGACGCCGATACCGGAGGGGAGCTCGAGGCCGGCCCGCCGGCCGGGCCACGCCGTTCACACTGGTATCCGATGACCCCGCCGATGAGAGCGGCCAGAACGACGACGATGACGATCCGGAGCATGGGTGCACCTCTCTGCCTCGCGCCCGGGCATCCGGGCGTGACAGACCAGAGCATACCGAAGCCGGGGTCTCCTGGCCAGAAGCTCCCGGCGGTGCGGCCGGTTCATCGCCCGGTGCGGCGGACCGTCGAGGGGGTCTCCAGCTCTCTCTCCATCAGCGCCAGATCACGGTCGAACCCCAGGGACTCCATGCGGAAGCGAAGCCCCGCCCGGAGACGCCGGATCCAGAGCCTCGCCCCGTCCGGATCGCCTCTTGCCCTGGTGAGCCAGACCAGGCTTCGACCCCAGATCTCTCTCCGGGGCTGGGCATCGTGGCCGGCCCGGGCCGTGTCGAGCGCCCTGTCGAGCCTTCCGGCCTCGAGGTGTGTCCACAGCTCCACGACCCGGGGATCGTGCCGGGGTCCGGGGGCGGACCGCACGACCCGCTCGCAGCCAGGTTCGACAGACCCGCCCGTGGCGAGGATCCAGAGTGGGCGAGACATGATCTCGCACACCTCCCCGGCGTACGCCCCCTCCGGGAGGGCCCGCTGCCTGGCCCGGGCCAGAGCCGCCAGCGACTCCGCGCACCGACGCTGCCGGCTCAGCCAGAGCGCCCTGCCCAGATGCGGCGCCCACGCCTCCGGCGACCGCAGCGCCGCTTCGGCAAGCCAGCGGGACATCCAGGGCGCCCCGCCGGGGGTCCTGAGCGAGCCTGCGGCGGCGACCCACGCTGCGGGTTGCAGCGGCGGCCCCAGCAGGAGCTGGCGACACCGGTCCACCACGTCGGGCCGGTCGACCCCGAGGGCGAGCAGATCCAGAGCGACCGTGGGCCAGGTGGTCTCGACCCAGCTCCTCGAGGCGGTCAACGCCTCGATCCTGGCCAGCGCGTCCCTGGCCGCGCCGGTGTCGAGCAGCCGGTACACCTCCCGCATCAGAAGCGAGCGCCCGTGTCCGTGGGTAGGGAACTTCACGGGCGGGTGTTTGCAGATCGGCTCCAGAGGCTCGGTCAGGTGGGCGATCGCCACGCGGGTCCAGTGAACCTGGGGCAGCACCTCCAGGTAGCCGGCGCATTCGGCCACGAGACCGCGGGTCAGGTTGTGCTCGACCAGGCACTCCATCAGCCTCACCGAGCCCGGGTTCCGCTTCAGCCCCTCCACCCAGGCGTCCCGGGCACCGACGTCGTCTTTCCGGACCTGCTGCAAGAAGGTGCCGAGGAAGGTCCACGCCTGTTCCGAGCAGTCGGGCCGTCCCACGCCGTCCCTGAGGAGCCTCTCGTAGCGCTCGGGCTGTGCGTCCTGGAGGACGTTGCCCAGCGTTTCCCACGGTCTGGCCAGGCCTGGCACCTGGCAGGCCCACCGCCCCCACTCCTTCTCGAGGCTCCTCCCCTGGACCGTCATCAACGCTCGGATCAGTCCGGTCCAGAGGTAGCGACGGGCGTTCTCAAGGCTGGTACCGGAGAGGCGGTCCAGGGCCAGTCGGTAGGCTTCCAGCGCCTCCGGGTCGCACCGCTCCATCTCGAGCACGAAGCCGAGGGCGAGCCAGCAACGCCCGTCGTCGGGCCGCTGACCGGTCCTCAGCAGGGCGCTGGAGACCCGCTGGGCCGAATCGAGCTTGTCGAGCTTGTCGAGGTACCCGAACGCCAGGAGCTCCTCCAGCATGGGCAGCGGCCCCTCCTGGGCATTCGGCATCACCGGCGGATCCGGCGACCGGTGGGACGACGCCATCCACCGCCCCAGTTCCAGCCAGAAGATCCAGCCGTCCCGCGCCGTGCCCAGATCGAACGGCGCCTTCCGGTGAAGCTCGTCGACGGCCTCCCTGGCCAGGCGTCCCCCGGCCCGCAACCGGGGCAGGTAGCCGGTGAACAGACACCACCGGTGAAAGACCGATGAGGAGATCGGGCAAGGCCGATCCGCGGCAGAGGGCGGCGCCGTCGCCCCGACCGGTACCGGAGCGACCGGCAAGCCGGGCTGTGCCGGGCCTTGGCCGCCAGGCCAGAGAGCGGATACGACGAGGATCACGCCTGCAACAGCGCCGATCGCGGCCACGGCTCCGCGTCGGACTCTCGACGGTCCCTCGCCGGGGATGGCGGCCCCGTGGGCCGCGGCGGCCGGTGAGACCGGCGGCAGAATCGGCGTCGGCGGCGACTCCGGAGCCTGGTCGCCCTCGGGGCGGTGCCGTGGTTCGTCCACCGGTACCACCCGGTCCAGCGTCCCGGGCGTCAGAACCAGCTCCCAGGAGGTTCTCCCCATGCGCGCCAGGAGCTCGTCGATCCCCTTCTTCAGCTCCAGGGCGCTCGAGGGCCGGTCCTCGGGGCGGCGAGCCACCAGCGACAGCACGAGCTGGGAGACCGGTGCGGGAACCCGGCGGACGATCTGGGCCGGCGCGGGGATCGGATCATTCAGGATCGCCCTGGACCAGCCGGCCACGCTGGTGGCCTGGACGTGCATCCTGGCGGTGAGCATCAGGTAGAGGACGCACCCCACCGCCCAGAGGTCCGACGCCGGGGTGGCCCGGTCGCCCACGAGCACCTCCGGCGCCAGGAACTGGACCGTGCCGAGGATGCTTCCGTCCTCCGTGAGCACGGTGCTGGAGACGACTCGGGCCAGGCCGAAGTCGGCCAGCTTCACGTCGCAACCCCGGGAGATCAGGATGTTCGACGGCTTGATGTCGCGGTGGAGAATCTCCCTGTCGTGAAGGTGGACGAGCCCGTCTGCGATACACGAGCCGATGGAGAGTGCGACGGCCCAGGGCAGCGGCGCCGACCTGCGGATGACCGACTGGAGCGTCGTTCCCTCGACGAGCTCCATGGCGATGTAGGGAGTGCCCTCCACGTCGCCCCCGTCCAGCACCTTGACCAGGTTGGGATGGCACAGGTCGGCGGCCACCCGCATCTCGCGACGAAACCGCCTCAGGGCGCCCAGGTCGAGAGCCGCGTTCGGATGCAGCACCTTCAGCGCCACCTGGCGATCCAGCGGCAGATGCCGGGCGCGAAAGACGCTGCCCATGCCACCTTCTCCGAGGAGCTCGAGGATCAGGTACGGGCCGAGGCGGTCATCCACGTGATCAACGTACCATCCGGACCATCCGGTCTGCCCGCGGGGGCGAGGAGACCCGATCGAGGTCGTGCTCGGGTGCGCGACTCCGATCCGGCCCGACGTCGGCCCCGGTCCGTTCACGGAGGCTGCCCGGGGCCCGGTGCCACGCGGTCCAGACCCGCTGACCGCTGGGGGTGGGTCTCTACCGGCGCTTCCTCTTGTATATGACGGCCCAGCTCGGACGGGTCTGGCCCGCCAGGCACCGCTCCGGGATCTGGTCGAACGCTTTCATGCATATGAGGAACCGCTCGTCCTCTCCCTGGCCCATGCCGCGGTACCGCCTCTTCTCGTAGGGGTAGCGGTTGCGCATCGAGGGATCGCCGGTGAGGTCGTAGTTGTGATGGCCGTACGAGATGTAGTGATCGCTCCAGTGGTGAACGAGCTCCGGCTTGTTGCTGATGTCGTGGTGACGCTCCCCGACGATCGTCCGGGCGTGGTGGGGTGGGATGTCCGCCGGCATCGGTATCAACGGCTCGTCGTGGGCCAGCACCCGACCTGCCAGCCCGAAGAAAAGGGCCATCGCCACCACCTGCAACGCTGTCATGGCATCACCTCGACATGCGGCATCGAGAGCCGCACCACCATGCCCTGTTAGCGCAGGAGATGGGGGCTTGTCACCTCGTGGGTCGCTCCTTAGACTTCAAGTGAAGGGTCTTTGTGATTTTCCCATCTAACCTTCTCGCAGTTCGGTAACATCGACTATTTTCTGCCCACGGCAAACTGCCCGCGAGGGTAGGACGCAAAGCCATGGGCCTGCCGGGACGGCAGGTCGCCAGGCCGCCAGAAAATAGTTTTCTTTTGTGGCGATCTCCCTCGGACTCCCGCGCCCCTTCCCCTGCGGGCCCCTCCGTTCCTGCCTCACTGCGATGGCGCGGTCGCGGGTGGCTCAGTCCGGGCTCCTGCTGCTGGCCCTGGCGTCGATTCTCACGATCGCCGGTCCGGCCGGCGCCGATCCGGTCCGTGAGGCCCGCAAGCTGCTCTACCGGATCGACACGACCCCCGAGGAGGACGCCGCGATCGAAGGCGAGCCCTCCCTCAAGCGCTATCAACGGGCGGTCCGGCTCCTGGAAGAGGCGTGGACCACCAAGGCCGAGGGCGACTCGCTCCGGCGCGACCTGCTGCACGCTTACAGTCTGGTGGACCAGGCCGGCCGGGCCGAAGGACAGACCGAGGCGGTCCTGGACAACGCCCGGGGCGCCGGGAGGACGCTCGGCCGGACGAACCCGTTTGCCGCCCGGCTCCTGGGGGACGCGGAGCTGTTCGCCGGGGATCCGGGGGCCGCGGCGGTCACGTTTCTGGCCGTCTCCCCCATGTCGCTGACCACCGACGACCAGCTGGCGTTCAGGCTGGGCCTGGTCAAGGCGTACACGCTCCAGGCGTTCGACGACCCGGCGGCGCTCCGCCAGGGTTCAGCCGAGGCCGAGGGCATGCTGGTCACCTGGCCCTCCCACCCGGAGGTGCGGTTCAACGCCGGCTTTCTCAGGGCGCTCGGCAACGACGATCAGGGCGCCATCGCGCTCTGGGAAGCGACCCCGGATCTGCTCACCCGGCCCGAGTGGGAGCAGGCGCTGTTCAAGCTGCTCTCCCGCAAGTCCAGGGGTGCGTTCTCGTTCGAGGTGGGCTCCGGCGTTCCGCTGGTGGAGATGGCCAAGCTGTTCGCCCTGTTCCGACAGGCCTACCTGGACCTGGGCCGGCGGCTCGCGGTCTTTCCCAACCCGAGCCGCCCCACCCAGGTGCTGCTGATCTCCGCGGAGGAGTATCAGAAGCAGAAGCTCTCCTGGTCGAGAGCCACCTACGCGAAGAACCAGATCCGCATACGGTTCGACCCGGGCGCCACGGCCTCGCAGTTCCGCGACACGATCTACCACGAACTGACCCACAACCTGGTGGATCTGAAGACCGGCGGCAACATCCCGGCGTGGCTCAGCGAGGGCCTGGCCATGTGCCTGGATCAGAACCCGGCCAACGCCGGGTACGAGAAGCTCCTCTCGACCCACCTGAGCACCCAGGCCGCGATCCCGCTGGCCGATCTGGCCGGCCAGGGCCCCTGGGAGAAGGGGCCTCAGGCGGCCAGCCTGGCCTATGCCCACGCCTTCTCCGCGGTCCGGCATCTGGTGAAGTACCACGGGTACACCAAGGTGAACCGGCTGCTGGGCCATCTGGGCGCCCAGAGACCCTTCGGCGAGGCGTTCGAGGAGGCGATCGGGATGCGATTCGAGCTGTTCGAGAGGGACTGGCTGCGGGACGCCAGGGCCAACTAATTCCGGGCTTTACACTCCTCGCACCGATTCCTATTCTTATACCCTCAGGAACGGGGGGCACCAACGACTCCAGTCCCGACCGTTAGCGAGGCCCGATATGATCCGCTTGGGCATGGGATGCGTGGCACTGCTGACCCTGATGGTGTCGATCGAAAGCGCCTGGGCCAAGGGGCCCCGCATCGTGAAGATCCCGGCGGCGACGGCCGCGGAGCGGGCCCAGATCGTCAAGTGGGGAGTCGAGGTGATCGAGGTCCGGAAGGACAGCATCACCGTCGCCATCCCGCAGGAGGGCAAGCTGCAGACCAAGGTCGCCCGCGCCGCGGCCCGGTACCCGGGGGCAGAGGTGATGGTGGAGGACGCTGACGACCTGTTCTCACGGTTCGCCGCCCAGCCCGACCTGGGAGCGTACCACAACCTCCCGGAGATCAAGGACGAGCTGAACGGGCTGGCCGGCCGGTTCCCCCAGATCGCTTCGGTCCACTCGATCGGCAAGACCGTCGAAGGTCGCGACACGCTGGCCCTGAGGATCACAGGCCCGGACGCGGCCCCCTGGGGCAGGCCGGTGTTCCTGTTCATGGGCGCCCACCACGCCCGCGAGTGGATCTCCGTGGAGGTGCCGCTGGCGATCGGCAAGTGGCTGTGCGAGGGGTACGCCACCGACCCGGCGGTGAAGAGCCTGGTGGACGCCCGGGAGATCTGGATCCTCCCGGCCGTGAACCCGGACGGCCTGAACTACAGCCAGACCCAGTCCAAGTACTGGAGGAAGAATCGCCGGAAGAACGCCGACGGCTCGTACGGCGTCGACCCGAACCGCAACTACGGGTACAAGTGGGGCACCGCCGGCGACTCCGGCTACCCCGGGTCGGACGTGTACCGGGGCACCGAAGCGATGTCCGAACCGGAGACCAGGAACGTCGGGGAGTTCGCCGTCGCCCATCACCTCACCGCGTCGATCTCGTACCACAGCTACGGCGACAAGGTGATGCACCCGTGGTCGTACACCTACGACACCTCTCCGGACAAGGAGGTGTTCTCGAAGCTCGCCCAGGGAATGGCGGGGCTCAACGGCTACAGCCCGATCCAGTCGTCGGAGCTGTACCCCTCCTCCGGCGACACCGACGACTACCTCTACGGAACCCATGGGGCGTGCTCGTTCACCTACGAGCTGGCCCAGAGCTTCATCCCGGCGGAGTCGGAGATCCCGGAGATCTGCAGCAAGAACGTGAAGGCGGCTCAGTACCTGCTCGAGAACGCCGCCGAGGTGTTCCCGGTGCTGACCCACACGCCGCCGGCCGGCGCAGCGGCGGGTCCGCTCCCGATCGGAGCCACATTCGACCGGGCCCACCACCCGGACTTCCAGCCCGTGGAGGTCAAGCTCATCGTGGTCTCCGGCGCCACCGCCCAGGAGACCGTCATGACGCCCGACCCGGCCAACCCGGACCAGTTCACGGCCGAGCTGGCCCTGGCCGGCGCCGATGGCCAGCCGGTGGAGTACTTCTTCGGCCTCAAGGACAAGGACGGAAAGCTCGCCCGCTGTCCGAGGCTTTCGAACTTCTCCGTGACCGCCGGCGCCACCCCGCCGCCCACCCTGCTGATGGGACCGGTGGCTGGCCGGTAGGCCTCGCCGCAGTCTCGCGGGTTCACCGCTGAACCACCGCTCGCGGGCGGTGGTTCTTGCTGTCCCGTTGCCCAGCGGTTCGGGCCGGGATCCGGCGGTCGGCAGACCGGAGCGGTCGGGTGCCGTGCGTCCAGCACGGTCCCGGGGTGGGCGCGATACCCCGGCGGCCAGGATCCCCCACCTGTTGCGCGGAGTCGGGCCTGTGATCAGGCCTCGGCCTGGCTGCAGAGTCACCAAGGACGTGGAGGGGGTTCATTCGAAGTCGCGCTCGGGGGAGAGAGGGAGGTGGAGAGGGCCCCGAGGAACCCGAGTCGAACGCCTCCCCAGCTCTGATCAGTAGTAGAGGCGCATCAAGTAGTTCAGCAGCCGGCTGAAGTAGCCCACGGCCGGCGTCGTCGAGTGGTTGTCCCAGGCCGTGTCGAACCGGTCCGCCACCTCCCGCACGCAGTCTCCGCCGGCGATCTCGAGGACAGTCTCCGTGGCCGAGTGAGGGCCGAGGTAATCCCAGTTGGCCGAGCCGACCAGCAGGACCTTGCGATCGAACACGCCCAGCTTCATGTGGTAGGCGTCGTACCCGTCGTCCAGGCTCACGAACCGGACCGGCACCGACGCCTCTCCCAGGCGCACCACGGCGTGGGCGTTGAACAGGACCCGCGGGCCGGAGTGGATCAGCGGGATCAGGTTGTCGACGTTGGTCGGGTCCAGGAGCGCCCGCACGTTCACCCCGCGGTTCTTCGCCCGGATGAGCTCGTCGAGAACCGTGTCCTCGTTCAGCTGGTGCACCTGGACCGAGATGCTCGACCGGGCCGAGCGGATGGCGTTCAGCAGGGCGCCGTAGAAGGTCTGCCGCCCCACGCCGGTGCCGACGAGCCGGATCGTCGACAACCCCTCGGCGGACTGGTTCTCCAGGAGGCCCGAAGCGGTGCTCATCAGATCCGGGGGTTGGGAGAACGAGCTCATGCCCGCCAGCTCCCAGTCGTAGAGGAACTGCTGCTCCACCAGTGCCGCCACCGGACCCTCTACCCGGACCTGGAGGTCGAAATACTTGAAGAAGTGATCGGTCACGTTGGTGCCACCGGTGTAGGTGATCCGACCGTCGATGACCACGAGCTTGTTGTGGTCCTCGGTGTACCGGTGGAGGATGGTCCCGCCGTTGCGCAGAGCCGCGATCCTGAGAGGCACCTTGGCGTGGTCGAAGATCTTCTTGACCGCCCGGATCTCCTGTCTGAGCACCCTCAGGGTGCCCAGGTGCCGGTCGATGATCACCCGGACGTCGAGCCCCTCACGGTGTCGACGGACCAGCTCCACGGCGACCTCGGCTCCGATCCGCCCGCCCAGGATGTAGAGGTCGCAGTAGATGCGGTTCTTCGCCTGCCTGATGTCTTGCTTGAGTCGCTCCACGTGAGGACGGATGCCGTAGATCGGCTCCACCCGGTTGCCGTGGACCGGCTCCAGCGACGGCAGCGGGAGCGTGGGTAGCGGGCCTGGCGGTTCGCACTTGCCATCGCTCGCCGGGTCGGGCTGGCCCGGGGGAACCCCGAAGTCCTCGAGGTACTGCTGCCTGAGCTGACGGATCCACTGCTGGGCCGCCGCGTCCGCCACGTCGCCCAGGAGTTCTTCGGCGCTGGGTCCGGCGAGCGATGGCACCACCAGCACCGCCAGCACCAGGACCAGAACCAGGGACCTTCGAGACGCACTGGAGAGATCGATTGACGGCCTCAACGGAGAGCTCCTCCCTGGCACATGGGCAACCAGGGGCAAAATAATGAACTGGACGAAGACGGTTGTCCAGCCCCAATCTTGACGCTCTCACCGCGTCGCACGCTCCGCGGCCGCGCCGGGCGGGATCGTTTCACATGGGGGGCCCTTCGCTCCGCTCATTCCGCCCCGGTTCGCCCTCCGGGCTCACTGGGCGCTCGGCAGCCCGTCGGGGGTCGGACCGGTGGTGGCGGCCTCCCGGTCCTTGGTCTGGGCGTCCGCCAGATCCTCCGCCGTGGTCTCCTCGACGGTGTAGGCGCCGTTTCCGGTGGAGGCTACCTTCATCACGTTGGACGGTTCCAGCCGGTACCGGCGGTTCTTGGCGTCCTTCACGTCCAGGATCCCGGTCTTCAGGGAGAACCGGACCGGGGAGCCGTCGGTCATGGCGGCGAACACCTCGCCCTCCTTGATCCGCGCCACCAGATCGCCCACCGTGATGAAGAACCCGGCCTGGGCCCCGTCCTGGGTCTTGAGGCGGAGCCGTCCCCGGTTGAGCCGGACCCGGTTCGCCTGCACGGTCGCCGAGGACGACGGCGAGAGCTCCACCTGGATGCCGGTGTGGTAGGTCAGGTAGAGCGGCGATCGGGGGCCGGCGGTGAGCGTCGTGTGGGAAACGAGCTCCCGGGCCGGGCTGGTGAGATCGGAGTAGGTGCCCAGGGAGTCCTTCTTGAGCGCCTTCAGCCCCTTGTGAAACCCGGCCTGGTCGGTGTCCCCACCGGTGGTCGGCACGGAGAACGCCGAGTAGGCAGCGTAGAAGATGACCACGGCGATCACGGCGCCGGTGAGCTTCCACGCGGCGGTGTTCGGCGTCGGAAGCGGCGGCGATACGCCCTCTTCGGCGGTGGTCTTCGGATGGTCCACGGGCATCTGGGGGCCCGAGGCGGGATAGACTGGCGGCGTCTCCGGCAGCTTGACCCGGGGCCCTTCCATGGCCCTCTTGATCATGCGATCGTCGGAGAGCGAGAGGATCCGGGAATCCCGGGCGAAGAGCTCCAGGACATCGTCCACCAGGTTCACGACATCCCTGCAGGCCGGGCAGGCCGACTCCGCGTCACGAGTGGCCGAAGGCTGGCTGGCCCGGGCGAGCCAGCGCTGGATCCGGCTGCGTATCGTGGTCAGAGGATGGGGGCACGTGGGCCGAGGAGGCGCCTCGCGGGCCGCTGCATCCTGGGGCGCGGCCCACCCCTGCCCCTTGGGCCACTCGGGCTTCTCGGGCTCGTGGACGATCTCGGTCACGCTCGACAGGAGGTCGATCAGCTGGGCCAGGCAGGTGACCAGAAAGTCCGGTTGCACGCCGAACAGCTCCGACACCTCGGCGAGCGGGCGCCTGTCCACGAACAGCAGCTCTATGACCACGCGGTGGCCCGCGGGCAGCACGTCCTTGAGCTCCTTCTCCAGCATGGTCGAGTCGAACCCGGCTCCCAGCCGCGGCAGATCCTCCGGGTCCGGCGGCTGGGAGAGGATATCTCGGCCCCGGGCGAACAGGGTCCGATCGAACTCCTCCGGCGGCAGCTCCATCCGGGCCAGCTCCCGGGCCTGGAGCGTGATCGGCCTGGCCGCGCAAGGGCCGACGTCGGCCAGCTTCCGGGTCAGCCGCTTGGCCAGCTTGCGGTTGCCGAGGACGCGGTAGAAGAGGTTGTAGACCGTGCGGTCCCAGCCCTTGGGGAGGGTGGCCGGATCGGGGCTCTCGATGGGGGGTTCGTGAGGCGATTCCATGATGCCCGATCTCCAATCAAGACCGATGCCAGGGTGCGGACATGTGGACCGATCCGCGGGGAACCGCTCCCGGCGCCGTCCGGGCGCCGACCATCCGTCGCTCCGGAGACGTGGCCCTTTGACACACCGGGCCCGGGACGGGTCAATCGGTCTCGGTTTCCCGGAGGCCGTCGGGCCCTGACAGAGCTTACCATGCGGCCGGGCCCGAGAGCCTGTACCGGAACCTGCCGCTGCCGCGGCCCCCACCTCCAGCTTCACTTCGATGCCGCCTGGGGGCTACCAGCGGAGTATGCCTCCGGTGCTCTCGCGCCTCTTCCTTGCCAGTCTTCATCGCGCCCGGCCTCGCGATGCGAGCGGTTCGCGGACAGGCTCTAAAGCCTTGACGGAGACGCTCTCGCGAAGCTAGATTGGTCCCCCAGCCGGCGACGCGGCACATGACAACTCGGAGGATGCACAGACAATGAGCATCATCGGTCCAAACGAGATCCGCAAGGGGATCAAGCTGGAGATCGACGGCCAGCTGTTCGTGGTCACGGACTTCAAGCACATCGCCCCGGGGAACTGGCGGGCCATGGTCGAGACGACGATGAAGAGCCTGAAGACCGGCCAGGTTCTCAAGAAGACGTTCCGCATGTCCGACCAGTTGACCCGCGCCGAGGTCACCGAGCAGAAGATGAACTACCTGTACAAGGACGCGGACGGCTACCACTTCATGGACAACACGAGCTACGAGCAGTTCGTCGTCTCCGAGGAGCTCATCGGCGACGTCAAGTTCTACATCAAGGAAGAGGACGAGTGCACCGTCCAGATCCACGAGGGGATCGCGATCGGCGTGGAAGGGCCGATGTTCGTGACGCTCGAGGTGACCGACACGCAGCCCCAGGTCAAGGGCGCCACCGCATCCTCCAGCTACAAGCCCGCCACCCTCTCCACGGGCCTCCAGGTCAAGGTGCCTCCGTTCATCAACATCGGCGACAAGATCAAGGTCGACACCCGGACCAACGAGTACGTGGAGAGAGCCAAGTAGACCCGGTCGTCCCCAGAGTCCCCCGTCTTCGCGGCCGCGCCGGCGGGGGTTTTTGTTTGTCCGGACCGGTCGATGGAGCAGGGCGGGCCGGGAGCTTTGCCTGTCTCGCGATTCAGGCCCGGGATCACCCTTCGGATGGATCGAGAGGCACGGAAGGGGGGAGGAGGGGAAGAGGAGCGGATCAGGTCGGAGGTCGCGCTCGGTGGAAGGGAAGAGGAGGGGATCCGGATTGGGGTCGCGCTCGGGGGCGCGACTCGGACCCGGCGAGGCGCCGGGTCTTGGGGTCAACCTGCTTGCCCGGGCGACTCCGGTTGAGTAGGATGGAGGCACGTCATGACCTTCGTCCAGCGACTAACGATCCACCTGGTGCTGATCGCGGGAGCCGTGTTCATGTGCTTCCCGTTCGCGTGGATGGTCCTGACCAGCCTCAAAGACCCCAAGGAGATCCTCCACCCGGAGGTGGTGCTCCCCCGCCAGAGAACCTACCTGAAGCTGAAGACCTCGTACGACACGGTGAAAGAGATCGAGGTCCAGGTGCTGGGCCGGCAGTCCGGGGGGCTCAGGGTGAGGCACGTGGCCGGCGCCATGTACGGCAAGGAAGAGGTCGCGCAGCAGGCTGACGTGATCACCCGGCGGTTCCACTGGCAGAACTACGCTTCGGCCTGGTCCCGCGGCAAGGGAGTGACGTTCACGGAGTATCTCGCGAACAGCTTCCTCGTCTCCGCCGCCACGACCCTGGGAAACCTGGTCACGAGCCTTCTCGCCGCGTACGCCTTCGCCTTCATGAACTTCCCGGCCAAGAACGCTCTCTTCGCCCTGATGCTGGCCCTCATGATGGTGCCGCAGCAGGTGCTGCTGGTGCCGGACTTTCTGATCGTCAAGGAGCTGGGCTGGTACAACTCGTACTGGGCGCTCATCGTCCCGTGGACAGCGGGGGTGTTCGGGATCTTCCTCTTGAGACAGTTCTTCCTCACCCTCCCCCGGGACCTCTGGGAGGCGGCGCTGATCGACGGCTGCAGCCGGCTCGGTTTCCTGTACAGGATCCTGGTCCCGCTCTCGGTGCCGCCGCTGGTGACGCTGGCCATCTTCTCGTTCCTGTCCACGTGGAACGCCCTGATCTGGCCGCTGGTCGTGGTGGACCGGCCCGAGCTCTTCACCGTGCAGGTGGGGCTGGCCTCCTTCACGAACGAGGCCGGCACCCGCTGGGAGCTCCTCATGGCCGCCTCGACGATCAGCATCCTCCCCCTGGTCCTGATGTACTTCGTGGCCCAGAGGCAGTTCATCGAAGGGATCGCCGGGACCGGCATCAAGGGGTGAATCCGGGCAAGTGATCGGAAAGACCATCTGGAAGTACCGGATCACGGAGTTCCTGGGCGCCGGCGGGTCGGCCAAGGTGTGGAAGGCCTACGACGAGCGCACCAAGAAAGAGGTGGCGATCAAGGTCCTGCCGGAGGACTTCGACCAGAACCTGCTGGCCCGGTTCCGCCATGAGACCAGGGCCATCTCCCAGCTCGACCACCCCAACGTGATCAAGATCTACGACATCGGCACCGAGGGGAAGATCAACTACTACGTGATGGAGTACCTTCGCGGGAAGACCCTGAAGGAGCTGATCCACGAGCGCTACGAGATCGAGAAGTCGTCGGTCAACGCCGAGGAATCGGTCCAGATCTCACTGGACGTGGCCAGGGCTCTGGAGTACATCCACTCCCGCCGGATCTATCACCGCGACATCAAGCCGGGGAACATCTACGTCACCGAGGAGGGCGTGTCGATCCTGATGGATTTCGGGATCGCCAAGGTGGTGGACGAGACGACCCTGACAGCCGTGGGAACGCTGATGGGGACGCCGCTCTACATGTCCCCGGAGCAGCTCCAGGCCCACGAGGTGGACCAGCGATCCGACATCTACCAGATGGGCATCGTGATGTACAAGATGACCACCGGGAAGGTGCCGTTCGAGGGTGACAACAGCTACTCCGCCGCGGCACGCCGGCTCACGGAGCGGATCCCGGTGCCCAGCCGGTACAACCCCACGATCAGCCCGCAGCTCGAGAAGATCATCCTCAAGTGCACCCAGCGGGACAAGAAAGACCGCTACCAGAGCTCGACCCAGCTGGTCGCCGATCTGACCGCCGTGTCGGAGTCCCGGGACGTGACGGTGGAGCTGAAGCCCCGGGGGCTCGACGGCAAGGAGCCGAAGGCGACGAGCGAGGCCACCGGTCAGGCCGGGTCGGAGGAGAGCGGCAGGACCAGGCGGTCGCACCTGTTCCGGGCATCGCTGGCGGTGAACGCGCTGCTTCTCGTCTCGCTTCTGGGGCTCCTGTTCGGCAGCCGGTCCAGGCCGCTGGAGCTGATCCTCTCCGGGCGCAAGGTGGAGACCACGTTCTCCACGGCGACGATCGCGTTCCGCACCAACGTGCCGGTCCCGTCGGAGGTGGCCTACGGTCACGGCGAGGAGCTCTCGCAGCTCAAGCTCGTGTCGGCGGAACCGACCACGGACCACCGGGTCGTGGTGGACGGTCTGAACCCCGCGATGGAGTACGGGTTCGCCCTGCGGTTCATCGTGGACAGGCGGCTGGTCACCTACAAGCCCGAGCGGTTCAAGACCAAGGAGCGGGAGGAGCTGGACCGACTGACCACCAGGCCGCTGCCGGACATGCCCCCGGAGGAGGTGGCGCTCCTGGTGGACGCGCTGAAGGCCGGCGACTACCAGGTGAGGCTCCAGGCGGTTCATGCGCTGGGCGATGTTGGAACGGTGAAGATCTACGACAAGCTGATCCCGCTTCTGCACGACAAGAACAACGAGGTGCGCGAGGCCGCGGCGAAGCTGCTGGCCAAGCTGGCCAGGCGATTCTAGACAGCTGCACCGGCAAGACCCGGTGCCTCGCCGGGTCCGAGTCGCGCCCCCGAGCGCGACCTCGATCCGGATCCCCTCCTCTTCCTCCTCTCTCCCCGAGCGCGACCTCGATCCGGCTCCCCTCCACTCCCATCGAGACCATGGATCCAGGCCGACGCCTGATCGCTGGTCGAGCATCGCGGAGCCAGTGGAGGATCGCGGCGGCCAGGGCACGTCGCTTTCGTCGACGGTCTTGCTGCCGTCGGGCAGGCGATGTGGGAGATCCGGTCGTGGAGATCGGACTCCCGACCTGATACACTGAAAGGCCATGGCTACCAGGATCTCCAGGAAGAAAGACGCTCCCGAACCGAAGACCCGGCCGAAGAAGGCTCCTCCGAAGCGCCGGTCGAAGACGCCCAGCGTGGAAACGCCGGCGCCCTCGGCCACGGAGCCACCCTCTCCTCCATGCATAGACTGGATCTTCGAGGAGACCACGAAGCACAGGAGGAGCTGGGACAAGATCGCCCCGGTTCTCCGGGCCCTGGCAGCGGCCCATCCGGAGCTGATTCCCGATGGTCCGGACAAGGTCCGCCCCTGGGCTACCGGTCTTCATGAGGTGCTCTTCCAGCTGCATCCCGAGTTCTCCCGGAAGCTGATCAGAGAAGCCCTGGAGGCCGTCTCACGCACGAGACGGTATCAGGAAGCGCTGGTGGCTGGAGGACCCCGATACGATATCGAAGGCCGGGTGAGAGGAGAGGTCAGCCAGGAACAGCGAGACATGGCTGCCACGGCTCTCCAGCAGAGGCTGAGCGGGACCGGCGGTCCGGCGTGTGCCGCGCCTGTTCCACCGCCGATGGTGGAGAGACCGACGCCGAACGCACCCGACGGACCGGACCTCCTCCCGGAGCGAATCAGCTACCGCCCCATCGGGGTCCTCTCCACCCCGTGGCAGCACGAGGACGAGATGCCGATCCACGCCGCCGTCGAGGGGATCGAGGGCGTCATCACCCTCGATCCTCGCCTGGTCGATGGCCTCCCGTACCTGGATGGGTTCTCGCACGTGATCGCGCTCTACGACTTCGACCGGGTGCGCGAGTTCAGGCTTCGAGTGAAGCCGCCACTCGACGATCGAGAGCGCGGCATCTTCGCCACGCGCCTTCCCTGTCGGCCGAACCCGATCGGCGTCTCGGTCCTGGAGCTCGTCCGGATCGATCCGCCCCGGATCCACGTCAAGAACGTGGACATGCTGAATGGCACGCCGGTTCTCGATATCAAGCCGTACATCCCGGAGTTCGACTCGTGGCCCGCGTCCAGGATCGGCTGGTATTCGAGACGAGCCAAGGATGCGATGAGCGTTCGCTCCGACAGCCAGCTCTCCCCGGAGAACAGCTCCGGTGATGTCGGGGATGACGAGCCATGAGCGTGACCGGCTGATCCGGCACGAGGCAGCTGCGGCGAGGTGGGGAGGCCATCACGTCGCCCCGGGGATGCAACGCTTTGTGGAGCGATCCGGAGGTGCGCAGCGCGACCGCGCGCGTCATCGCGGCGTCGCGTCAGGAGGTGACGCCGGGTGATCACGAGGCCGCGCGCCGCGCGTTTGCGGATCTCCTGCACGATCCCGATCCCCGGGTAGGTGTACATCGGCTTCATGAAGAGAAGGTCCACGGAGATCACCGTCGCGGCCACGATGTACGAGGCCGGCACCACCGGGTAGCCGAACGTCTTGTACGGACGCTCCAGATCCGGCTTCTTCACCCTCAGCACGAACACGGCGGCCACGGTGAGGATGCCGAACAGAAGCACGGCGAAGATCACGTAGTCCAGCAGGTCGCCGTAGGTCCCCGACAGGCACAGGACGCCGGCCCAGATCGCCTGGATCACCAGCGCCCCCCCGGGCACGGCGTTCTCGTTCAGGGTGCCAGCGAACTTGAAGAACAGGCCGTCCCGGGCCATGGCGTAGTACACCCGGGCGCCGGCCAGGATCAGGCCGTTGGCGCAGCCGAACGTGGAGACCATGATCAGAAGCGCCATGAGCACCTCTGCGCGAGCGCCCAGCACCGCCGAGACCGCCGCCGAGCCCACCCGGTCGTTCACGGCGAACTGGATGCCGCGACCGGCCAGGTCGACGGCGTCGGGCCTGCCGGCCAGCGGCAGAAGCGACAGGTAGGCCAGGTTCGCCAGGAGGTAGATGAGCGTCACCAGGGCCGTGCCCAGGGCCAGGCTCAGCGGCACGTTGCGCTCGGGTCTGGACACCTCCCCGGCGGTGAACGTGACGTTGGCCCAGGCGTCGCAGGCGAAGAGCGACCCCACCATGGCCACGCCGATGGCTGCGAAGAGCGCCAGCCCCGCCAGCGGCAGCGGCCCCTTCAGCGTGCCGTCGTCGGCCTTGCCCACCTGGTTCGCGTTCCACAGATCGGTGAAGTTGGCCCCCCTCACGGCAGCGCCGGAGACCAGCAGACCCACGACGATGAGCCCCACCAGAGCCAGCACCTTGGCCGACGTGAACAGGTTCTGGATCAGCTTGCCGGTCTTCAGGCCCCGCAGGTTCAACCACGTGAGGAAGGCGATGATGGCGATGGCCAGCACCTGGGCCGCCGACACCTTGAACTTCCCCACGGCCAGCAGGACGTTCTCTTCCGAGAAGATCGGCACCAGCACGCCGGTGAACTTGGCGAACCCGGTGCACACCGCGGCGATCGTCCCGGTCTGGATGACCAGCACCAGCGTCCATCCGTAGAGGAACCCGAACAGCGGTCCGTACGCCTCCCTCATGAAGACGTACTGCCCCCCGGCCCGGGGCATCATGCCGGCCAGCTCGCCGTACGAGAGCGCCGCCACCAGCGTCATCAGCCCCGCGATGACCCACACCGCCAGGAGCCACCCGGTGCAGCCCACGGTGCGGCCGATGTCGGAGCTCACGATGAAGATGCCCGATCCGATCATGGACCCTACGACGATCATCGTCGCGTCGAACAGGCCGAGCTCGCGCTTCAGCTCCGTCGAGGAACGGTCGGCCGGAGCCGGCCCGGTCTTTGGTTCATCCATGGCGCATCCACCTCGGTCGTCGAGTCGCCTCTGCCGGTCAGGGCTGCGCCTTGGCCTCGGCCGCGGCCCGGATGGCCTGCACCCGGCTGTGGCTGGCGCCGTAGGTGAAGTAGATGGCCATGCCGATGACGAGCCAGATGATGAGCCGGAGCCACGTGTCCAGCGGCAGGCTGCACATCATCAGGCCGGAGATGAGGATGCCCATGATCGGTACGAGGGGGACCATGGGGGTCTTGAACGGCCGGTGCAGCTCCGGCTTCTTCACGCGGAGCACCCAGACCCCGGCGCAGACGATGACGAAGGCGAGCAGCGTCCCGATGCTCACCAGCTCGCCCAGGATGCCGATCGGGATCAGGGCCGCGAAGAACGCCACGAAGAATCCCACCAGGATCGTGGAGATCCAGGGGGTCCGGAACCTCGGGTGGACCGCGCCGGCCCACTGCGGCAAGAGGCCGTCCCGGGACATGGAGAAGAACACCCTGGACTGGCCCAGGAGCATCACCAGCATGACGCTGCCGAGGCCGGCGATCGCCCCCACCTTCACGAGGAAGCTGCCCCACCGGACTCCGGTCGCGTCGATCCCCACGGCCACCGGATCGGGAACGTTCAGGGCGGTGTACTTCACGACGCCGCAGAGCAGGCCCGCCACCAGGATGTAGAGGACCGTGCAGATCGCCAGCGACCCGAGGATGCCGATCGGCATGTCCCGCTGCGGGTTCTTCGCCTCCTGCGCCGCCGTGGACACGGCGTCGAAGCCGATGTAGGCGAAGAAGATCACCGCCGACGCCCGGGCGATTCCCGACCACCCGTACTTCCCGAACTCCCCGGCGTTCGCTGGTATGAACGGCGCCCAGTTGGCCGCGGCCTTCTCCGGGTTCGACAGCACCCACTTCAGGGCGATCCCGATGAACACCAGGACGATCCCCACCTTGACGATCACGATGGCGGAGTTGAGGTTGGCCGACTCCTTGATCCCGATGACCAGGATCGTGGTCACGAGAAAGATCGCCACCAGGGCCACCAGGTTGATGACGCCCACGGCGTGGGGCAGCGTCGCCGGGTCGATCTTGGCCTCCTTGAAGTGATCGAGCATCCTGGCCAGCGGTTCCCACCGGCCCTGGAACTGTACCATCTGGGTGCCGGGAGTGGCGATCAGCTGTGGCGGGAGGTGGATCCCGTAGTCCTGCAGGAAGCTCACCACGTACCCGCTCCACCCCGACGCCACCGTGGCGGCGCCGAACGCGTATTCCAGGATGAGGTCCCAGCCGATGATCCAGGCGAACAGCTCGCCCAGGGTGGCGTACCCGTACGTGTACGCGGACCCGGCGATCGGGATCAGCGACGCGAACTCGGAGTAGCAGAGGCCGGCAAAGGCGCAGGCGATGCCCGCCAGGACGAACGAGAGGATGATGGCCGGGCCGGCGTACTGCGCCGCCGCGGACCCGGTCAGCACGAAGATGCCGGCGCCGATGATCGCCCCGATGCCCAGGGTGATGAGGTTCAGGGGGCCCAGGACGTCGGCCATCTGCCAGCTCCTTCTTGAGTTCGCCTCGCTCGGGCGGGGTATCCGTCGACCCCCGCGCACCCGGGTTCCACCGACGACGGATCGATCATCCAGGAAGGAAGACCACTCGACTGACCGCTGTCGATCGTTCGCGACATCGCAGCGACAGGATCCAGACCCGCCCGGAGCAGGTCGCATTCTACCACGGTGAGGCCCCGGCGAAGCGAGCCGTGTGGCTCCCCAAGACCCGGCGCCTCGCCGGGTCCGAGTCGCGCCCCCGAGCGCGACCTCAATCCGGATCCCCTCCTCTTCCATTCCCCCGAGCGCGACTTCAAGTGAATCGATTCCACTTTCTCGGTGACTCTGCAGCCAGGCCGACGCCCGATCACAGGCCCGACTCCGCGAGTCAGTACTCGAAGCCGCTTCCGCCGATGAACTCCCGGATGATGGAGGTCGGGGGCACGTGGTCCGGGTAGATGGCCACGAACCGGTCGATGAGCTGCCTGAGCCTGAACGCCGTGGGAAACGCCGGGTGGTCGTCGGTGACCTCCAGGAGGTACCGTTCCGCGTACACCTTCAGCACCGCCATCTCGTAGGCCAGCGCCGTGTCGAACACGGCGTCGGCCCCGCCCTTGTGGGGGTAGATCTCCCGGATCTCGCCCCGCCTCACCGAATCCCACCGGCCGATCGAGTCCGCAGCCTTGTACCCCCTGGCGTGGCGGTCCCGGACGATCCGCCTCAGCAGCCTCAGGTCGGAGGGGCAGACCGACTCCAGCCTGTCCAGCGGCAGGGTGGTGAACGGCTGCAAGAAGATCTTGTAGAGCTGCGACCGGGCGACGCTGTCGCCGAGCAGCGCCGGGTTCAACCCGTGGATCCCCTCGAGCACCAGGACGCAGTTCTTCTCGAGACGGAGCTCCTGGCCTCCCCCGGGGAGGCTCTTGCCGTAGCGGAAATCGTACCGGGCGGTCCGGACGGTCTCGCCGTCCAGCAGCGCCCGGAGGTGCCGGCGCAACAGCGCCTGGTCGATGGTGTGCAGCGCCTCGAAGTCGTACTCTCCCCTCTCGTCACGCACGGTCTTCTCCCGGTCGACGAAGTAGTCGTCCAGGGAGACGTTCACCGGCCGGATCCCCTCGACGGCGAGCTGGACCGTGAGTCGCTTGATGAACGTGGTCTTGCCCGACGAGGACGGACCGGCGATCGTGATCACCCTCACGTTTGCCCGGCGCTTCGCGATGGCATCAGCGACCTGGCTCAGCTCCTTTTCGTGGAAGCCCTCGGCGACGCGGATCAGATCAGCCACCTGGCCGTCGATGCACAGCGCGTTGAACGAGCCGATGCTGTCGACCTTCATGGCCTCTAGCCACGCCCGGTGGCGCGCCGACATCTCGCTGGCGAACCGGGGGCAGGCGACCTCTCTGGCCACGTGGTCCTCCGGGATGCACGGTCCCACCGGCAAGAGCCGCCTGACCCGGTCACCCAGGTCCACCAGCAGGCCCGACGGGTGAGTCACGACCCGGACGCCCTTCACGTGCCCGGCGTGGGGCAGGATCGGCCCGCAGGAGAGCGCCAGGACCTGTCCGCAGCTGAGGAGCACCGACAGGGTGCTCCTGGAGCCGCGCAGCAGGTCGCTGGCCTCGTGCCAGCCCTGGTCCCGGAAGTGCGCCCGGGCCTCGGCGGTGGTCCACAGCTCCTCCCGGAACGGCGCGGCTCTGGACGACAGGGCCGCCATGCCTTCCTCCAGCCGCCGCGCCAGCTCCGTCCGATCGATCGCCTCTTCCGGAGCAACCGACACGACCATCGAGGGGCCCAGGTTGGGGCCGATCTTGACCACCGTCCCCGGAGCGACGGACCGGGCCACCTCCAGGAGCATCAGCCCGACGGTGCGGCAGTAGATCCGCTGGCCCTCCCAGGTGTTCAGCGTGAGTGGGGCGGCCGCGCCGTCGCAGACCACGGGCATGTGAAGCCCCACCGGCTTTCCGTCGACCAGACCCGCCATCACGGGCGCCCCGTTCACCTCTCCCGGGAGCAGATCGCCCAGGGAGGTGCCGGTGCTGACCGACAGGACCCGATCGTCCAGCCGGACCTCCACGACGGCCCGCCGCGGCAGGGAGCGATATCTGAGAAGGTCCGCCAGGCTGTCGGTGACCGCTGCCATGCGATCGCCCATGACGTTCACCAGGAGCTGCAGGAACCGGAACGCCAGGGCGGGATCGGACCGGGCCAGCTCCTCGAAGCGCCCCCGGCGGAGCCGACCGACGGTGAGAACGGTCGCCGCCTCGGCCGTGGCCCGCCTGCGGCCGACCCCGACCATGGCGAGCTCGCCGTAGTGGTCTCCGGCCGTGAGGCTCTTGAGATCGATCTCGCTTCGCCGGACCCGGGCCTCGCCGTCCAGGATGAAATCCATGAAATCGCCCGGCTCGTCCTCTCTCACGACGACGGTGCCGGCCGGGATCGTGAGCCGTTCGAGGACCGACGCGATCGACTCCTGCTCCGCCGGGGTCAGCTTCGACAGGATCGGGTTCCTGGCCATCGCGGCCAGGGTGCTCCGGGGCGCCCGCCCGCCTTTCTTCCGCTCTCTGGACACGGCATCCTCCCGGGGAGTCGGGCCGCTGGCCCCCGTTCGGCCCGGACGACCGGCGGCGATCATACCCCGCGACGGCCGTCGCCGCAACGCGGGTGGGAGGCCAGGATCGCCGGAATCTGGCGGTCGACGGACCTCGGCGCGATTCGTCGCTTCCGGGACGGCCGGCACCGGGCAGGCGCTGCGGGCCGTTCCGGCACGGCATGAAGAACATCTTCAGCCTCTTCCTGGGCGCTTCTGTCGATCATCCGGACCGTCCCAGGAGCCGATGACATGGTCACGGGGAGACAGGAGGTTCCTCCTAGCTTGCGCTGCATCCGGCTGAAGAAGCGTGGCGATCGGCTCGAGATCGTTCGATGGCCCGGAGCCTCACCCGAGGTAGCCCACCACCGGACCTGGGCGCCGCCGTCTCCGGAGACCGACGGCTTCCGGGGCGCCGCCGGCGGGCCGGGCCGCGGCGGCAGGCTCAGGAACCTGTGCATCGCCGTCGCGGCGCTCTCGATGCTGGCCGGACTGCTGGAGGTACGCAGGTACCTCGGCCCTCCGGCCGGGTCGGCCCTGTCCGTCCCGGGCCGCGGCGGCGTCACCGAGGCGGTGGAGCTCTCGACGGTGCGGCCCCGACTTCTGAACCTGCCCGCCATCGACGCGGCCCCCGCGGGCCCCTCGGCACGGTCCACCTCGACGGCCCTGTCGGCCGGGCCGACGCCGTCGACCACCGGCAGGACTCTTCCCAGGACACCGGACGCCGAGGCCGAAGGAGCGCTTCTCGAGATGGCCTGCGAGAACGCCCCGCTGGAGTCGGTGCTGGAGTCCCTCGAGCAGAGACTCGAGGTGAAGATCGCCCGCTCCGCTCCGCTGGAGGGAACGATCACGATCCACCACCCCGACAAGGTGACGCCCGACGAGGCTCTCAGAATCCTCGAGGCGGCGTTGTCGCTGAAGCGTTACGCCCTCGTGCGCCTCTCCGAGAAGAGCTATCGAGTCGAGTCGACCGGCGACGAGTGACGAGTCCCGGAACCTCGGCCGGCGACTCCGCCCCTGCCGACAAGACCCGGCGCCTCGCCGGGTCCGAGTCGCGCCCCCGAGCGCGACCTCGATCCGGATCCCCTCCTCTTTCTTCTCTCCCCCGAGCGCGACTTCAAATGAACCCCCTCCGCCTCCTCGTTGACTCTGCAGCCAGGCCGAGGCCTGATCACAGGCCCGACTCCGCGAAACAGGTGGGGGATCCTGGCGCACCCCCTTGACTCGATAAGGTCATTCTTGCTATAATAAAGTTAGAATGACTCTAGCGAATGTTGCAGAATATACTAAAAGGTATCTGGAACCTTTAATCGGGGCCCGGTTCCTCGTCACGGCCGGTTCGGTACTCGGCCGGGAGCACCGTCGGCTCCACCGCAACAACCAGGATGGCGTGCGCCTCCACGTGGGGCCGGAGCTCATCGTCGGCTGCGTCACCGACGGCTGCTCTGCCGGGCGGTCCAGCGAGGTCGGGGCTCGTCTCGGGGCCTCCTGGCTCGTGGGACGGGTGGCCAGGCTGTGGAACGACGGCCCATCCGGCGTCCCGGCGTCGCTGGTGGAGCAGCTCACGGCCGACCTCAGGGGATACCTGACCGGGGTGGCCGGGCCGCTGGTCTCCGACGAGGTCCCCCTGCCCCGGACGGTCCAGGAGCACTTCCTGTTCACCTTCCTGGTGGCGGTGATCGATCCGGACCGCACCACGGTCTTCGGCATCGGCGACGGCGTCGTCTCGGTGAACGGCCGGGTCGCGAGGCTGACCGCAGGGCCGGACAACGCGCCGGACTACGTGGCCTACGGGCTGCTGGACCCGGCGGCGCTGGCGCCTGGCTCGTCGGGTGATGCCGCGACGATCCACGTCCAGCTACCCACGTCGGAGCTGACCACCCTGGTCATCGGCACTGACGGTATCGGCCCGCTGGCCGACGCCGCAGCGGAGGGCTCGCCCGCGTCGCCAGCGCCGCAGCCGGCGGACCGTTCGCTTCTGGCATCGCTGGAGGCCGATCAGCGGTTTCAACGGAACCCCAGTCTGCTCCACAAGCGTCTCGTGGTTCTCGGCGAGCGGCCCGGGCTCCTCCCGGACGACGCCACGATGGTGCTGATCAAGAGGAGACACCCGTGAAAGTCCGGATCGGCACCGAATCGGTGAAGCTCGGGGACGCCGACCTCCTGGGCGCAGGGGGCGAGGCGCGGGTCTATCGCTGGCGCGACCTGGCGGTGAAGATCTACCACCCCGTGGATCCCGCGCTGGCCGGGGGCGCGAGACAGGCGGCAGAGCAGCAGCTCCGGGCGAAGCTGGCCAAGGTCCGGGAGTTCCCCCGGGGATTGCCGCAGCGCGTCATCGCCCCGCTGGATCCGGTCAGCGACGATGCCGGGGCCCAGGTGGGTTTCACCATGAGGGCGGTGCCCGGGGCCCACGACCTGGCCCGGCTGAGCATGAGGTCGTGGCGCCAGGGCGGCGTGACGGGCGGGGCCGTGGCGGCGCTGTTCGGGGAGCTCCACGACGATCTCGAGGCGCTCCACTCGAGGAGGGTCGTGGTGGGTGACCTGAACGACGCCAACGTGCTGTTCACCACGGACTCCGGCCGGTTGACCCCCTGGCTCATCGATGCTGACTCCATGCAGTTCGGAGCCCACCTGTGCGTGGTGGGCCACGAGCGGTTCGTCGATCCCAGGCTCTACGGCGTCGATCTGACCGGCGGGCCCGCCTTCTCCCCGGCGACCGACTGGTACTCGTACGGCGTGCTCCTGTTCGCGAACCTGCTGCTGGTACACCCGTACGGCGGGGTGCACCGGAGCCACCCGACGCTGCTGCGTCGGGCCCAGGCGCGGGTGAGCGTGATGAACCGGGCGGTGTCGTACCCGCGGGCGGCGATCCCGTTCAAGGTGCTCCCTGACGACCTCCTCGGATGGTTCGAGGATCTGTTCGAGCACGACCGGAGGGGGGCGTTCCCCCGGAACCTGCTCGCCATGAGATGGACCACCTGCCGGTGCGGTGTGGAGCACGCCAGACCTGCCTGCCCGGACTGTGCGACGAAGAGCGCCGGGGCGCCGGCCCTGGTGCGTTCCCTGGGACGATGCCGGGCGCTGACGGTGATGAAGACCACGGGCCAGGTACTGTTCGCCACGGTGCAGGGGTCGCTCCGGTACGTGGTCCAGCAAGACGGAGCGGTCCGCCGGGAGGACGGCTCGACGGTTCTCGCGGAGCCGGCGACGCCCGGGATGCGGTTCGCCCTGGCCGGCAGCTCCACCTGGGTCGGTCTGGGAGGCCGGCTGGTGAGGGTCGATCGCGAGAGCGTCAAGGAGCGTGCCGTCACCGGCACCGTCGCCTCGACCCCGGCGTTCGCCGCCAACTCCCGGTCGGTGTACACGCTCCAGGACGAATGGCTCGTCGAGGGATCCACGGGCTGCCGGATGGGCAGGATCCTGGAGGGACAGACCTGGTTCGAGGTGGGGGAGCGCCTGGGCATCGGGTTCTACCGGGCCGGGCTGGTCACGGTGTTCTTCATGTTCCACCCGGGCCGGCCGGGGCTCCTGCGGCTGGCTCTGCCGTCCATCGTCGGCCGGCTCGTCGACGCGGCGGCGGTCTTCGACGAACGGCACGCCCTGCTCCTCTTGTCCACCCAGAGCGGCGGCCGCGAGACCAACTCCATGGTGCTCCTCGGGGAGGACGGCCAGGTACTGGCCCAGGCCGCCGGCTCGCCCCACGAGGTCCGGATGCTCGCTTCGATCCATGGAAAGGCGCTGCTGGGCGGTCGGATCGTCTGTACCACCGACCAGGGGCTCCTGGCCTTGAAGGTCGACCGGGCCGCCCGGGAGATCGTCGAGGGAACGCTGTTCGTGGAGACCGAACCGTTCGTGGCTCAGGGAGCGGATCTCTGTCCCGGGCCCGGCGGTTCGGTCTACGTGGTGACCGCTCGGGAGATCGTACACGTGAGTCTCGATTAGCGGGCCTGCGTCGGATCGCTCGCAGGCCCGGAGGAGGTGCGTCATGACTCTGCCATCGCCCGGTTTCTTCGACCCGACCAGATTGGGGGAGCTCTACCACGAGAGGGCCGCCATGGTTGCCCAGACGGCCGACGAGTACCGGAAGAAGCACGGCATCAAGCCGGCGGCCAAGGACAGGTTCCGCATCGCCGCCTTCGGCATCGACTGCCAGATCGGCTTCTGCGTCCCGGGGGCCTCGCTCTTCGTGCCCGGCGCCGTGGAGGACATGGGCCGGACCGTGGCGTGGATCTACGCGAACCTGGACAGGCTGACCGCGCTCCACTTCTCGCTGGACACCCACCGGACGTTCCAGATCTTCCACCCGGCCTGGTGGACCGACAAGGACGGCAAGCACCCGGCGCCGTTCACGCCGATCCGCTACGACGACGTGCGTGGCGGGAAGTGGCTCCCGATCTCCCATCCGCGGGAGTCCCTGGAGTACTGCCGGAGGCTCGAGGCCAGCGGCAAGTTCGTGCTGACCGTCTGGCCCTACCACACGCTGCTGGGCGGTCTGAGCCACGCCTTGGTGCCCGCTCTCATGGAGGCGGCCCTGTTCCACAGCCTGGTGCGGATGCACCAGACCCACTTCGAGACCAAAGGGACCCACGCCCTGACCGAGAACTACTCGGTGCTGGCCCCGGAGGTGCGGGAGCTGTCCGGGCAGCCCGTGGGCTCGTTCAACGCCCCGTTCTTCAAGCTCCTGATGGAGTTCGACCGGGTCTACGTCTTCGGCCAGGCCAAGTCGCACTGCGTGCTGTCGACCCTGAACGACATCAAGGCGGAGATCCAGAGCACGGACCCCGGGCTGGCCGACAAGGTGTGGATCCTCGAAGACGCCATGAGCCCGGTTCCGGCCCCGCCGATCGACCCTCTCCCGGCCGACCTGGACTTCCCGGCGATCGCCAAGAAGGGGATCGAGGAGTTCAAGCGCTCCGGCATGCACGTGGTCAAGACTTCTGATCCGGTCACCTTCTAGGAGGTAGTGATGAATAGCAGCGGCAACCTGATCAACCTGTTCTCCAACGCCGTGGACCAGGGCGTGATCTCGCCCCAGACCTCGAGCCTTCTCACCGGCCACCTCGGCCAGGTCGTCATCGCCGGCGCGGCCGGCACTGCCCTGGACTCCATCGTCGCCTCCGACGTGACGCTCATCACGGTCCTGATCGACGCCTCGTCGTCGATCGCCGACCGGAACCTGGCTCAGGCGGTCCGGGACGGACACAACGTCCTGGTGGACGCCCTGGGCCAGAGCAAGCAGAGCGACTCGGTCCTGATGGCGCTCTGGAAGTTCTCGGGCGACCAGGAGGTGCTCCACTCGTACGTTCCGATAGGGGGTGCGACCAAGCTGAGCCGGTTCAACTACCGGCCGGCCGGCGCCACGGCCCTCTACGACACGTGGTGCGACGCCCTGGCGTCGAACGTCGCGTACGCGCAGCAGCTCCGCGACTCCGGCACCCCCTGCCGGAGCATCGTGGTGATGATCACCGACGGGGAGGACGTCTGCTCCCGGCGGACCGCCCAGGACTGCGCCAAGATCAGCCGGGATCTCCTGGCGTCGGAGCAGTTCGTGCTGGCGTTCGTCGGGGTCGGGCAGGAGGCGGACTTCAGGGCGGTGGCGAGGCGCATGGGGATCCCGGACGGGTGCGTTCTCGTATGCAAGGACGCCTCGACGCAGGGGCTCCGACAGGTGTTCCAGATGGTGAGCCAGTCGGCGATCCGGGCGAGCCAGGGGAAGATCCTGCCGGGCCCCCAGGCCGGGTTCTTCCAGCCCTGAGAGAAATCGATGAACCGGGCGGCCGTCCTCCCGTCGTACCCTTCCGGCAAGGGAGACAGGAGGACGGTCCATGCATTCTGCCCACAGTGGTGCGCTGGCGTTCATGGTGGCTCTGGTGGCGGCAGGAGCGACACCGCTCTGGTCTTGCGGCATCAATCCCAAGGCCGATACGGAGGCCAACGACCGAAACCTGAGAGCGGTTCGACCGGTCTCCCCCCAGCCGGGCGTGGGCGGTCGCCCCGGTTTCTTCCGGTCGCTGATCCTCGGCCGCCGGTGGGAGGCGGACCCGGAAAAGCGCCTGGAGAACGGCTTCGACCTGAACGTGATCTGCCTCGTCCACGGCTCCAGATCACAGGAGGGTCGCTCGGCCCGGGCCGAGCTGATCAGGCTCGGGGTGACCGACCCGGCGCTTCTCGCAGCCGCCTGGGACTACGTGCCGCCGAAGGTCCCGGTCTGCGGGATCCGCTGCCTGATGGCGCTGTTCGCTCTGGCATTCCTGATCGCCCTGGCCCGGTCCGGAAGGCTCGACTCCGGGGCGCTGATCCCGCGGGCCGGCTCGACGGTGAGGCGGGCGCTGGCCTGGATCGTCGTCGCCGTCGTCGTCGGAGCCGCGGTCCCGGAGGAGCTCTTCCCTGCGGCGTGGGCGTGCACCGGCCTGGCGCTGGCGCTGGTGGCCGCATCGATGGCCGCGGCGCTCGTGCTGGTCTGGCGGGGCCTGCGCTGCCTGGGCCGCCCTCGCTCGTGCCTGCCCGTGCCGATTCCCAGGTGACGAGACGAAACAGAAGGAAGTGGAGGGGGTCCATTTGAAGGCGCGCTCGGGGGAATGGAAGAGGAGGGGATCCGGATTGAGGTCGCGCTCGGGGGCGCGACTCGGACCCGGCGAGGCGCCGGGTCTTGCGACTCGGATCCGGTGAGGCGCCGGGTCTTGGCTACCTCCCGAGCTTGCGCCGCGCCCGCCCCGGGGCTATCTTGACCTGTGCCCGGGACTCCCGGTGGGAGCCCCGGTCGCGACCGATTCCTCCCGAGCGCCAGGGTCGATCGCCTCGACGCTCGGGCCCGCGGCCATGTCCACTAGACCAGTCCCCGAAGCGTCCGGCACCGAGGCGGAGTTTCTCGCCCGGTACCGGCGGAACCGGTACCACCTCCCCGCGGTGGCGGTGGACGTGGTGATCTTCACCATCCTCGACACCGACCTGAAGGTGCTTCTGGTAAGGCGGAACGAGCATCCGTTCAGGGGCTTCAGGGCGCTGCCGGGGGGGTTCGTCGACGTGGGCGACACGTTCGAGCACCAGGGCGAGGACATCGAGGCCGCGGCTCAACGAGTGCTCCACACCAAGACCGGTCTGCCCGTGGGAACGGTGTACCTGGAGCAGCTCTACACCTTCGGCCAGGCCGGCCGGGATCCGCGGATGCGGGTCGTCTCCGTGGCCCACTACGCCCTGGTCCAGCCCGATCTGGCGCCGCTGGTCCGGGCCGGCGGCAGCGCCTCGGAGGTGGAGTGGGTGTCGCTGCCCGCGGCGCTCCGGGAGCCGCTGGCGTTCGATCACTCCCGGATCCTGGAGATGGCCCACGGGCGGATCCAGGGGAAGCTCGACTACACCGACATCGCCTTCGAGCTCGTCCCGGAGACGTTCTCGATCCAGGAGCTCCGGAGCGTCCACGAGGCGATCCTGGGGACCACCCACGACCCGGGCAACTTCCGGAGACGGTTCGGCCGGATGCTCGCCGACGGGATCATCGAGCGGGCCCCGGGAAAGCGCCTCACCGCGTCGAAGCCCGCATCGGTCTACCGGTTCTCCCGGAAGAGACCCTGAACGGCTGACTGTCGAAGAACGGGAGGATCACGGAGGTCACCACGACGACGCCTGCCAGCACCGCCACCAGCCCCCGGGCGCGGAGCGCCTCCACCGGCCGCACCCTGAGGAAGAGCAGGACGGCCAGCACCGGCACGAGGCTCAGCAGGATCACGTTGAGACTCACCAGCGCCGGGGAGTCGCAGAGCTTGAACAGATCCTGGAACATCTGCACCTTCCTTGGGACGAAGCGCCAGGTCTCCCGCCAGACCCCACGAAACGCCGCGGCCAGCACCCAGACCGCCCACGGCAGCGCCGCCATGGCCAGGAGGTGCCGTCCGAGCCCCAGGACGACCAGGCAGAGCGCGCCGCACAGGCCGGTCGCCAGGAGGAACATCACCCCCGGCCTCGACCCCTGGTGCGACACCTCGGACAGCCCCACGAGCCACATCGTGTAGGCCCACAGCCCGAACACGGTCAGGAGGATCCGCGGCCCGGTCCATCCGCTCATCGGGCGCTCACCCCCCGGACGACCCGCCACGTGGACCCTGCGGGCTCGGCCCACCACTCCCGGTACCGGGTGCCGTCGAGAGCCTCGCCAGGGGCCGTGGACTGGACGCGGAGGGCGCTGTCGCCCGGGGTCAGATGCCACGTGGGCCGCTGCGTCATCGGGTCCAGCGGCACCCGCGGGAGCACCGGCGGTTCGAGCCGCGTCAGCTCCTCGAGGCTGGCCGGGGCGCGGCCCAGCCGGCGCTCTCCCTCCCGGACCGCCCGCTGCAGCCGGACGAGCCTGAACGACAGCTCCTCCTCGCGGTCCCGCGCCAGGGCGTTGTCCCACAGCGCCGTGGCCTCGAGACCGGCCCCGGAGAGCAGGATCATCATGAAGACGAGAACGATGAGCAGGCCGCCCTGCCGGCCTTCTCGAACGAGCGCGCACCGCCTCATTCCCACAGCGCCACCTGCCCCTCGGTCCGTCCCGGGTCCGCCCGCAGCTCCTCCGTCGTCACGCTCCGGGCCGAGGCCACATCCCTCACCCCGGGACGGGACGGGAGCAGCACCAGGTACGGCCCGGACCGGTCCCTGCCATGCGTGAGCAGCCATTCCTGGGAGTCGTGGCTCATCAGACCCACCCGGGCGAGCTCGCTCAGCGCGATCGGGTACCGCCCGTAGCGGACATGGAACTGCCGGCACGCCACGGTCACCGTGACGGCGTTCTGCTCGATCACCAGGTACCGTCCCCTGTCCTGGAACGTCTGCAGGCGCTCCGGCCACACGAAGATCGACGTGCTCAGAAGGAGCAGCAGAGCGATCACCACGCCCAGCTCGGCCAGGCTGTATCCGCGACGATCAGAGGTCGGCATAGTCGATCCCATCCAGCGTCCGTCCCGAAGCTCGAGTCCTCACGTCGAACACGTTTTGGCCGTCGGTGACGAGCCGGTGCCCGCTCCTGGTGTCGTCGGTCGTGGAGAGGACGACCCAGTCGGCGGAGCCGGTGAGCGGGTCCGGCGGCACCTTCCGCAGCAGCCGTCGGTCCACCAGCTCGCCAAGACTCTTCGGGTAGGCGGCCCGGTCGTCCACGCCGGAGGCCCTGGAGAGCTCGAGCTCGTGGTACCGATCGATCGCCTTGCGCATCTCCCGGAGCGAGGTCCGCGCCGCCAGCTCCCTCATCCTCCGGTCCGTGTTCTCCGTGAGCGGCACCGCCATCACGACCAGGTAGCTCAGGATCACCAGGCAGATCGTGAGCTCCACGAACGTCAGCCCGCGCCTGCCCCCATCAGTACGTCGCATACGACCTCCCCCTGGAGTCTCTCTCCACGGGCCTCTTCCCCCGATGGTCCGCGAGCGCAAGACCGCCCTCCCGGTCGAAGACGATCCGCCCGCTGCCCCGGCTCCCGGACCACGTCAGCGGATCCCGTCCCGGAGCACCGCCGAGGATCGGCCTCAGCTCCTCCGCCGAGGCCGGCACGACACCGCGAGTTTCCAGGACGTGAACGCACAACGCATGCCGCACCGCCGTGACGTGCCGGGCCACGGCAGCGTCCCTGCCGTGGTTCCAGGCCTTGACGCACAGCGTCATCGTGACCACGGTCAGCATGGCGACGATGACCAGCGCCAGCGAAAGCTCCAGCAGAGAGAAGGCGCAGCGGTGCCGGTTCCTCAGTGACACCGGTACCCCTCCGTGGGGCTGCGCACGTCGTAGACGTCCGGCCGGCCCGGAGCGGACGGCACCACTGTCCAGCTCCCGACGATGCCGGTGGTCGGGTCGACCGGGAGCTGACGCAGGTACCGGGTCTCGACTAGCTCGTCGAGCCTGACCGGATACCGGTGCCTGTCGGCGTGGAAGTCGTCGATGGCCCGCCTGAGCGTGGCCAGGTTGTGCTTGAGCGCCACGGTCCTCGCCTCCTCGCCGGCCCAGTCGAGGCGCAGCATGGCCCCACCGGTGAGAACGCTCATGATGGCGACCACGATCAGAAGCTCGATGAGAGAGAAGGCTCTCGATCGGCTCCGGGGGCCGGAGAGCCCGGAGGGCCCCCCATCTTGAAAGATCCCGCCCGGCTCGGCCGCGGAGCTCGCGACGCGGGTGAGGCCGGAAGCTGCCGGCCGCTCCCGGTGCCGGATCGTGCTGGCTGGTGACATCTCCATCGAACCTCCCTCGAGAACCCGTCCTATGAGCCGCTGACCGTGGAACCGCCGACGTACGTCGAGTTGAAGAAGAACATGGGCATGTAGGTGGCGAAGCAGAAGGCCGCCACCAGCGTTCCGAGAACCAGGATCATCAACGGCTCGAACACCCCCGCGAACGTCTTGAGCTCCGCCGAGAGCCGCTGGTGGTACAGGTGCGCCACGGTGCCGAACGCCTCCTCCAGACAGTTGGCCTCCTCGCCGGCCGACAGGATCTGGCGGGCGTCGGGCGGGACGATCGGCGACCGGGCCAGCGCTTCGCGGAGCGACAGCCCCGACGCCACGTCCCGCTGGAGCTCCCGGATGAACAGGCCGTACACCCTGTTCTCGCTGGCCCCGGCAGCCAGTCCCAGGGCGGCCGGAACCGGAACGCCGCCGCGGATCAGCGTCGAGATCAGCGACGACAGCCAGCCCAGGAGGTACTGCCCGTGGACCGTCCGGTAGACCGGGACCCACAGCCGGAGCGCGTCGAGCGACTCCCTGAACAGGCGCCGCCGCACCACCAGGTAGTAGGCGAGCCCCACGCACGCGACCCCGATCGCCCAGGCCAGCGGGCTCGATAGGACGCGGAAGAGGCCGAAGTAGACGACCTCCGTGACCATCGGCAACGGCCGGCCGTGCCGGGCCAGCAGACTGGAGAACCGCGGCCCGAGAGTGGTGGCGGCGAAGGCGAGCACGGTCCCCATCAGCGCCAGCACCGTGACCGGGTAGGAGAGGTTGGACACGACCTGCTGACGCACCTCCTGACGCACCGACAGCACATCGCCGAGCCGGCTCAACACCTCTGCCAGCTTTCCAGAGACCTCGCCGGCCCTGACCGCCTCCCGCACGTAGTCGGGGAACAGGTCCGGCCACCCGGCCATGGCCTCCGACAGCGCCACCCCCTGCTCGACCCGGGCCGCGAGCTTCTCGAGCTCCGACACCCTGTCCCCGGCATCGCCGGAGGACGAGACGAGCGCCAGCGCTCTGGGAAGCGGCCGGCCGGCCCTCAACAGGAGCCCCAGCACCCGGACGAACCGGGCCACGAACTCCCCCTCGGTCTGGACCATGAAGAGACCGCTGGCCGGCTTCAGCGCCGGGATGCTGGCGAGCCACCCGCGGTCGCCATGGCCCGGCTCGTGGAACGGCGGCGTGCGGCCCGGGGGAACCGCGCCGCGCACCTTGGCCATCAGATCGCCCGGAGGCGGCGCCTGCCTCGCGAGCTCCCCCATCCCACGGGCCAGCTCCTCGCCGGCGCTCCCGAGCTCGGTCAGAAGCCTGGCGCAGGCGACGCACCGGGCCAGATGCTGCCGGACCCGGTCGGCCTGGTCCGCCGGCAGCTCGCCGTCGAGGTACGCCGACAGAGCCTCCCTGCACGTGCCGCAGTCGATCTCCACGGCGCTCACCTCCTCCCGAAGGCGTTCCGCGCAGCGACGCGGACCGCGTTGAGCCGGGACCGGACGGTCCCGACGTTGATCTCGAGGATCCTGGCGATCTCCTCGTACGGCAGCTCCTCGAAGAACCTCAGCACAGCCACGGCCCGCAGAGGCGGCGACAGCCCGACCAGGAACTCCCTGACCTCGTCGGCCTCCATCCTCCGGATCACCACCTCCTGCGGATCGAACTCCGGGGCCGAGAGGCCGGTGAACGCCTCGGGGATGGCGTCGGTGGACAGAAGCCGGCGGTGGGCGCCGTTCCGCTCGTGGTCACGGAGGCGGTTCACTGCCAGGTTGGACGCGATCTTGAGCAGCCACCCCTTGAGCCCGACCTCGCCGCGATACGACGGGAGGGTGGCGTGGAACCGCAGCAGCGTCTCCTGGGCCAGGTCGAACGCCTCGTGCGGGTCCCTCACGATGAGCACCAGCGTCCTGTAGATGCGGTCGCCGTGGCGGGCCACGATCTCCTCGAGAGCCGTGGGCTCCCCGGCCCGGTATGCGGCGACGAGGGCCTGGTCCGGGTCATCGGGCAACGCCGGGGGCGGCACGACCGCCCCGGGGGTGGACTGGACCATGGCGCCGGTCGCTCCAGACGTCGGGTCGAGGTTCTCAGGGAAGCCCATGGTGCCACCCCCTCGGGGGTCTTTCGCAAGCCTGAACAGCTCGACGGTCCACGGGCAGGCCACCGGGGCCGCCATCGGTCCTGGATCTCCCATCTTTCACCCTCCGGTCGCTCCTCGGGTCTCGGTCGCGGAGAGGGCGGTCCAGGGAAGGACCCGGGCCACTTCTCGCTCCGTGGTCTCGCCGGCGATCAGCCGCTCCTTGGCCTGTTGAACGAGCTGGGCCAGCTCCTCGCCGTCGGCGGCCAGGGTGGGGTCCGAGGCCAGGAGCCGCCGCCGCAGCACCGGGTCCGGTTCCAGGAGACCGAACACGCCGGTCCTCCCGCTGAATCCGCAGTCGGAGCACCAGGGACAGCCGCCGCGCGTGGCACCCCCAACCCCCCCCGGGGCTCGCCCTCCGGGCTTGCCGGTCCCGGCGCACGACCGGCAGGCGATCCGTACCAGACGTTGCGTCACGATGCCGGCCAGCACCGCGACGAGGCGGCGGCGGTCGACCTGGAGGTGGACCAGCCGCTCCAGCGCCGACAGCGGACCTTCGGCGTGCATCGACGCCAGCACCAGGTGCCCGGAGAGCGCCGCCGACACGGCGATCGACGCTGTCTCCGCGTCGCGCACCTCTCCCACCATGATCACGTCCGGGTCGTGGCGGAGCACCCCCCTGAGCGCCTCGCCGAAATCGAACCCCGCGTCCCGGTCCACCTGCACCTGGGTGGCCCCGTCGATCCGTCGCTCCACCGGGTCTTCCACCGTGAGGATCCTGCGGTTCGACCGGGTCAACTCGTCGATCAGGGCGTACAGGGTGGTGGTCTTCCCGGAGCCCGTGGGCCCCACCACGAGCACCAGGCCGGACGGCCTGGTCACGAGGCTGGCGAGACGCGCCTCGAGAGATCCGGTCAGCCCCAGCCGGCCCAGCGACAGGGCCGCGAATCCGCTGGTGAGAAGGCGGAGCGCCGTGGCCTCGCCCTCGGTGCTCGGCAGGAACGACACCCTGAGCTCCAGCCCGGCCCGTCCGCCCTCGCCGATCGCACCGGTCTGGGGCCGGCGCCGCTCCGCCATGTTCAGGCCGGCCAGCACCTTGAGACGTCCGACCAGGACCTCGTAGTCCCTCGGGTCGATGCACCAGCTCTGCGGCCTGAGGATGCCGTCCACCCGGAGGCTCACGCGGACCTCACGGGCGTCCGGTGTCAGATGTACGTCCGTGGCACGGCGGGCCCGGGCCTGGTCGAGAAGGTCTTCCAGCAGGGCGTCCGCGCCGATCGGCACCGGGGCGAGCATCATCGGATCACCGCTCCTTGGTCGGTCCGGCAGCCACGACCCCGGCGGGAGTCGAAAAGTTCGGTGATCGTTGCTGATGATCGAAAAATCGCTTCTCGCCAGGTCGTTGTCGCGAGTTGATCGCCCCGATCCGGAGCCTCGCAGCTCAACGCCCGGTCGGCGACCGGCGGCGGAGGGGCCGGGCCGGGCCGGGCGGTGGGGCCGCGGCGACCCTGCAGACCGGACCCAGTCCGCATCGTCCGCAGGTCCGATCGTCGAGCCTGTGCCGGCAGAGCGACGAGATGCCCAGATGGGCCAAGGCGAAGTCGTACTTCACCGGGTCCAGGGGATCGAACTCCCTGAGGCGCGCCGTGGCCTCCCTGGCCATGGCGAGGTCCACGGTGCGCCGGGATTCCACCAGGCCGAGGTGTCGAATCAGCCGGGCGATGTGGGTATCCAGCGGAAGCAGCAGCTGGCCCGGGGAGAGCCGGCGCCACACGCCGAGATCGACCCGGTCGAACGCCTCGGGGCGCCGGACCATCCAGCGGCAGAACATGAAGAGGCGCTTGCAGGCCGATCCCCGGGCCGGGGAGGGCAAGAGGAACCTGACCGATCCGGGCAGCGATCGACGCCGCCCGCCGAAGACCGGCCGGGGATCGGTCTTCAGGAGCGTCTCCACCAGCGCCGAGACCCCCGGCGCCAGGTCCGGGTCGTCGGGTCCCACGGCGTCGGCCACCACGCTCTCCAGGCTCCCGTGGCGCTCCAGGGCGCACCGGATCGCCCAGAGAAGGAACCTCAGGTCGCGCTCGTCGTTGAACCGGTGGCAAAAGCCCGTCCAGTCCCCGCGTCTTCGCTCGGGGTCGAACGACCGCACGTAGGCCAGCGGGCTGTCATCCATCCGGTGCAGGGCGTCGGCCACGTGGCTCAAGATGATCTGGACCTTCCCGTACGCCAGCGTCGCGGCCAGAAGCCCAGCCACCTCGATCTCCCGGGGGTCGCCGTCCCGGAATCGCCGGACCAGGCTGACCGGATCGCGGGCGTCGTGGCTGCCGTAGTCGAACCCGCGGTAGTGGGCCTCGAGGTAGCCCTTGAGAAGCAGCGATCCGGCGTCCGGGTCGAGGACTGTCATGGTCGTGGGCGCGGGCGGGTCCCGGCGGCCAGCCCGCAAGACCGGCTACTGCTCCACCAGCCCTGCCAGGGTGGCGCCGGCCAGCGACGCCGCGGCCGCCCGATCCAGCAGCCAGAGCACTGCTCCGGAGACCGGTTTCACCCTCTGGCACGGGAGCGGGTCCGGCCGGTCGCCGGGTTCCAGCGCCCGTTTCACCACGGCGGCCTTGGACGAACCGGACACCAGGAACACCACCAGCTTGGAGGCGTTGAGCAGCCTCAGCGTGAACGTCACCCGGGCGGGCCTGGACCCGTCTCCGGCCACCGGCGCCACCAGACGGGTCGCCTCGGAGAGCGCCGGCCCCCCCGGGAAGAGGCTGGCCGTGTGGCCGTCTTCCCCGACCCCGAGGAAGACCAGGTCGAGGGAGGGCACCCCGTCCAGCCGGCGCTTCACCACGTCGCGAACGACCTCCTCGTACAGGGCAGCCGCCGGGTCGGGCCCCTGTTCCGCCTGCACCCTGTGCACCCGAGCCGTCCCCTCCGGAAGGCGAGAGACGAGCGTCTGCTGGACCATCCCGAAGTTCGACTCGGCATGGTCCGGAGGAACGCAGCGCTCGTCCCCGAGGAGAAACACGACCCGCGCCCAGGGGATCACGTTCGAAAGCGGCGGCGTTGCCAGCAAGGAGTGGAGGCGTCGTGGCGTCCGGCCTCCGGACAGAGCCACGGTCAGCTCGCCATCCGGTGGCGTGGCCATGGCGCAGGCCAGCACCACCGACGCCGCAGCGCTGGCCAGGGTGTCCTGGTCGTCGGCGACTCTCACGGCCCGGCCCTGCAGGGGGAAGAGATCGGCCACGATCGCACCGAGGGTGGCTGCCGGCAAGGCTATCATTGGACGTGGGGCTGCGCCCCACACCCCCACCTCGAGGCCAGCGGAGCCGGCCTCGACCGGTCGCTTCGCTCCCTGGTCCCCGCAATCTCGCGGTCTTTCCCGGTATTTCATGGGGATTGATCTTAGGCGGCTCGACCCGTCGAGTCAAGGCCATGAGCGAAGAACCCGCTCATGAACGCGCATCATGCCCCATCCTGCGCGATCTTGAAGTCGGGGAGGGCGATGGGTACAATTCGGGCGGTGAAGGGCGCCACCGGAAAAGATCTGGTCTACGGCTGGGACACGGTCCGCTACGAGCTCCTGAACACCCGCGTCTGCGACCTGAGGCTCAGGCTCGAGGGGTCTCCCATAGGCCGCAAGGTCTATCGCATGTACCGGGAGCTTGAAGCGAAGGGTCTCTCGTTCCGTCCGCCCTGCTACCTGAGCGACAGCTGGGGTTGCCCCGACAGGGTGCCGATGATCGGCATCCCGTTCTATCTGGCCGACGAGAGGCTCTCCCAGATCGAAGAGGAGGAGACCGGCGACCTCGAAGACGACCAGGAGATCATGATGCTCCTGCGCCACGAGGCGGGCCACGCGTTCAACTACGGCTACCGCCTCTACGACGACCCGGCGTGGATCGACGCGTTCGGATCGTTCGATTCGCCGTACCGCGAGACGTTTCGCCCCAACCCCTACTCGCGCCAGTACGTCCGGCACATCAACGCGAGTCATGTGGGTCGCTGCTACGCCCAGAAGCACCCGGACGAAGATTTCGCGGAGACGTTCGCGGTGTGGCTCACCCCCCGGTCGGCCTGGAGGCGCCGGTACCGCTTCTGGCCAGCCATCGCCAAGCTCCGGTTCGTGGAC
This sequence comes from Candidatus Rifleibacteriota bacterium, assembly GCA_016213885.1. Lineage (GTDB taxonomy): Bacteria > Muiribacteriota > UBA6191 > JACPRK01 > JACQZM01 > JACQZM01. Next base: position 1,909 of record JACQZM010000498.1, on the reverse strand, counting down.
AGGACGATGAGGAAGCTCCGGGATGTGAAGGTGCTGGCGAACGGTGGCAAGCCCGACCGCTCCATCAGCGAGATGGACCTGCTCCTCATCGATCACTACGGCCGTCGCCAGGAGCGATACCGCCAGGCTGCCCAGGGGTACGTGGACGACATCCTCGAGGAGATCTTCCCCGCGGACGGGCCGGAGCGCACCCTGGTGGAGGTGGCGCCGATCATCCGGACGAACCGGTGGGAGCTGGTGACCCGGGTGGCCCACTGGACCGGCCTCGACGAGATGAACATCTATCCGCTGCTCACCAAGATGGAGGAGCGGTCGAAGGCTCTGGGGTTGAAGCTCCGCCGAGCCCTGGTGAACTCCAAGTTGCTGGAGCTGACCGCCCTGATCACCACGCTTTCCATGAACTATGTCCACAGCGGGAAGTTCATGGTGACCAAGGACTGACCCCGGCCCGCCGATCGGCGCCCCGGACGCCGTGGCTCCTCAAGGTCGCGCCCGGACGGCGAGGCGCTCGCGGTCATCGGGCGACAGGCTCGAGCTACTGCGGTCTGGCCGGGATCGGTCTCCCGCCGCCCAGATCGGCGGAGTCGTGCCTCTGCAGCTCCAGCGCCGACCGCAGGATCCGCTGGATGAGCTGGTCGTACTCGATCCCGGATGCGGCCGCACACCGTGCGAGCCCGATGCCCCGCTCGAGGCATGGGTTGCAGTTGACCTCCAGGACGTAGAGCTGATCGCGGGCAGCCAGACGCATGTCCACCCGGGCGTATCCCCAGGCGCCGACCGCGCCGAACACCTGGAGCGCCACGCCCTTGATCCGCTTCTCGAGCTCCGGATCCACGATGGCCGGGCAGGTGACCGACGTGGCCTTGTACTCCAGCGAGCTCTCCACCCACTTCGCGGCGTACGACATGATCGGCGGGATATGGTCCGGCAGCTGGGAGTAGTCGACCTCCGCCAGTGGCAACACCACCGGCCTGGCCCCACCCAGCACCGCCACGTTGAACTCCCGCCCGGGGAGGAACCGCTGCACGAGGGCGGCGTGCCGGTCCCGCTTCAAGAGCTCCCGGACCTTGGCCCTGAGCGCCGTCCTGGTGTGGACCACCGAGAGCCGATCCACGCCCACCCCGCCGTCCTCGGAGCTGGGTCTCACGATGACCGGGAAATCGCAGCGGTAGTGGTCCACCGCCCCGATGGTCTCGATGAGCCTGGTGTCCGAAGGGATCAGGATCCCCGCCCCAGCCAGCAGACACGCGCAGGCGTACTTGGATTTCGTGAGCCCCAGCGCCAGGGCCGGCGAGCCCGTCAACGGATAGCCCAGCATCCGGACCAGCGCCGCGGTCCGCATCTCGAACGTGGCGCCGGGCTGGGTGTCCTCGTACTGGTTGAACACCACGTCCGGGTTGAGCCGGCTCAACCGGCGCTGGAAGTTCAGAAGGTCGTGGCCCAGCGGCACCAGGGTGGGTCTGTGGCCCAGCCTCCTCAGGGTCCTGAGGATGTCCTTGAGCATGGCCATGAGGTCGTCGAAGCTGGCGCGGTCCGCCGGTACGACCGGGTCGCCCGGGGCGTGGGAGTTGTAGATGAGGGCGATACGCAGCGACTTCGTGGCCACTCACCACCTCGTGGTGTCCACCGGACAAGGTCTCGGACAGGGGACGCGACGGCCAGGAGTCATCATACTATCGGAACGAGCGGCAGGTCCAGTGAGAGACCCGGGGGGCCAAGATCCGGCGCCTCGCCGGATCCGAGTCGCGCCCCCGAGCGCGACTTCAATCCGGATCCCCTCCTCTTCCCACGAGAGCCTCGGTTCTGCCCAAAGCCTGATCACGAGCCAACCTGAACGAACCAGGTCCAGGATCCAGGCCCCCCAGGATCCCCCACCTGTTTCGCGGAGTCGGGCCTGTAATCAGGCTTC
>JACQZM010000497.1 GCA_016213885.1 Candidatus Rifleibacteriota bacterium | reverse complement strand
TCTCCTTCTGGGTCACCGCGTGGTTTTCGAGGTTCCTCAGGCAGACCTTGGCCTCCTCCGTCCGGCCGGCCTTGGCCAGCGACAGCGCCAGGAACGACAGGGTCGTCGGACCGGCCTTGTCCCGCTCCTGGTAGGTGTCGTAGAGCTGTCGCCCCAGGCCGTTCCCGGTGGGCCCGAAGTCCGCCAGCAGCGCCGACGTAGCCGCCGGATCCTGCGACTGGATCGTCGCGTCGGAGAACGCCAGAGCCCAGATCATGGAGGCCCGGGTCTCCGGCGACGATTCGCCCTGGACCCGTCCCTGCAGGTACAGGAACGCTCGGCGCATCAGGTCGCGACTCACGTCCACTCCGGCGCTGCGGGCTCGGGCCAACCCCTCCAGCACGTAGGCGGTCATGGCGTTGGTGGACGGATCTGACTTCCACCACCCCCAACCTCCGTCGTCGTGCTGGAATCCAAAGAGACGCTCCAGCCCGGCCTTCACCTTTCCGTCCAGGTCGCCCTCGACCCGCGCGGTCGGCACCCCCAGAGACCGGAACGCGTGCGCCACGGCGACGCAAGGGAGGAACCGCGACATGGTCTGCTCCACGCACCCGTAGGGGTACCGGGCGAGGTAGGAGAGACAGCTCACCAGGCCGGAGGCGATCGACGGGGTCACCACCAGCCTGAGCGTGGTGCTCTCGCGGATCCGGTCCTTGGGCACCGACACGACGATCGTCGCCCGGTCCACGGTCTGGCCGCTGGTGGCCACGAACTTGTCCACGCCGTGCGGCACCGCGGGGAGGACGATCTTGATCGCGTCGGACTCCTGGTCGGTCAACGCCCTGGCCAGCAGCGTGAAGTCGCCGGCCTTGGGCGCCCGGACGGCGAAGTCCACGGCCTTCTCGCCGTCCGCGGGGACCTTCACCTTGGACGTCGAGGCTCCCACCACCTCCAGGCCGCCGGCGTCGAGCTCCAGCGTTACCTCCTTCTCGGACTTCAGGTAGTTGTGGACGATCATGGTGAACGACAGTTCGTCGCGCTGCGTCACGAACCGCGGTGTCTTGAGCCTCAGGATCAGGTTCTTCCGGGTGATGACCGACAGCTCACCGCCGCCCACGGCGGTGTCCGCGGTGACGCCCCGGAACGTTGCCTTCCAGGTGGTCAGCGAATCGGGGAACTCCACGGTGACATGCGCCTTGCCGCCGGCGTCGGTGACGATGGAGGGCGACCAGAACGCCGTGTCGGGAAAGTACTCCCGGACCGCCGGTTCGGCCAGCGCCGGCCCGCCGCCTCCCCCTTCTTTTCCCATGTCACCCTTCTTGGACGTGCGCTCCGCGACATCGCCGTTCAAGACGGCTGCCGGCTCCATGAAGCTCTTCTGCCTGGTAACCTCCGTTTCCGCCCGCTCGTGCAGGATCATCGAGGGTCGGGGCCGGGCCGAAGGGATCGTGGCGGAGGTTCCGACGCCGTTGGGGCGCTTCTGTCCCCAGAAGAAGCTCTTGATCTCCGGGGCGCTGTCAGGCGCCACGGCGTACACCGACGCGTCGGCGAATCCCAGGGAGAGCGAGGTCTCCACCGGTTTTCCGGTCCAATCGGTCACCTCCAGGTCGAACTGTCCCTTCTCGCGAGGCTTGTAGGTCTCCTGGCCGGCCACCATGGTGACCTTCAACAGCTTGCGCGTGGGGGGCACGTAGATCTTCGTCTGGTGGGCCCAGATCGTTCCGTTCCGGATGAACATCGCCGAGAGGAAGACATTCGGTGAATGAGTGTCGGCGATGGGCAGCTCCAGTCCCTGACTTCGCCCGGTCATGGAGAGGACTCTCGAATCCAGCACCGCCTCTCCCTCCACGGTGAACAACACGTGGCTGTCGCGGAACTCCGAGGTCAACAGCACCCGCGCCGTGTCGCCGGGCTGGTAGGCCTCGCGGTCCGCGATCACCTCGCAGCCGGCGTAACGGTACGGCAGATCCTCCGACTGGTTGGAACCGACAAAGACCTGGCCGGCTCCGCTGACGATCTCCCCGAAAGGATCCTTGCCCTCGAGAACGAACTTGAAGCCAGCGGGTCCTCGACCGGCGTCTTGAGCTGGCTCTCCGACCTTTCCCTGATCGCCCGGAGGACCCTCAGCGTCCCCGAGAACGTCACGGGGTCGCCGCTGGCCGACTCGGTGTAGACGTCGATCCTCGCCTTCTCCCCGGGGAAGTAGACCCGCCGGGCCGGTGCCAGATGAACCTGCACGGCGCAGCGCGTCACGACGACGACGCTGGAGCCGGAATTGACCACCCGGCTCGCGTCGGTGACCTCCGCGTCGATCTTGAGATCGGTGTCGGGCCACGATTTCTCGGTCTCGATCTCGATGGCCAGCCTGCCGCTCGCATCCAGCGGATCGGTCCCTTCTTTGGCGAGCGTCCATGCAGAGCCGCCACGGTACCGCCGGTGCCGCTCGTACCCCCGGTCCGGGGACTCCTCCTTGCAGAACCAGCCAAACTCGTGAACCGGGCGCCAGGAACGGCTGGAGTCCTTGCGATACACCCTCCAGGCGACCTTGCCACCGGAGACCGGGCTGCCGAAGTAGTATTTCGCCTGGATCGAGATCGGTACCTTCTGGCCGAGCTGGTAGTAGGGCAACCCGCCCCTGACCTGGACCTCGAACTCCGGCTTCCGGTACTCCTCGACCCGGAAGAGCTCCGGCTGATGGTGTTCCGTGCCCGCTGGAACCGTCCAGAAATGGGCCTGGTACTGGCCCAGCGGGGCGTCTTTGTCCAGAACGAGATCGTCGGCCACGCAGCCGAACCGGTCGAGCTGGAGCTCCCGATCGAAGACCGTCTTGCCGGTGCGCGGGGCCACGACGGTGATCTTCACCGCCCGGGCGGCCAGCGGCTGATACTGCCGGCCGTCGTGGCTCCTGAGGATCGCCCGGAAGTGGACGGTCTGGGCTGGCCGGTAGACCGGCCGATCGGCGTAGGCGTAGACCTGGAACGGGTTGGTCCGCGGACTGTTGTAGCCCACGTTGCCGGTGTGCAGGGTCAGGGAGCCGGAGCGGGTCGCCAGGACCTGGTAGCTCCACTGGGTGTCGGCGCCGACCGGCGATTCGAAGCGAGCCAGACCGTCGGGGCCGAGGGTCTTCTCCTCGATGCGCAGGAACCGTGCGTTCTCCTCCTTGGCGCCCAGGATCACCGTGGCGCCTTCGGCTGGAGCCCCGGTGGCCGGATCCGCCACGAAGACCAGCACACCCGTGGGGAAGGTCTTGACGATGGCGGCCAGTCCGCTGACGATGACCAGTCGCTGCTCCTGGGCCTTCTCGCCCCGCGCCACCACGAGATAGGCCCCCTCCTTCTGGACCGGGAACTCGAACTGCCCGGAGTACTGCTTGTGCTCTCCGGTGTCCTTGGTCTCATGGACCCAGGTCTGGACCAGCTCTCCCCGCGGTAGCGAACGCTGGTCTGTTTCCAGCCGGACACCCTCGCGGGCGCTCCTGGGCAGATCCGTCGTGTGGACCTCCAGGGTGACCTTGGCGAGGTTCCGGCAGTTCAGGGAGAACTGGCCCTTTTTCCCCACCGGCAGATGGACCGGTCCGGAGAGGTCCACTCTCTCCTCGACGATGTTCCGGATGCGGCTCCTGACGTTGTCGATCTGGTCGAAGGAGGCGTAGTCCCGCTCGATGCCCCGATAGAGCTCCAGCGCGTCCAGGTGCTGCTGCTGGCCGTCCAGGTGATCGGCGAGACGGCTCAACGCCGCCGGCGCCTCCCGGGAGGCGGGCTGTTCCTTCACGACCCGCTTGAACGCCGCGATGATTCGCTCCTGATCGGTGGAGCGGTTGC
>JACQZM010000253.1:4079-7807 GCA_016213885.1 Candidatus Rifleibacteriota bacterium | reverse complement strand
TCCTTCTTGCCTTCCTGCCAACCCTCTTTGCGCGCCAGTCGCTCGACGCTCGTCACGTAGGGCATCTTCCTCTCCTCCTCGAACCGATCGAGCTCCACCCGGAACTCCTGCTCCAGCTCCTCCGGAAGCTGCAGCATCCAGTCGATCAGCCGGAACAACTGCCGCACCTGCTTCGCCGATAGACCACGGTCGTAGAGCCCCTTCACCAACCGCGCCTTCCATCACCCCCGCGCCGTCGGCGATCGACGGGTCTCGATCGCCTTGAGCTGGGCCAGCACGATCGGCGCGAAGACGTTCGGGTTTCGCTCGAGCGCCGCCTCGTCCGACCGCAGGTCGAGCAACTTCACGACCAGGAATCGGAAGCTAACCGAGCTCCCCCACAGATCGTACCCGAAGCTGTCGGGCTTCCAGTCGGGGTTCTCGTCGCAGAGTATCGCCAGGCTCATCACGGGCTTGTGGTAGCGGTCGTAGATGCGGTAGCTGTACACGAACATCCGTTCGGCAAAGGCAAGCTCCTTCCGGCCTTGCACCTCGATGTGGATCAGCAGCCACGCCTCTTCCCCGCTCTTCCGCCACACCTTGAACAGCTTGTCGGCCAGCCGCCGACCGATCCGGGCGTCGACCTGCTGGAGCTCCTTGTCGAGGCTCTGGTACCCACGCCGCCAGTCGATCCCGGCGTGGATCGCCGGATAGAACAGGTCGAGGAACGGCGCCAGGAAGAGGTCGAGCGCCTCCTTCCAGGGGCTATCGAGGTCACCTTGGGTACGCCGCTTCGGAGGCATCAAGGGAAGTGTACCCAGGGACAGACCGGAGTAGCAACAGCCGATCGGGATCCCCGGTGGTGTCCGGGTGCGAGCAAAGCCAGGATCCCCCACCTGTTTCGCGGAGTCGGGCCTGTGATCAGGCCTCGACCTGGCTGCAGAGTCACCAAGGAAGTGGAAGGGGTTCATTTGAAGTCGCGCTCGGGGGAAGGGAAGAGGAGGGGATCAGGTTGGAGGTCGCGCTCGGAGGCGCGACTCGGACCCGGCGAGGCGCCGGGTCTTGGAAAGGTGGGCTCAGGCCGCCGCGTCCTCTGCCGCACCCTCGAGCGAGGGTGCCGCGTCGGTCAGGCAGCCGCGGAGGTACGGCCGGCCAGCGTCGGTCAGCTGGGGCGGCCGGCTCTGGCGAGGACGAGCAGGGCGATCACGTAGCACCCGACCCCGAGCCAGAAGACCGTGGAGATGTTCCACACGATGGCGATGGTCACCGCCAGGACCGAGGCGCATACCGACGTGGCGCCGTTGACGCCCCAGAACCAGGGGCCCAGGCCAGGAAAGCGAGCCATGCCGACGCTCATGCCGATGGGGAACGGCGCCCCCATGAACAGGCCCATCGGCAGGATCAACAAGATGGAGCCGAGGAACACCGAGAGCCTCTGGATCTGCGAGATCTCGACGAACATGAAGCCGGTGCCGATGGCGGCGAAGAAGACGAGGAAACCCTGGGCGCGACCGAGGGTCCCGGGCTGGCCGGTGACGAGCAGCGGACAGACGATGCAGAGCCCGGTGAGAACGACGACGACGAGCTGGAGGTCCAGCAGGGTGAGAACCGCCTTCACGTTGAACGCCATGGCTCCCTTGTCCCTGGCCTGGCTCACCCCTGACCCCACAGCGCGCGCAGGTCGCCGACGGCCGGGTAGTTGATGAGCACGGCGCGGTGCTTCCCCTTGAACACGAACAGGCTCCCGGCCGCCACCGCGGAGACGCCAGCTCCGTCGATGGCCTGCTTCAGGTGCACCAGGGAGCCGGCGCCTCCACAGGCGATGACCGGAACCGTGACGGCGCTCGTGACGAGCTTGAGCAGCTCCACATCGTAACCCTGCATGGTGCCGTCACGATCCACCGAGTTCACGAAGATCTCACCAGCCCCGGCTGCCTCGAGCCGCTGCGCGTGACACACGGGATCGATGCCCGCGGGCTCGAGCCCCGTGGCCCGGATGACCTCGTAACCAGATCCGCGGGTCAAGACGTCCATGGCGCCGACCACGCTCTGGGTGCCGCACTCGCTGGCGAGAGAGCTGATCAGTGCATAGTCGTCGAGGGCCGCAGTGTTGATGGCGACCTTCTCCACGCCGATCGAGAAGAGCTGCCGCGCGTGCTGCACGGTGCGCACTCCACCGCCGTAGCAGAAAGGTATGAAGCACTCGCTGCTGATCTGGCGGAGATGATCGAAATCGGGGGGGCGGCGCTCACGCGATGCCGTGATGTCGAGGAAGACGATCTCGTCGACCCTCTTCTCGTTGAAGATCCTCACCGCGTTGATCGGATCGCCGACGTAGCGCGGGTCCGCGAACCGGACGGTCTTCACCAGGCCCCTTCCCGAGAGCAGCAGGCACGGTATCACCCGCTTCCTCAGCATGGCGCGGCTCCAGTGACGAAGCTCTTCATCAGTTCCATCCCGAAGACATGGCTCTTCTCGGGGTGGAACTGGACCCCGCAGACGTTTCCTCTCTGGACCGCGGCGGCAAACTCGTAGCCGTGGACCGACGTGGCCAGGACGTCGTCGCGGCGATCGCACACCAGGTGATACGAGTGGGCGAAGTAGTACCTGAGCTCCCCGTCGACCGGCTTGAACAGCCGGGTCTCCCGTGCCGGAACGACCTCGTTCCACCCCATGTGCGGTATGCGTACCGGCTCCTCGGCCGGCGGGTGGAACCGTACAGTGTCCGCTCCCAGCCACCCCAGTCCAGAGCGAGCTCCCTCGTCGCTCCGTCGGCTCATCAGTTGCAGGCCAAGGCAGATCCCGAGGATCGGGACGCCCGCCCCGACCACCCGGTCATTCAACACCGGCAAGAGCCCGACCTCGTCGAGGAGAGTCATCCCCCGGTCGAAGGAACCGACCCCCGGAAGCACGAGCCGGGAGGCGGAACGGACAACGGCCGGATCAGCCGTGGCCACGACCTGTCCACCGACCCGCCGGATCATGTTGACCACGGAGCCGCAGTTACCGATGCCGCAATCGACGACGACGATCATGGGGAAGGGTTTCGCTCGAGAGGTCTGCACCCGGAGCAACACGTCCGGAGCCGGGAGCGTTCGACCCTACAGTAGCTTTCCTGGCGCCCTGCCGTCAACGCCCAGACGTGCTCCGGATCGGCCCGCTGGCGGGAACCAGCGAGCCAGTCGCGGAGATCGTGCCAGCGCCTCACGGAGAGCGTTCAACCTCCGGACCGAGCTCTGGTCACCGACTTGAACAGCCGGCAGAGCGACGTGACCGAATCGCGTCCCCAGCGGAGGTACTTCAGCAGACGCTCGTCCGAAGGGAACTCCAGGTGCGACCTGGGGGGACATCGCATGATCTCCTCGAACTCCGGGTCGGTGAACCCGAGCTTCTTGATCACGTAGTCCCGGTCGGTCCGCAGATCGTCGGGTGTGTAAAGAGGACGCTCCAGCTCTTCGAGCACCTGCTCCCGGGTCATCTCGCCGTTTCGAATGAGGCTGGAAAAGTGGGCCCTCCGCTTGTCGATGCCGAACTTGGCGGGCAGGATGTACGCCTGGTAGAACTTGGTGAATACGGACTCGTAGTGCTTGCCCCCGTAGTAACGCCACCCGATCTCCCTCTCGAGATCCGCGATCGCTCGGTCCTTCCGGTAGCGCGCGTTGTTGAGCAGCTCGACATGCCGAAACCGCCCGCTGATGATCACGTCCCAGATCCACTGCCACGTGGTGAACGTCGGAAACGACTTCATG
>JACQZM010000253.1:0-4000 GCA_016213885.1 Candidatus Rifleibacteriota bacterium | reverse complement strand
GATCCAGCTTCGAGGCATGCCGTTCTCGGTGGCGATGTTCTGACCGCTGAGAACGTATCCGATCCCGTGCTCGCGGGCGAGGTTGAACATGACGGCGGTGATCGCGTGGTCCGTCAGGATCTCGATGTCGATCACCGAGGCCAGGAAGAACGACCGCTGAAGGTCCCGGAACTCCTCCCAGTCGATCACATAGGTGTGGAGGTCGAGGCCCAGCTTGTCGACGATCTGGCTGATGTTCTGCACGGCCAGCTCGGAGTTCCAGCCGTTGTCGCAATGGACGATCAGCGGCCGGAGCTTCAGGCGGTGTGCCAGATAGGCGACGTAGGAGCTGTCCACGCCCCCGCTCACGCCGAGGATGCTGTCGTACTCTCTCGAGCGGCCGAAGGCCCGGATCTCCTCTGCGATCGCCTCCAGCCTCCGGTTCGACTCCTCCGCAGAGATCTCCACGTCTGCCAGCAGGGTCGCCGTTTCGTGGCAGTGGTTGCACACGCCCTCGGAGTCGAACCGGATGGCAGGGTCGGACGTGTCCATCACGCAACGCGTGCATGTTCTCGAAGGCATGAGGCTCGTCATGTTGTTCAGGATCCCCAGCTTCCTCGGGTTGCAGCAAGAGCCCACGCTGGATCCGTCCGTGATGGCAGGGGCTGACCGGCCGGGGCCGGCCCTCCTGCTCTGGTCCAAGCGACGGAACCACGATTGTATCAGACTCGGACCGTCAGTTCCCAGAGGATTCCGGTGCCAAGGCCCGGTGCCTCGCCGAATCCGTATCGCGCCCCCGGGCGCGCCTTCACTCCGGACCCCCTCCACCTCCACCGTGACCTTGGATCCAGGTCGACGCTCGATCCCAAGTGAAGCTGCGTGGAGCAGGTGGGGGATTCCGGAGCGCCATCCCACCCCGTCGCAGCGACGGAGCCAGAGCCTGCGGCACCACAGCGGCGAGGGATCGCCCTGGCAGGGACCACGTCGGCCCGCTCCAGGGGTGCATCTACCGGGCCATCAGGCTCTCGTACACCTGGACGAGACGATCCGCGCTCTTCTCGAGCGAAAACTCCCTCTCCACGGTCTGCCGGGCCTCTTGCTCCAGTCGCATCCGTAGCGTACAGTCTGTCAAGACCCGGACGATCGCCTCCGCGAACTGCTCCGGCTCGTTGTCGGGAATGGAGACGCCATTGACCCAGTCGCGGATCACATAGGGGACCCCGCAGGCCCGATTGGCGACCACGACCTTGCCCGAGGCCATGGCCTCCAGAAGGACGTTGCTGACCCCCCCGAGGGTGGGGAGTGTACAGATCATCACGCAGTCCGCGACCGGATAGAGGTTCTGAACGTCCTGACGCTCCCTCTGCCATTGGATGCAATCCACCACCCCGAGCTCTCGCGCCAGCGACAGGTAGGTCGGGAGCATGTTGTCCTTGTCCCGACCCACCACCAGGAAGTTCACCTCGGGCCGTCGCCGGTGGACCGCCGCTGCAACGTGCAGGAACTCCTTGATGCCCTTCAACGGGTCTATGCGCGCCACCATGAGAACCAGTGGCCTCTTCACGGTGTACTTCTCGAGTTCCCGAGGGTCTGGAGCCCTCGGCGTGAACTGCCGCGCGTCGACGGTGTTGTTGACGAGGACGACCTTCGGTGCCTGATAGCCGCGGGGCGCCAGGCTCACGTCGATGATGTCCTGGCCGATGGCCAGCACGCGATCGGCGTTGTTCAGGACGAAACGCTCGCCGTACTTGAGGTACATCAGGAGGAACGGCAGGAGAACACGCGACCGCTTGGTCTCGATGAGGCTCGCCTTCTGGGACTCGTACCCCCGGTCATACATCCACTGGACGAGTCGCAGCTTGAGGCGCCATCTGAGGAGAACGGCAGCGATCCCGTCGAACTCGCGATAGAGGCAGTGGATCAGATCGAACGGGCTGGCGCGATGGAGATCGCAGGTCTTGCTGTACAGGCGCCAGATGCTGAACGCCAGGTTGGTGTCGTACGAGAGCGAGGCGAAGTAGTTCGTGAAGTGGACGTTGTCGTCGACCGTGTTCGCATTCTCCGGGTGCATGGGCACGGAGACGATCGTGACTCGATGCCCGAGCTCCCTCAGCCGGCGGCTGTAGTGGCGCATGGACGGGTTTCTCCCGCCCTGAGCGCGTTCGTCGTAGTTTCGTGTGAGGTAGCAGATGTGCATGGGCTGCGAGTCGTGAGGCCAGGGCCCGAGGTCGCTGGCCCCGCCCGGTCGATCGTGGGCTGCATCCTACCCCCTGATCGGGCGGCGAAGCAACCGTCTCCCGGCGGTCCGGTGGCCGACCCCGGCCCCGACGTGGCTCCGGGCGAGCGACGGAACGAGCGCGAGACGGCTGCTCCGGCTGGTGCAACGTCGTCGAGGTCGTGGCGGGTCGGATCAGGCCAACCCGAGTCGACACAGCTTGGGCTGGAATCGCAGCTCGATCTCCTGTCCGGTCTCCACCGACTCGTAGATGGCCAGTATCAGCTCCAGGGACCGTCGTCCCTCCAGTCCATCGACGAGAGCAGGCCGGCCTTCGCGTATGCACTCCACGACGTTCGCCAGGAACCGGGCGTGACCGAACCCGTACTGATCGGGCGGCCTCTGCGCGGACGTCCGCACGACCTCGGCATCTTCTGGTTCAGGGCGGCTGAACTGCCACGTCCGGATCTCGTTCACGGCGAAGCCGGCGATCTCCACGGTTCCCTGCTCTCCGAGGATGGATATCGCACCCTCGAGATCCCTGGGGCGAGTGGCCGTCGTGGCCTCGATGACCCCGAGCGCTCCTGATCGGAATCGCAGGATCGCCACGGCGGTGTCCTCGGTCTCGATCTTGACCAGGCGAGTCGCTGTCATCGCCATCACGCTGGCGACGTCGCCCATCATCCACTCCAGGAGATCGATGTGGTGGCTGGCCTGGTTCGCCAGAACGCCCCCGTCCTTGGCCCACGTGCCCCGCCAGTCGTCCTGGTCGTAGTACTCCTGAGTGCGACACCACCGGACCCTGGCGGTCCCGAGTACCATCTTGCCGAAGCGGCCACGATCACGCGCCTCGCGGAGCTTCTGGACGGCGAGGTTGTAGCGATTCTGCTTCACGACGAACAGCCGTACGTTGTGCTCGGCACAGACCCGGATCATCTCGTCCGCATCATCGAGGGTCAATGCCATGGGCTTCTCGACGACCACGTGACGGCCTGCCCGAGCCGCGTCGATGGCAGGCTGGGCATGGTCGCCGCTGGGGGTCAGCACGTTGACCACGTCCATGCTTGCCTCGGCGAGCATTTGCCGATGAGACGTGTACCAGGGCACCGAGTACTTCTTGCCGACCGCCTCGGCACGCTCTGGTCGGACGTCGCAGACGGCCGCGAGCTCGGCTCCGGTCATCTCGGAGATCACCTTGGCGTGGCGTGTAGCGATACGTCCGCAGCCGATCAATCCAAATCGAAGTGGTTCCATAAGGGTCGGGCCGCCTCAAGGCAGATGCGAAGTCAACGAACCGAGGGCAGGATCCGGATCCGGAAGTGGCGCGAGGGATCGCCGAACGGGTGGCCCGTCTCGACGGGGCGACGAGAGGTCGGGCCGGCCAATCCGAACGGGGGCAGCGGAAGAACCGTCGCACAGGAGCGGCCCGTCAGATCGGATCCGCTGGCGATGACCCTGCATCGTCCGCTGCATCGCGCGGTACCTGGCCGCACGGTCAGCGTCAGTCCACAAGGCGGATGACATGGTCAGCGCCTCTCTCGTAGGCCCTGTGGCAGCTGGAACAGGTCGCCTCGGAGTCTCTGAACGACAGGGTCTCTCCACACTGGCACGCCGAGCCAACGACGCGACCTGGCACGCCGAGCACGAGAGCATACGGTGGGACGTCGCGAGTCACCACGGACCCGGCGCCCACGAACGCCCATTCTCCGATCGTCACGCCGCAGACCACGGTCGCGTTGGCGCCGATGGAGGCCCCGTGCTTCACGAGGGTCGGTATGAAGTGCTCCGGCAGGTTGCGCGGGTGAG
>JACQZM010000496.1 GCA_016213885.1 Candidatus Rifleibacteriota bacterium | reverse complement strand
CCCGGTCGGAGCCGACGGTCCTACCGCTGAACCAGCACCACGACGGAGCGCGGGTTCAGACCGTAGGAGCCTGCGATCTTCTCCTGCGCCGACTCGGCCCAGCAGTTGCCGTGGGCCTCGGCCCAGGAGGCGGTGTCGATCATCCGGTACCACGCCTTGCCCCCCGAGGCTGCAGGAACCTTGTAGTCGACCTGCTCGTGGGCGCTGTTCACCAGCACCAGCAGGTCCCGGTCGCGCATGGGGTACTTCTGGTACTCGTCGCTGCTCATCCCCAGCTCTTCGCGCGCCCCGTCCAGCCGGTAGCCGAAGTGCTTGGCCGCGTAGTCCGGCGGGCCGCCCTGCGGACCGAGCCACTGGACGCCCGGGGCTCCGTCTCCATCCTGGTCCCTGTCGGGCGCCCACCACCCTTCCTTGTGAAACGCCGGAAACTCCCGTCTCAAGCGTATCACGTTGCGGGCGTACTCCTCGAACCCGGCCAGATCGCTCTTGCCCATCTTGACGCTGTCCACGTGGTTCACTCGATCGGCGTACGTCCACTCCAGCCAGCTCGTCTCGCTGTCCAGGTTGTAGGCGTTGTTGTTGCCATGCTGGGTGCGAAGGCGCTCGTCGCCGCCCAGGAGCATGGGCGTGCCGTTCGACAGCATCAGCACGGTCAGGGCGTTCCGCGCCTGCTGCCGTCGCAGAGCGCCGATCGCGTCGGCAGAGGCCCCAGGGACCACGCAGTTCCAGCTGTTGTTCCGCTCCTCGCCACCGTCGGAAGGACCCCGGGGCCACTGCTGGGAGTTCAAACGATCCCGCTCCTCCGACGAGTTGACGTTGTACGACACCAGGTCGAAGAGCGACAGGCCATCGTGGGCCGTGACGAAGTTGACCGACGCGAACGGGCCGCGCCCATCGTCCCCGTACAGGCCGTAGCTGCCGTTGACCTTGTCGATCATGTCCCCCGCGGAAGCGTCGCCCTTGAGGAACTTGCGCAGCGTGTCCCGGTACTGGCCGTTCCATTCGGCCCAGCCAGACGGGAAGTTGCCCACCTGGTAGGTGCCATCGCCGCACGCCCACGGCTCCGCCACCAGCTTGACGCCCTTGCCCCGACCGATGGCCCCCGCGATCTTCTCGAGAAGCCCGCCGTCGCGCTGGAAGGAGAAGCCGTCCTTGTCCCGACCGTTCCCCAGCACCGATGCGAGGTCGAACCTGAACCCGTCGACGTGCATCACATCCGCCCAGTACTTGAGCGAATCGACGACGAACTGACCGGTGGCCGGATACGCGGTGCGCAAGTTTCCGCCGCACCCCGAGTTGTCCCAGAAGAACTGGTTCTTGCCGGTCAGCTCGTAGAACAGCTGGTTGTCGATGCCGCGGAACGACAGGAAGGTCGCCGTCTCTGGCCCTGCTGGCCAGGTGCCGCCCTCGGCCGTGTGATTGTAGACCACGTCCAGGAGCACTTCCAGCCCGGCGGCGTGGAGCTTCTTCACCATCGACTTGAACTCCCGCACCGGTCCGTCGAATCGCTGATCGGCCGAGTATCTCCGGTCGGGCGCGAAGTAGCCCAGGGTCATGTACCCCCAGTAGTTCTTGCCCTGGGTCGACCCCGGGTTGGCGTCGTTGGCGTCGTTCGGCGACTCCTGGACCGGCAGCAGCTCAACCGCCGTCACGCCGAGCCGCTTGAGGTAGGCGATCACGCGGTCGTCGGCCAGCGCCCGGTACGTCCCAGCCTCGGCGACCCCAGGGAACGCCTTGGTGAGACCCTTCACGTGGACCTCGTAGACGATGGAGTCCTTGAGCGGACGGCACGGCTTCCGATCGGCGCCCCAGTCGAACCGGTCGTCCACCACGATCGCCTTGCCCTGGTAGGCCGCGCTGTCGAGCAGCCTGGACTTGGGACCCGTCACGTGGCAGACCACGCTCCAGTCAGGGTCTCGGGTGAGCACCTTGGCCCTCGGATCGATGAGGAGCTTGTTCGGGTTGAACCGGTTCCCGTGCCCGTCCACATCGGCCTTGAACCCGACGTTGCTACCCGGCCGGAACGAGGGATCGTGGGGCCAGTTCGGCCCCCAGACGCGATACCCGTACACCTCGCCGGCCTTCGCACCGGCAACGTCGGCGACCCACAGAGCGTCCCGCCGCTCCATCGCAACCGCCCGGGTCGGGGTCCCGAGGTCGTTGGCCCTCTCCCGGTCGGCCACCTCGTCGAACGGCCCGAAAAG
This sequence comes from Candidatus Rifleibacteriota bacterium, assembly GCA_016213885.1. Lineage (GTDB taxonomy): Bacteria > Muiribacteriota > UBA6191 > JACPRK01 > JACQZM01 > JACQZM01. The sequence continues at coordinate 1,363 of JACQZM010000496.1, read as the reverse complement.
CTCCAGCTCGACACGCGTGGCGTTCTCCGCCCGCAGGACGAATCTCACACCCTCGGCGGTCACAGTGGCACCTTCCGTCAGCTCCCCCTTCCAGGCGAGCTGCCCCTGCTCGGCCCTCACCCTGGCCGCCCCGTCGGCGCCGTTCATCCGGGCGAAGGCCGTGGCCCGTCGCTGGTTCCTGTCGATCGGCTCGTCCGAAAGGCCGATCGAGGGAAGCAGCACAGCACCGGCAACGAAGAGAGCCAAACCGATCCGGGATCGACGACAAGACATGAGGAGATCCCTCCTTCGAGAGTGACTACTCCGGGAACGACAAAAAGGTTGCCTCCCGGCCGCCTCGGGTCGGACCGGCGGCGGGCCGCTCGGGGCTCGACATTACATGATGAAGCGGCCAAGCGCGGCCGGCCGGGTCGAGGAGCTGGCGCCCGCCCCCCCTGGCGGTCATCCCCAGGCAGGTGGCGGGAGGCTCCATGGAACGATCGCTGTCGGGAATTCTGCGGAAGGACCAGTCGAGCGAGCCGGCCGACGATCAGACGCCCGCGAGCGGGTTGCCGAAGCGGAGATCGGTCAAGTCGAAGCCCGGGCTGCCTGACCTGCCGAACGTCTGCAAGATCTGCAACCGGCGACTCCCTTCGGATCAGGCGCATTGCTGGGAGTGTGGCACCCCCTTCGTCGTCCGGGATCTGAGGCCCCGAGGGGAACCCGATGTCCCTGCCGTGCGGGCGTACGAGGAGCTGCTGGACGGTCGCAGGGCCCCGCAAACAGAGCCGGCGGCCTGCCCGAACGATGCGCCGCCTCGAGACCACCGGATGCTCCTCGGCGGCGCCGCGGCCATCGGTCTGGTGCTGCTCGGTGCCGCTCTCCACTGGGCCACCACGACGGCCAGCGCGACGGTCCGGATCGAGAGCGTCCCAGGCGGAGCAGCCGTCTACTCGCAGAACAGGCTCATCGGAAACACCCCGCTGGAGATCTCGGACGGATCCTGTCCCAGGGACCTGCTGCTCAGACTGAAGGGCCACGAAGCGCTCCATGTGAAGCTGGAGATCCCCCCGTGCTCCAGCACCATCGCATGGTTCACGCTCCGGCCCGGCGGCGAGCCGGCGCTCGACACCGCGGAGAGCATCCAGCTCGCCCACTCGGCGAGCGGTCCGGACAGGGTCTTGGTCCTGAGGAAGAGCGTGAGCCCTTCACCGAACCGTTGAGCGGCCCACCGGCGCGCCGGCGGCGCCCAGAATCCCCCACCTGTTTCGCGGAGTCGGGCCTGTGATCGGGCCTCGGCCCGGCGGCAGAGTCACCATGAAAGTGGAGGGGATTCACTTGAAGTCGCGCGCGGGAGAGAGAAGAAAGAGGAGGGGATCCGGAT
>JACQZM010000495.1 GCA_016213885.1 Candidatus Rifleibacteriota bacterium | reverse complement strand
GGGTCGTCGAGCCGGGCGGCGATCCGGGCGCCGGCTCCGGGGAGGTCCGCCAGCGCCGCCGCCACCACGGCGTCCGCCCTGACCCGCGGGTCAGCGGACGCGAGCCAGCCCGGCACGCGGGTCGCCAGGGTACCGGCGTCCCTGGCCCTCACCAGCTCCCACAGGGCGGTCCGATCCTCGACGCCGGAGCTCAGGAGCTCCCGAAGCCGGGCTCCGGCGTCGGGCCGGTCCATGGAAGACAGGGCGTCGCACATCATGGCCCTGGGCCGCTCGGACCAGGCGCCCGAGGCGAGGTCCAGCAGACGGCGGGGACCGGCGGCCCCCTCCATCTGCCCCAGCGCCAGGATCGCTGCCCAGGCCCGCGCCCCCGTCGCCCCCGGCGGCGAGGCCAGCCACGATTCGAGCTGCGGCACGTCGCTGGAGCGCAGGGTCCGCGCCACGGCCGCGGCGACCGGGCGCGACGGCACCGCGAGTCGCTCCACGATCTCTCCCAGCCAGGGGAGGGAGCGGCGGTCCCCGACGGTGGCCAGCGCCTCGGCCAGGAGGGCGAGGCTCTCGTGCGGCAGCTGTCGCTCCTCGAGAAGCGCCGTCGCCAGCTCGAAGACGCTGGTCGCTCCCGGTCGCGCAAGGCCTGCGATCGCGGTGGCCCGGGACGCAGCGAACGGCATGTCGGGGAGCAGCCGTGGAATCCGCCCGGCCAGCCTCGGGTCGCGGGTCGCGCGAAGCAGGCGGACCAGCGGACCGTAACCGAACGAGAACAGCTGATGGGGCCGGGAGAAGCTCTCCAGGAGGTTCGGAATCGCCCGGGCATCGGGCTCGGCTGACAGGAGCGACAGGGCCACCCCGGAGGACTCCTCCCACCCCTGCCGCTTCATGAGTGACGCCAGCCGGTCCGCGTGCTCCTTGCCGAGGGTCCGGAACCGGAATCCCTCGATCCCCCCCCAGGCGTCCCGGCTCCTGATGTCCAGGGCGTAGTCCGTGGTCATCTTCAGCCCCATGACGATCTGGCGGAAGGGGCCGTCCTTCCCGTGGTGGGCCAGCCTGGCGAGCTCGTCTCCCCTGCCGATCTGTCGAACCGCCACGGCGAGCTGCACCGGCGGAGTCGAGTGGAAGTCGATCAGGACCTGATCGTGGGTCGGCAGGCAGATGAGATCGCTGACCACGAGACGCTCCGGGCTACGGACGAGCCGGGGCCCCACGGCGGAGCCGTCGTGCTCGTCCTTGGCGATCAGACGGAACGTGGTGGCGGGCTCCACGGGCTCGAACAGCGCCACCTCGGAGCAGGCGGTGGTCCGTTCGAAGACGCACCCGGACCCGGTCTCCACCAGGGTGAACCGCACGCTTCCCCCTGCCGGGCCCGAGAGTCTCACCCGGAGCTTCCCCGGGCTGGAGAGGTCAGTGGCAAGGTCCGGCCGGACGGCGACCGCCCGGTCCCAGCGGCGGACGATCGTGAGGCCCAGGGCGATCAGCACGATGACGCCGAACAGAGCGCCACCAGGTCGATCATCGTCGACACCACGCGTCGACGAGCGGCGGCGCTCAGCCCCAGTCGGACGCTGATGCGGTCGAGCTGGCCCGCCACCTCGGCAAGAGCGGGGCGTTCGGCGGGGGACTTCGCCATGAGCGCGGCCACGATCGGGTCGATCTCCGGTGGCACGTCGCCGCGCAGCGTCGAGGGGGCCTTGGCGTGCTCCTGGAGGATCTTCCTCAGCTGGACCGGCACGGTCGTGGACCGGAACGGGTTGTACCCGACCAGCATCTCGTAGATGATGAGCCCCAGGGCGTAGAGGTCCGCGGGCATGCCTGAACGCTGTCCCAGCAACACCTCGGGCGCCAGGTACGAAAACGTCCCCAGCACATCGCCCTCCTCGGTGAGCATGGTGTGCCGGTCGTCCCGAGCCAGACCGAAATCCACCAGACGCACGGTCCCGTCGTTGCCGACCAGGACGTTGGCCGGCTTGAGATCGCGATGGGAGACCCCCCGCTCGTGGAGGTACACCATCGCCTCGGTGAGAGAGCACGCCACGGCGAGGACGAACGCGGGGTCCAGCGGAGAGTGGTCTCTTATATGAACATGGAGAGGGGCCCCCTGGATCAGCTCCATCACCAGGTAGCCGCAGTCGTCGTCGAAGCCGGGAGAACACCTTGAGCGCCACGTGTCGCTCCAGCGAGGGCTGCCAGGCTCGGTAGACCTGACCCATCCCCCCCTCGCCGATCAGCTTCTCCAGGTCGTAGCCGCCCAGGGAGCGTCCTTCCAGGGATTCCACGACGCCCATGGTGCCATGAAGCGGTCGCCCTGCGGTAGTGCGGGGCCGCGCGCGTCCCGTGAACACCGGCGGGGCCGGGCAAGGACCATCGCTCTCGAAGGGAGTTCAGAGAAAGCCGGAGGGCCGCTGCGCCCTCCGGCCGACACGCCTGGAATCGTGTTCTGGAGCGTCTTGTGCCTCTGTCGGCGATCGGCTCCTACTGCCGCTTGGCAGCGCGGGTCTTCGCCTGGATCTGGTGCCAGCTCTCGAGCTGCTCCGGCGTCAGTACGGCGTTGACCTTCCTGGAGGTCTCCACGTCCTCGATGCGCATCTCCGTCTGGATCGACGCGATCCGCAGCAGCTTCTCGCGGATCTGGCCCATCGGAGCCACCTTCTCGATCATGCCCTTGAGCTGGCCCTCGGCGGAGTTGAGCTTCTGCTGGGCCGCCACCAGGTTGCCCTGGAACCGAGCCAGGATCGCTTTCATGTCCTGGATCTGCTTGTCCGTCAGCCCGATCTCATCCTGGTAGTCCCAGATGGTCTTCAGCGGAGACGCCTGGGCCGCCGAGGCCGAAGCCTTGTTCTTCTGGTTGGCCACGTCGGCGATCCCGGCCGAGGCGAACACCGATACCATGACGAGAACGGCCAGAGCGATGGAAACGAGCCTCTTCATGAGCACTTCAACCTCCCGGGTCGTGACACGGATCAAGACGATCACTCAATACAAAACATCGTCAGATGAACCAGAAATTGTTAGCCCTTCCGAGAAGCACGTCGCGGCGGTGGATGAGGCGAGCCGTCGCACGTCGTTCGACGGGCTGCAGCTACCTCCGGCCGAAGACCGCGGTCGGGGCGGGCGAGACGTTCACGACGAGCCCCTCGCTCCTGTCGACCATGTCCAGGCGACCCAGGCCGGGGTCCGGCAACACCCGGAAGCTGCCGGCACCCGCGGGCTCGTGGTGGTGCAGGGTCACGGTGCCCGCGATCTGGGCCCCGGAGAACGTGGCGTTACCGCTCTCGCTGGGCGCGATCAGGCTGGCCTGGATCTCCCCGCTGGCGGACAGGCCCGCTCCGGCCACCAGCGTGATCGGCTGCTCGCCCTGCCTGGCCAGCGGGCCCACCACGAGCCGTGTCTTGACGCCCAGGGTGCCCGGGCCCTCGAGCGCCCGAACGCCGGTCAGGTCGAGACCCTGGTCGTCGTCGACGAACTCCACTCCGAACAGCTTCGAGGATCCCGCGTGGGCTTCCCTGAACGCCGCTGCGGTGGGGTAGACGAACGCCGACCGGGCCCTGGCGAAGTCGGTCTCCACGTACGGCCACCACTCCCTGTCGAACGCGGCCAGCTGCCGGTTG
>JACQZM010000494.1:4340-8642 GCA_016213885.1 Candidatus Rifleibacteriota bacterium | reverse complement strand
GATTGAGCCACTTGAACCAGACACGACCGGTCTCGTACCGGAAACGGTCGAGTGCTCGCCAGTTCCCCTTGATGCCGTAGTACCGGTAGTGCCCATTCAGCTTCAGGGTAAGACCCTGCTGCTGCTTCGGCACCGGTAGATGCCGGTTCGTCTGGCACCAGTCCCGTATGCGATCGAGGGCTCTGTCGAAGCGCTTCGAGGCCGTCTTCCGGAACACCGCCCAGTTCCCCTTCCGGGAAAGCGCCCAGTAGTGGGTGAAGCCCAGCAAGTCGAACGTGCCAGGCCCCGCGTCCCGGGGCGCCGGTATGCGCGCCGCCGGAGCTCGTGGCTTCTGGAACGGGACCAGCCGGGTCTTCTCCGGGTGGATCGTCAACCCGAACTTGCTGAATCGCTGTGGCAGCACCTCGAGAACCCGGTGCGCATCAGACTCATCCTCGAAGACGATCGCAAAATCGTCAGCGTACCGGATCAGGAACGCCCGTGCTTTCAGCTGCGGCTGTACATCACGGACGAACCACTGATCCAGCACTTCGTGGAGGTAGATGTTCGCCAGGAGCGGCGAGATGACGCCTCCTTGCGGGGTGCCAAGGTCGACGCGGCGTACCTCGCCGTCCTCCATCACCCCGGCCTTCAGCCATTTGTCGATCGTGCGGCGCAGCACTCCATCGATGATCCGCTGGTCGAGGAATGCCCGGAGCTGGGGGAGCACCGAGGTGTCAAAGAACGCCTTGATGTCCACGTCGAGCACGACGCCTCCGTTCACCGCCATCAAGGCCTCCCAGAGCGCTGCCAGCGCCTGATGGGCCGAGCGGCCGGGCCGAAATCCGTACGAGAAGTCCCGAAAATCCTGCTCGTATACCGCGTTTAGCACCATCGTAACCGCCCGTTGCAGGACCTTATCCTCGAACGTCGGAATCCCGATCGGTCGGGTCTTCCCATCGCCCTTTGGAATATGGGCCCGCCGGACCGGCGGCGCCCGGTAGGTACCGGACTTGAATCGGTTCAGCAACGAGGTCAGGTTCTCGTCGAGATTCTCCGCGTACTCGTCGGCCGTCTGCCCGTCCACACCGGGCGCCCCACTCTTGCGAGTGAGCCGGTACGCCTGGTGGAGGAACTCGAGGTCGATGTGGTAGGCGAGCGATCGAAACGCCATCCCAGGCGATTGCCTCGCCAGTTCCGCTATCCGATGCAGTTTCGTGTAGACGCTCTCGGGAGTCGATGATCCCGGCATCTTTCCCTCCATCAGTTCCGTGTCCCGGCGTGCCCCGTCCCTCCACGGGGTCCCCTCGGAGAGAGTTCCCCCGCTTCACGGGTACCATGAGCCGCTAAGACCTCCCGCCTTTCAGCCTCTCGTACGACTTAACGTACGCCGTACGATACCCGCTCGCCTCGAGCGGGACTGGGCGGGATCTCCCAAGTTCCTTGGGAACCCCCATGTGCGCGTGACGTGTTCCAGGACCCCGTTGGGACCGCAGACGCCCGGCCATCCACTGCGCTGCGACACGGCCGCCGTTTAAGGAGACAACGTCGGCTCCCAAGATGATGAAGCTCTCGAGGCTCGGCCTTTCGGCCTTCCACGCCCTTCGCACTCGCTGTCTACGCTTCGCCGGCACAGTCCGTCCCACTCGCCCTTGGGCGCGAGCGTTCTTTCCTGGGCCCTCGCAAGACTCGCTTCCGGCTGGTGGCCTCCTCTACCGGGCGGGGGTTTCACCCGCTGGGTTCCGATACGAAGTTTCAGTGACCTACCCGTCACCTCCTCCTCGCCAAGGTTTGCTTGGCGCGCCTCCTCTTTCTCTCTCCCGAGCGCGACCTCGATCCGGATCCCCTCCTCTTCCTTCTCTCCCGCGCGCGACTTCTAATGAACCGCCTCCACGTCCTCGGTGACTCTCCAGCCAGGCCGAGGCCTGATCACAGGCCCGACTCCGCGAAACAGGTGGGGAATCCTGGCAGGCCGGGCTCGCGTTGCCTTCATCTGATCAGCGTGATACACTGGCGTGACTCGAGGTCTCCAGGCCATGTCCATTCAACTGGTGGAAATCGAAGGGGTCCGCGTCGTCAGGGTTCTCGACCTGAGCGACAACGATTCCGTGGTGGCGCTCAAAGACGCCCTCCAGACCATCACCACCGGTGCCGACCTCCGCATCGTGTTGGACATGGAACTCCTCGACTACGTGAACAGCATGGGCATTGGCGTCATGGTCAATCTCCTGAAGAAGGTCAACGAGTCTGGCGGTAAGCTGGTTCTCCAGAGCCCCAGAGACAACGTCCGCCAGCTCTTCCGGATCCTGGGCCTGGACAAGATCTTCACGATCGTCCGTAGCCGCGCCGACGCCATGACGACTCTCGGCCACGGGAGGGGGAGAGCGTGATCGACGAAGAGAGCTCCGGCCCGCTGGAGGCCGAGGTCGAAGACGAGCCCTCGGTCAGGATCGCCATCGTCCACGAACCGCAGCTGGATCACGGCAAGGTGGATCTGTTCAAGGCGTTCCTCGAGAAAGAGGTGTTCCAGAGCACCAAGGACGTGATCCTGCATCTGGCGGGCGTCGACTACGTCAATTCGATCGCCCTCGGCCTCATCTCCCTGGCCGCCGTGATGTGCGACAAGAACGGGATCCGGATGGTGGTCGTCTGCGCCCGGGAAGAGGTGCTGAAGCTGTTCGTGATCTCGGGCCTCTACAAGGCGATCAAGATCGCCAACTCCCTCGAATCCGCGAGGCTCAAGCTGGCCCCCGAGGCCAGCCAGGTCCCCTGAGCCCGATCAGCACGGCACCCGCGGCACCCATCGACCGGGACCCCAAAAAAGGGAGAGGGCCCGCACCCTGGCGGGCCCCGTCTCGCGATTCACCGACGAGGTCACTGCGAGCCCGCCGACTCGGCGGGTCGCCGTTCTCGCGCCCCTCCGGCGATCAGATCTTTCCGTAGCAGTCAGGAACCAGCTCCCCGATCCACACCGAGGACGTCTTCTCCTCGTCGTCCTTCGGCTTCTCGGGCAGCTCTTCCACAATCTCCAGGAAGATGTGGTCGCCTTGTATGATCTCTCTTACTCGCATACTCTCTTCTTCGACTGGCACCACTGTCACAATAAGTATAGTCAGGCGATGCGCGAAGTGTCAATCAGACTGGATACAATATATTTGCCGCTCCATCTCCCGGGCCCCTCGCACGGGTTTTCAGAAGACTGCGACCGGCAGTCGCGTCCGCGGTTCCATGAGTTTCGCCTGATCCGATCAGGTCCGGACATGAGTGCGCCGGCGCACCCGGGCGAAGCTCACCACGATCCGATCGCTGGCGATGTGCGAGAGTCGCGGGACGATCCGTGACATGTCGCCGATGACGGCGCCGAGCGCGTCGGTGTAGTGGAACATCGGTCAGGGTGCGGGGTTCCAGCAGACCAGGGAGATGGCCGGCGGGCAGGCGGCCGAGTAGAGAGCCGGCACCTGCGCCAGCGGATGGGCCGACAGGACGAAGGCGTTGTCCCCGTGGTGGAACAGCTCCACGGGAACCGTGAGAGAGACCCGCTGGCGGGGCACCCGGTCCTCGAACTCCACCGGGTCGGCCAGATTCAGATAGGAGTCCAGCCCGCTCACCCCCCGCATGGCCGAGCGATCACAGAAGAACCGCAGTCTCGCCTTCCCGTTCACGACGAGGTCCACGAACAGTCTCCTGTCCAGGCATCGGCCGACGATGGAGAGGCGGATCCGCTTCTCGGTGAAGCGATCCATGGTCGCCCGGAACGCGATCTGCCTCTGCACCTTGCGGTCCGGTGAGATGAGGCCCTTCACCAGGTAGTCGTCGCCGGTGGACGACTCCTGACTCAAGGTCAGATTGCTCTCGTTCGGGTGAACGACCAGCAACGCCCTTGCACCCTGCACGGTCTCGGGGACCCGGACCGCGACCTCCGTCGGCATGAACGCCTGGATCGCTGCGCCTACACCCAGCGGCGCGAGGGGGTCCTCCGGAACGAACGGGTCCGCCGACGCGAGCGGCGATGGCGCGGCCCCCCTGTCGCCCGCGGCCCCGAGCGCCCGGGGCGAGACAAGCGGCGACGGCGTGCCGGGCGCGGTGGCCGGGAGCGCGGCCGCCGAGCTTGCCGGGGACGCTCGAGCCTGTGACACATCCTGGTCCGCGAATTCCGTGCTCTTGACGGTGCGCAGCGTGTGGAGACGATCGAACCGCCACAGCTCGGTCAGCAGCTCGTAGACCCTCATGCGACGGGGCAGGCCGACGCGGGGGTTGGCCAAGGCCGGGGTGAGCATCTTCAGATGGTAGGCGAACCCCCTGAACTGGCCCGCCAGCTTCCTC
>JACQZM010000494.1:0-4308 GCA_016213885.1 Candidatus Rifleibacteriota bacterium | reverse complement strand
GGCCCTCGAACGACGGCTCTCCAGGGACAGGTTGGCGCCCGAGATGGTCTCTTCGAAGTCCACCAGGTCGCGACCCAGCTCCTGCGAGGACAGGTAGGCCGCCAGATCGTCGCCAGGGCCGGTGAGGGAGACCACCTGCGTCACGGCCGTCCCCTCCACCGTCGAGGCCTTCACCGTCAGGGTCATCATTCCGAGACCGGCCCCCGGCCCCGATAGCCCCAGGTGAGGCCGGGTGGACTCGCCGGACCGGACGGCGACCGCCACCTCCGGCGCCGATCGCCGGACCTCCAGGCGGACCGGTACAGTCAGCTCCAGGTCCAGGGAGGCCTGATCGGGCCCCTCGACGGTCAACCGCGCCTGGAGCGGAAGCCGTAGCTCGACGGCGGTCTGGGCTCTCAACCGGGCACACACCGAATCCCTGCCTGCCTTGACGTCCAGGGCGTAGCTCCGTCCGGGCTTCAGACCCGCGATGAGCACCTCGTGGCGTCTGGACGGCGCCGGCTCCTCGGCCACGATCGACTCTCCCCCTTCACCGGTCGCGACGACCACGCCGGCGTACTCTTCGGCCGAGACCCACCGGACCCTCAGGCCCGTCACGCCCGCCACGACATCGATCGACTCGGCGACCCGGCCCGCCGCGGACACCCGGAGCCCGTAGCCGATGGCCGCCAGGGCGCCGATCACGAACGCCGTCAAGAACAGCCCCACGGCCAGCCGCATGGGAACCCGGCGACGCCGGGGCAGCACCGTGGTCCTGGGGGTCTCCATCTTGCGAGCGGGTCTGGTCTTCCTCGTCGGCCGGATCCGCATATCGGCGCTGACACCCAGAAGCAGCTCCAGCTCACCTACCGCCTTGTGGATCTCCACGTATCGCTGAGCGGGGTCCCTGTGGAGACACTTCGTGAGCACGTTCAAGAGCGGCGCGGACAGGTCGCCGACCGCCGTGAGGTCCGGCAGATCCACCTTGGTGCGGGCGAGCAGGCTCTTCGCATCGTTGGCGTCGCCGAAAGGCGTGCGCCCGGTCAGCATCTCGTAGAAGAGAATGCCCAGACAGTAGATGTCCGAAGAAGGGGTCAGGTCGGTACCCAGGATCTGCTCGGGCGACAGGTAGGCCGGCGTTCCGACGATGATCCCGTGGGAGGTCACCTGGGCCGACGATTCGGCCAGCTTGGCCAGCCCGAAGTCGAGCAGCTTCACCCCGCCGTCGTCGGCGAGGAGGACGTTTTCGGGCTTGACGTCCCTGTGGATGATCTTGACGTTGTGGGCGTACGCCAGGCCACGACCCACGAAGAGCGTGATCGTGGCGGCGCTCTCCGGCGAGAGCTTCCGGTCGCGCTCCAGGCGTTGCCGGACCGTCTCGCCTTCGACGTACTCCAGGACCAGATACGGGTTGCCGCCCTCGGCGTCCGCGTCGAACAGCGTCAGGATGTTCGGGTGGTCGAGCCTGGCCAGAGCCCTGGCCTCACCGAGGAACCTCTTCAGCGCCTCCTGTTCGGGAAACGCCCGCGCCTCCATGAACTTGATGGCGACGCGCCTGTCCAGGGAACGCTGGACCGCCAGGTAGACGCGGGACATCCCGCCCTCACCCAGCTTGCCGAGGATCTGGTATTGCCGATGAAACTCGCTGGAGAACTCCACCGGTCGAGCGGACCTCCGGGTGTGTACGGGAGGGAGCGGGCTCGAAGAGGCTGCTGCGGGGGATCCAAATGGACTCGCCAACGTCAGGGAGGTTCGTCCGGGCGTTGACTATTCAAGACACGTGCCACCTCGACGCAAACGGTGGAGATCGCGACCCTGTGAGGTCTCGTGACCCAGCCGGCGGCAGACCCCACCGCCGCCACCTGTACAAAACTGACAGGTCCGGGCGCTACGGGTAGGCAGAAATTGACCAGGCCCGGCCGATGGGCCGGCCCGGAGGCGCCCGGCCCTGGAGCCGAATCGATCGACAGTGAAGGCCAGCACTCCGAGTCACCCCTACGTCAGGAGCAGCCGACTGCTCGTCGTCGGCCACCGAGGCGCCTCCGGGAGGGCCCCGGAGAACACGCTGCCGTCGTTCCAGCAGGCGCTGCGAGCGGGGGCCGACGCCCTGGAGATGGACATCCATCCCTCGAGCGACGAGATCCCGATGGTCATCCACGACGACACGGTGGAGCGGACGACCGACGGATGCGGCAGGGTGCGGGACATGACGTGCGCGGAGTTGAGGGCCCTCGACGCGGGGTACAGGTTCTCGCCGGATCGAGACCTCACCTGCCCGCACCGGGGGTCGGGCGTGACGATCCCCACCCTCGAGGAAGTCCTGGACCTGGCTGGCCCGGCCCGGTTGAACATCGACTTCAAGGAGACGAGCCCCGGGATGGAGACCCGGATCCACGGTCTGCTGGACCGTTTCGCGGCCCGGGATCGCGTGCTCGTCTGCTCGCACGACGGGCGGATAGCGGCCCGGCTTCGATCGAGCTTCCGGGGCATGGCCACCTCCGCCACGTCGGGAGAGGTGGCGTGGATGCTGATCGCGGGCTGGTTCGGGCTGGGACGGATGGCCGTCCCGCCGGTCCAGGCGCTCCAGATCCCCTTGCGCCGGTACGGCCTCACCGTGGCGTCGAGACGGACCGTCGGGCTGGCTCACACCGCCGGTCTCGCGGTCCATGTCTGGACCGTGAACGACCCGGCCGAGATCGAACGCTGCATCGACCTCGGCGTCGACGGCATCATGTCCGACTTTCCGGAGCGGGTCGTCGAGGCTCTGACAGGCCGCGGGATGCGTTGACCCTCACCCCCGGGCGTGATACTGTGGGCCAGCGGGAGCGGCGATCAAGGCCGCGGAGGCGCTCTGTCCCCGACCGACCGGCGCCTGCGGCCCCTGGCAGGTTCTTCTTCGACAAGGTGAGCGACCATGGTTCATTCATCCAGCGCACGGCACGTCATGGCCATCGACTCCGGGACGACCAGCACGACCGTCCTGATCCTGTCTCCGGAGGGGGATCTCGTGGGACGAGGGTCCGCCGAGATTCCCCAGATCTACCCGCGTCCGGGGTGGGTCGAGCATGACCCGGAGGCGATCTGGAAGGCTGCCGTGGAGGCGATCCACCAGGCGCTCTCTTCGGCCGGGATCTCCGCGGGTCACGTGGGCCCGGTCGGGGTGACGAACCAGCGCGAGACCACCATCGTCTGGGACCGCTCGACCGGACGGCCCGTCATGAATGCGATCGTGTGGCAGTGCCGGCGCACCAGCGAGATCTGCGCCTCCTTGAAGAGGCGGGGCCTCGAGGGGACCTTCCGACGAAAGACCGGATTGGTCCTGGACCCGTACTTCTCGGGCACCAAGCTGAAGTGGATACTCGACGCCGACCCCGAGCTCACGCGCCGCGCCCGCAAGGGCGACCTTCTTTTCGGCACGGTGGACACGTGGCTGCTGTGGCGGCTCACCGGAGGCGCCTCCCATGCCACCGATGTGACGAACGCCAGCAGGACGCTGATGTTCAACATCCACACGAGGGACTGGGACGACGAGCTCCTCCAGATCCTGGGCGTCCCACGGGAGATGCTGCCCCGGGTGCAGCCCAGCGCCAGTCGCTTCGGGACCGTGGCCGATTTCACCGTCTTGCCGTCGAATGCCGAGGTCCTCGGAATGGCCGGGGACCAGCAGGCGGCACTCTACGGGCAGGGCTGTTTCGGCCCCGGGGAGGCGAAGAACACCTACGGGACCGGCTGCTTCCTGCTGATGAACACCGGCTCCAAGGCGGTGCAGTCCACCGCCGGGCTGCTCACCACGCTGGCCGCCGACTCACGGGGGCAACCGGTGTTCGCCCTCGAGGGTGCGGTGTTCATCGCCGGAGCGGCTGTCCAGTGGCTCCGCGATGGTCTCTCCCTGATCGCCCGGGCGGCCGAGACCGATGCCGTGGCCGCCTCGGTGCCGTCGACGGAGGGGGTCTTCTTCGTCCCGGCGTTCACCGGTCTCGGCGCGCCTCACTGGGATCCGGAGGCCCGGGGCGCCATCGTGGGGCTCACCAGGGGAACGACGAGGGCCCACCTGGTGCGGGCCACGCTGGAAGCGATGGCTTTCCAGACCCACGACGTGCTCGAGTGCATGGGGCGCGAGTCCGGGATCGCCCTCAAGGAGCTCAAGGTCGACGGAGGCGCCAGCGCCAACAACTTCCTGATGCAGTTTCAGGCCGACCTGTCGGGCGTGCCGGTGGACCGACCGCTGAACGTGGAGTCCACCGCCCTGGGAGCTGCGTTCCTCGCCGGCGTCGGGGCCGAGATCTGGTCCCCGGAAGAGCTTCTGAAGATCCGCTGCACCGAGCGGCG
>JACQZM010000493.1 GCA_016213885.1 Candidatus Rifleibacteriota bacterium | reverse complement strand
GGAGCACGGCCCCGACGCCGCCGTGGACGACCTGGCCGCGCGCACCGCCCTCGACGCCAGGCAGCCAGAGCTCCTGGAGCTCATCGGCGGAACCGGAGGAACCGCCGCCGTCGCACGGGCGCTGACCCGCGAGGTCGTCTTCCCGCGCCTGGCGCGGCGTCTGGCCGTGACGCTGCTGCGCGCGGTGTCGGCCGGCGCCCGCCTGCGGTGGCCTGCCTCGCCGGCATCGTCGCCCGGGCAGCCCCGGTGCCGATCTTCGGTGGCCGCCTACCACGATCTGGTCCGCAGCGCCTCGGAGCTGGCGAGCCGCGTGGGGGAGCTCGCGGACCTGCGCGGCGGGCGACCGTGCACCCCGGTCGGCTGGGAGGAGCGGTTCGATCGGCTCGAGCCTCTGCCGCTGTTGGAGTCGAGGCTCGAGGAGAGTGCGTCACGGCTATCGCTGGCCGTGGAGCTCGACTCGACAGGGCTCCGGAAGTCGCTCACCGAGCTCCTGGCGGTCGAGGCCGAGGCGTTCGCCACGACGTACCGGGAGCTGGTGCCCACGGTCTGGCAAGAGGGGGACATGCCGCTCTGGCCGCACCGGGTGCTCGTGCCGCTCCTGTCGCACCACAGGCGCACATCGACGCCGCAGACGACGGTGCTCGTCGTGGTGGATGCGATGCGTCGCGACCTCTTCCGGCTCGTTCGCGCGGGGCTCCATTCCACGTCGGGCTCCGACCTGTTGCAGCTCGAGGAGCGCACGATCTGGGCGCTGGCGCCGACGCTCACCGGCCTGAACATGCGAGCGCTGACGGAGCGGATCGTGCCTGGCGTGGGGGACCTCCTCGGGGAGGAGTTCCCGGACGAGGCCGCCTGCGATCGCTCGCACGCCCTCCCGTACGCTCCGGACGGGGTCCAGCTCGAGACGATCCCCGAGATCGCCGAGCACGTCCACGGCTCCACGCTCTCGCTGGCTCGCCTCGCCGACGCGGTGGTGCCGGCGGTCGTGGCGCGACTGGCGAGCATCATCGACCGCGCGAGGCCGGGCACGCTCATCGCGGTCGCCGCGGACCATGGTTTCGCCGAGGTCGCCGGCTGGCGACCCCACGCATCCTCGAGGCGCTGGCGGCACGGCGGGCTCGATCCGTTCGAGGTGCTGGTGCCGCTTGGCGTGTACCAGAAGGCGTGGAGTCGGTCCGGGGAATGAACCAGCCGTTCACGGACTCCGACCCCGGTGTCCGGTGACCGGCCGGAGCGGAGGTGCTCCCCGCGGACGCCCCGGTGCTCCAGCAGCGTTCACCACGCCCGCTCCAGGAACGCCAGCACCCGCCGGTGGTACTCCTCGGGGTGCATCTCCCTGACTCCGGTGTGGAACGCTCCGGGGACGATCCAGACCTCCTTGGGCTGCCGGGCCACCTCGTCGAGCAGCTGGCTCTGGGTGTGCGGGATGACCTCGTCGCTCGTGCCGTGGATGATGAACAGCGGCCGCGGAGAGATCGAGGCTATCTCGGCGACCGGCGCCACGCCGTCCACGCCGGTGCCGATCACGAGACCGGCGTAGAACGCCGTCAGCCGGGCGAACGGACCCCGCGCGACCTCGGGAAGGTAGCGGTACTGGAACGGAAGCATGGTCCGGAGGCTGGCAAACGGGCTGTCGAGCACGAAGGCGCGGACCTCCGGAACGAGCGGCGCCGCCTGGATCCAGATCGCCGCACCCATGGAGATGGCGAGCGCCCCGATCCACCCGGCCTCGCGCGGATGGTTGGCCTTCAGCCAGTCGAGAGCCGCCCGGACATCGTGACGCTCCTTGAGCCCGAACGTGACCCGGGCCCAGGAGGACTGCCCGTGGCCCCTCCAATCCCACGCGAGGATGTTGTACCCCGCCGCGTGAAGGAAGGGGCAGAACCGGAGGATGTCGTCCCGGTTGGCGCCCACGCCGTGACTGACCAGCATCGTCCGCGCGGAGGCGGTCTTGCCGGCCGGGATCCACCAGCTGGCCAGCGTCACCCCGTCGGTGGACTGGATCGCGACGTCGGTGTACTCGAAGCCCAGCTCCCCGGGGGTGCGGCGAACCGGCATCCGGGAGCGGAAGCTGTTGGCCACCACGACGAACAGCGGCAAGAGCAGCGAGGTCAAGACGACGATGACCACCACCCGCCTGGCGATGGCCAGAAGGACGGCGACGACGCGCCCCCGTTTTCGGGGCGTGTCCTCGGTGGGGGCAGTCGGACTCATCGGACGACCTCCTGGACCGGGGAGCGCAGGGTCTCAGAGCGCTGGCTTGGGGGTGACCCGATCCCTGATCTCCTGCAGGATGGTCTCGACGAAGGCGTCGAAGGGTAGCTTCTCCTTGCGCTGCTGGTCGTGGTAGCGACGCACCGTCACCGTGCCGGAGGAGACCTCCTCCTTGCCCACGATGGCCAGCACCGGGATCTTCCGGGTGGTGCCGTTGCGGATCTTCTTGTTGAACGTGTCGTTGGAGTCGTCGAGCTCGACCCGCACGAGGCTCTTGAACAGCTTCTCCCTCAAGCGGTGGGCGTACTCCATGGTGTCGTCGCCGATCGGCAGGATCGCCACCTGCACCGGCGCCATCCAGAGCGGGAACGCCCCGGCGAAGTGCTCGATGAGGAAGGCGATGAACCGCTCGTGGGTGCCCAGCGGCGCCCGGTGGAGCACCCAGGGGCGGTGCAGCTGGCCGTCGGCGCCGGCGAAGGTCATGTCGAACCGGTCTTCCATGGCGGCCATGGGGTCGACCTGGTTGGTGCTGGCCGTCTCCTCCCGGCCCACGACGTTCTTGACCTGCACGTCCACCTTGGGGCCGTAGAAGGCGGCCTCGCCGCGCACCGCCTCGTACGACAGCCCCATCTCCTGCATCGCCTCGACGCAGATGTCTTCGGCTTCCTTGAAGAGGTCCGGTCGGGGGATGTACTTGGTCGAGTCGGCATCCGAGAGGCTCAGACGCATGTGCCAGCTCTCGAAGTGGAGCAGCCGGTAGTACCGGAGGTGCAGCTCCATCACCTTGATGAACTCGGCCTTGACCTGCTCGCGGGTCGTGTAGAGGTGGGCGTCGTTCATGCACATGCCCCGGACCCGCAGCAGGCCCGAGAGCTGACCCGACTTCTCGTAGCGGTAGTCGTGCCCGTACTCGGCGAGCCTCAGCGGCAGCTCCCGGTAGCTCCGGGGGCGCACCTTGAAGATCATGTGGTGCATGGGGCAGTTCATCGGCTTGAGGTAGAACGTCTCCTTGGAGACGAGCTCTCCGGCCTCGTCGTGCTCCTCGAGCACCATCGGTGGGAACATGCTGGCCTTGTAGTAGGGGAGGTGGCCGGAGCGGTAGAACAGCTCCTCCCGGGTGATCTCCGGGGTCGCGACCCGCTGGTAGCCGTCGAGGAACTCGTACTCCTTGGCGAGCTTCTCCAGCTCCTCCCGGATCGCCCCGCCGTTCGGCAGCCACAGCGGGAGGCCCTTGCCGATCTCCTCCTCGATGTGGAAGATCTCCAGCTGGGCGCCGAGCTTGCGGTGGTCTCTCTTCTGCGCCTCCTCCCGGAGGTGCAAGAACGTCTTGAGCTCCGCCTTGGTCTTGAAGGCGAGGCCGTAGATCCGGGTGAGCACCGGGTTCTTCTCCGAGCCCTTCCAGTAGGCCCCGGCCAGGGAGTCCAGGGCGAACGCGTCGTGGGGGATCTGGCTCGTGTTCTCCACGTGAGGTCCCTCGCACACGTCGGTGAACGCGCCGGTGTGGTAGAAGCTCACGGTCTGCACCGCCCGGGCCCGGAGGTCTGCCAGCAGCTCCTCCTTGAAACGCTGACCCAGCGCCCGGACCTTCTCCGAGGCCTGCTCCAGAGGCAGCGACTCCGCGACGAAGCTCCGCTTCTCCTGGAGGATCTGCCGCATGCGCTTCTCGATCTTCGGAAGGTCCTCAGGCGTGAGCTTCCGGGGAGTCTCGAAGTCGTAGTAGAAGCCGTTCTCCACCGGCGGGCCGAAGCCCAGCGCCGTGCCGGGGAACAGATCCAGCACGGCGGCGGCCATCACGTGGGCCAGGGAGTGGCGGAGCCGGTAGAGCTCGAGCTCTTCGGCGGACAGGTGTCGGACCTTCTCCGCGATCACTTGATCTTCCATGGGGTGCCTCTTCCGCCTCGATCTCCTGGAGGCGGGTTGAGTATACCTCGGCGGACCCGGCGTTGCCCCGCCTCGTCCCGGCAGAGGGCGCTCGTCCCCTCGAGGCACGCTCGACCGCTCCCCATGCTCGTGCCGGGTCGGCGTCTCGACGGACGAGGCCCGTCCGTGGAGCCGACGCCTGAATCCGATGTATGCTGGTGTGGTGAGCCGCTACAAGATCCTGGACGAGCTGGGCCGCGGGGGCATGGGGGTGGTCTACAGGGCCGTGCAGCTCGACCTGGACCGCCCCGTGGCGATCAAGTTCCTCCACGGCGACGTCACCATGCCGCTCGGCTCGGCCAGGTTCAGGCGGGAGATGGACCTGCTGGTCAGCCTGTCCCACCCTCACATCATCAAGGTGTTCGACGCCGGAGAGCTGGAGGGGAAGCTCTACTACGCCATGGAGCTCCTGGATGCGCGGGAGCTCAGCACGCTGATCGGCGACTGCGGCCAGATGGCGGTCGACACCACCGTGGACCTGGTGGCGCAGCTGCTGGACGCGCTGGACTACATCCACGGCCGGGGGCTCGTCCACCGGGACATCAAGACGCAGAACATCATGGTCCACGAGGAGCGCGGCGCGATCCTGATGGACTTCGGACTGGCTCGCAAGCTCGAGGGCACGGTGCTCACGGACCAGGGCCGGGTCCTGGGCACGCCCCGGTACTTCGCGCCGGAGATCCTGCAGGGAACGGAGCCGGGACCGTCCAGCGACCTGTGGGCGCTGGGCATCGTGGCGTACGCGATGCTCACGGGCCACCGTCCGTTCCAGGGCTCGACGGTCTCGGAGCTGCTCCGGGCGATCCTCGAGACCGAACCGGTGCCGCTGGATCGCGCTCGCGCAGACGTCCCCGCCGGGATCGCGCAGGTGGTCCACGGTCTTCTGGAGAAGAACCCCGAGACTCGCTTCGGCTCTGCCACCGCGGCCCGGGCGGCGCTGATCCGGGCCGCGGGTGCGCACTCCGGCCGGAGCCTCGACGGGGCCAGCATCGACGCTCCCCGGCCCACCGCGTCCGGGTCGCCGGACGGCGCGACGCTGAAGGTCCGGCGGGCCGTGCCCGCGAGAGGCGGTGCCGGCCCGGGAGCGAGCAGAGGTAGCTCTGTCGGGGCGCAGAGCGCCACGATGCCCCAGGACCGGGTGACCCGGCAGGACGGTGGGCCGTGGCCGTGGCTGGCCGGCCTGCTGGTGATCGGGGCCATCGCCGTGCTGGTGGGCTGGCCGCGCCGGCCCGCGTCGGCGCCACCGTCGCCGCGCCCATCCCCGGCTGTTTCGATGGACTCCGTGCGGGTGGTGCGCCCGGGGCTCGACCGGCTCGAGGTGCGGTTCGTCACGGACCAGCCTTCCCGGTGGGAACTGGAGGTCGACGGCCAGGTGGTGTGCCGCGACGCGTCCGATCTCGTCGAGCATCGGCTACACGCGACCGTGGATCCCTGGAGCTCGTCGGGGCCCCTGGCTCTGGTAGGCGGGGCCGGCCGCTGCCCCGGGAGCTGAGGAGAGGGCTGCTCCAGACGATGCGCAAGCTCGACGGGGTCGACGCCCTGGCCGCGCATCTGGGCCTGCCGGAGCCGTATCGAGTCCGTGACGCGCTGGCCCCGGTGGTCGCCACGGCCGTCTCACGCTCCGCCACGCCGGTTCCGCCGGGGTTCGTCGTGTTTCCTCCACCGGGTCGCCCCGGTCTGGTGCTGTACCATCCGATGCAGGCTCTGGACAGGGGTGGCACTGCCGCGGACACCGTGGGGGACGTGCTCACCACCTCGGCCAGCGACCGGATCAGCTCCCGGGAGCGAGGATCCCGTCTCGCCTTCGGGCTCTCGCCGCGGGCCGGCAAGGGCGGTCGGAGGCTCCACATCCTGGTGGCTGACATGGAGCCGCATTTCTACCTCGAGCTGTCGCTCCCCGGTGTCGAGGAGGCGCTCCCGGTCAGACTTCCACCCGGGTGGGTCCCTCCCAAGGCGTTTCAGGTCTGGCTGACCGTGACGATTCGCGGACCGCTGGCGCGAGGGGAGGGCCGGTGTACGGTCACGCATGGCCGGGCGTTCGACGGGTACTCCCGCCCGTTCGTCGTCGTCGACCGGATCGTGGACGAGGCCATGCCGTAGGGCCGATGCGGCTCGACGGCTGACCGCTGATCGAGATCATCCCGACCGACGAGAAGAGACCGGAGGTCGCGCCGGGAGCTCCGGCCGGTCCGATCAACGCGGTGTGGTGCTTCCTGGGGGCATCTCCGACGAGCCGATGCTGACCGCATCGAACGCCGCCGGAGGCGCTTCCGTGCCGCGCTTCGAGCCGAGCGCGAAGAGCTCGATCGTGTTCTCGGGCTTCAAGATCGACAGGTCGAAGGTGTGGAACGACCGCACCCTTCCCGAGCTCCCGGCAGGGACCAGCGTCGTGTCGAACACCGGATCCGGCCTGATCGTCACCTTCCCGTTCACCGTCGCCCTGATCGTGCACATCCGGGCGCCCGGGAAGCGCAGGATGCACACCCACGCCACCCGCCCGGCCCGCAGGGACTCCGGGGGTAGCCTGGCGGTGCCGGTCCACCGCAGAGGTGGCATCCTCTTCTTGCCGTACCCGGCAAAGGCCCGGCTGGACAGCTCGGTGAGCTCCGCGGGGGTGTACTCCAGGCCGGTGAAGTCCCGCCCGCTGATGAAGATGTACTTCTGGATCGATTCCCTGGACACGATGCCGAGCATCGAGCGGCCGAGCGGATCCATGAGCTTGTCCCCCGACGTGGCCAGCGGATCGTCCGGAGCCACCTCGACCTCCTCGACCCTCTTCACCGTCGCCGGCTCCCAGCCGGGTCTCCAGTCCGGCGGGTAGATGCCCGCGAGATCGACGGCGCACAGGAGCCGGCTGGCCCTCCAGCGACAGGACAGGTCCTCCAGCGCCGCGGCGTGGGAAAGAAGACGGTCGCGCTGGTCCAGCGAGATCGCTCCGGCCAGCAACGCCCGACCGTGGGCGGCCACGGTCCGCCAGAGCGGGAGAAGCCCGGGAATCTCCCTCTCCACCCTCTCGGCCTGGCGCCGTGCCCGCACCTGGGGGCTCTCCACCGCACCGGGGGGCTGGCCGTCGGCTCCGGAGGCCTTCCCTGGCGGCTCGCGGCCTCCGGCCCGACCGCTCCTCGAGAACGTGTCGAGCCACCTGGTCTCGCTGGCTCGCCTGAGCATCGTGGTCAGGCTCCTGAGGTTCTCGAGCAGGGCGTCGCAGACCTCCACGTCGTTCAGGGTCACCGGGATCTCCCCGGGCT
>JACQZM010000225.1 GCA_016213885.1 Candidatus Rifleibacteriota bacterium | reverse complement strand
GGTGCTGGTGGGGACCGGAGGGGGTTCATCCGATCGCGTCGCGAACAGGACCATCAGAACGAGCACGAGCAGAGCCGGCGCCCCGCCCATGAACAGGTACTCCTTGTGGGCGCGGATCCAGAGCATGGGATCGACGGTCCCCGCGGCGGCACCGGAGGGCTTCTTCACGACCTCCGTCCGGATCTGCGTGGTCTCATCGGCCGGCCTGCCGGCCGCCTGCTCCAGCGCCCGCGATCGGCTCGCCTTCACGAGGGTGTCGGTCAACTTGGGAGGCGGCCGCGGGACCTTCAGCTCGGTGACGGTGCTCTCCGCTATCTCGGAGATGACCGACTTGACATCCAGCTTCTCCGTCGCCTTGTCCAGGTCCGACAGAAGGTCCTCCGCGGTCTGGAAGCGGTCGTCCATCTTTTCTTTGAGCAGCTTCCCGACGATCGCCATGTAGGCGATCGAGGTCTCCTGGTCCAGGTAGACCGCCGACGGCGTCAGGTCCCGGTGGAGGATGTTCTTCTTGTGGAGGTGCGACAACGCCTGGCCGAGGCTCCGGGTGATGCTCAGCGCCTCTTCCACGGCGAACGAGCGCCCCTTCTCGAACAGTTCCTGGAAGCTCTTGCTGTTCCGGAGATCGGTCACGTAGAAGACGTGATCGGCCATGACCCCCATGTCGAGGACCCGGATGATGTTGGGATGGTCGAGGTTCGCCAGGGTGGAGAACTCGTGCTTGAACCGCGCGACCTCGGCAGACCCGGGCTGCTGCTTGAAGTTGAGCACCCGAAGCTCCACCGGGCGGTTCAGGCCGACCTGGGTCGCCTCGTAGACCGAGTAGAACGACCCGATCGCCCGGATCTTGCGCTTGGGGACGTACTTGACGTTCTGGGCTTCACCGCTGGACACGTTTTTCCTCAATGCCAAGTATAAGAGCCCGGGCCTGAACCCGCAACCTGCTGCGCCGGGCCTTTCGATCAACGGCGGAAGTGGCCGAAGACCGCCTGGGCCGCCCTCCTGGTGACGCCAGGCACCGCCTCGAGCTCTGCCAGAGAGGCCTCCCGGACCGCCTGGATCGCGCCGAAGTGGATCAGGAGCCGCGAACGGGTCCGCGGCCCGACCCCCGGGACCTCGTCGAGGGCCGATCGAGTGGCTCGGGCCGAGCGCAGCCGCCTGTGATAGGACACGGCGAACCGATGCGCCTCGTCGCGGATCCTCTGGACCAGCCGACGGGCGCCGGAGCCCTCCGGAAGCGCGAGCCCTGCTGCGTGCTGCCCGGAGAACAGCAGCTCCTCCTGCTTGGCCAGAGCCACCACCTGCAGACTTCCCAGACCGAGGCCCAGGAGTGCCTCCTTGGCGGCGCCCAGCTGTCCGATCCCCCCGTCGATGAGAACCATGTCCGGCAGCGGCTGTCCCTCCGACAGCACCCTGGAGTACCTGCGACCCACCACCTCCCTCATCGAATCGAAGTCGTCGGCCCCCACGACCGTCCTGATCTTGAAGCACCGATACTGGGATCGATCTGGAACGCCGTCCTGGGCCACGACCATGGAGGCGACCGTCTCGGTGCCTCCGGTGTGGCTCACGTCGAAGCACTCGATCCGCCGCGGTGAGCGGTCCAGTCCGAGCGCCCTTGCCAGCTCGGCCAGCGCCTCGCCGGCGCCCTCGGCCGCGCCCTGGGCCGAGAGGAACAGCGCCGCGTTCTTCAGGGCCATCTGGACGAACGTGTGCTTGCGACCCTTCTGGGGGACGAGCAGCTGCAGCGTCCGACCCGCCTTCTGCGAGAGAACCCGTCCGAGGAGCTCCCGGTCCGGCACGTCCTCCGGAAGGAGCAGCTCCGTCGGGAAGGACTCCGCCCCGAGATAGTGGTGTCTGATGAACGCGCCCAGGATCTCGGCGGTTCCTTCCTGGGGGTTCTTGAGCACGGACTTCAGCTGCCCCCTGATCCGGCCCTCCCTGACCTGGATCAGCTGTACCACCGCGAGGTGCTGGTGCGCGGCCAAGGCCAGCGCGTCGTACTCCTCGTCCCTGACCGCGGAGACCTGCTGTCGCGTGAACACCCGCTCCAGGGCCGAGACCTGGCGTTTGAGCTCCGCCGCCTTCTCGAGGTCCCAGGAGCCCGCGGCCTCCTCCATCTGGGTTCTCAGCGAACGGACCAGCTCGTCGCTCTTGCCCCTGAGGAAGAGCACGGCGCTCTCGACGATGTTCCGGTAGGCCGCAGCGTCGACCTTCTTCTCGCACGGAGCCAGACACCGCTTGATGTGATACTCCAGGCAGGCCCGTCTGCGGTGGAGACGGTCCGACGACACCGCGCATGAACGAACCGGGAAGATGGTCCGCAGGAACCTCAGGGTCTTTCTCAGGGAGGCGGCGTCGGTGTAGGGGCCCAGGATCAGCCCCTTGCCCTCGTGGGGCTTCCGGGTGAAGTAGATCCGAGGAAACTCCTCGTCGGTCACCTTGACGTACGGGTAGCTCTTGTCGTCGCGGAACACGATGTTGTACCGCGGCGAGTAGCGGTCGATGAACTCGAACTCGAGCAGCAGCGCCTCCTCCTCGTTGGAGGTCACGAAGTACTCCAGGTCGGTGGCCGAGGCGACCATGCGGGCGATCCGGGGTCCCAGCCGCTCCTGCCCCTGGAAGTAGGTCGCGACGCGCTGGTGCAGGCTCACCGACTTCCCCACGTACAGGACGGTGCCCGCTGCGTTCTTGAAGACGTAGACCCCCGGAAGCGACGGCAGCGCCCTGGCCTTCTCCCTCAGACGTTCCGCGACGGTCGGATCGGCGGTCCCCATGTGTCAAGCGCCCCGGCGTGATCGGCTCCTCGATCGTCGACCGGTCGGGGCCGGCCGCGGCCGCCCCGGCCGGCCCCCCGGGTCGGGCCCCCGGGACGGGGGGTCCGTGTCGAGGAGCATCTCGAGCTCGTAGACCCTGTCTCTGAGCGGGATCGCATCCTCGTACCGCTCCTGGGCGATCGCCTCGGCTATCCTCTCCCTCAGCCGGGCGATCTCGATCGGCAGCTCGACGAGAGTGCCGGCGTAGCGGGGCGGATCGAGGCTGTCGGCCCCGGCGCTCTCCCCGTCCACGACGGCGCGCATGCTCGCCGGGACGCCCTTCACGATCGACGTCGGCGTGACCCCGTGGACCCGGTTGAACTCGAGCTGCAGCCGACGTCTCCGATCGCACTCGTCGAGAGCGGCCTTGATCGAAGCCGTCTGCTGGTCGGCGTACAGGATGACCGTGCCGTTCACGTTCCGGGCAGCCCGACCGCAGGTCTGGATGAGCGACGTCGTGGAGCGCAGGAACCCCTCTTTGTCGGCGTCCAGCACCGCGACGAGAGAGCACTCGGGGATGTCGAGACCTTCCCTGAGGAGGTTGATCCCCACCAGGGCGTCGAACTTGCCGAGGCGGAGCTCTCTGATGATCTCGGTCCGCTCCAGGGTGGTGATCTCCGAGTGCAGGTACCGGACCCTGATGCCAGCGTCGGCCAGGTAGGCGGTCAGCTCCTCCGCCATGACCTTGGTCAGGGTGGTCACCAGGACGCGTTCGCTCCTGTCGGCCCGCTTCCGGATCTCCCCGATGAGGTCGTCCACCTGATTGGTCAGCGGCTTGACCTCGATGGCGGGGTCGACCAGGCCCGTCGGCCTGACCACGAGCTCCGCCACGTTGCGACCCGACCGTGCCCTCTCCAGGTCCGCGGGCGTGGCGCTGATGTAGACCTTCTGCTGCGGCAATCGGTCGAACTCCTCGAAGGTCAACGGTCGGTTGTCGAACGCGGACGGGAGCCTGAACCCGATCCCGGGGCAGGTAGTGGATGAGAGTCTCCGGGGGGCTCCCGGCGCCTCGGCCCGTCAGATGCCTGGAGTAGTTCTCTATTCCCTTGCAGTAGCCGATCTCCCTGATCATCTCCAGGTCGTACTGGGTGCGCTCGTAGATCCGCTGCGTCTCGATGGCCCGGTTCTGCTCCTTGAACCTGGCGACCTGCTGCTCGAGCTCCTCCTCGATCGCCACCAGGGCGGCCTGGCGTCGTTCCGGCAGCGTCACGTAGTGCTGCGCCGGAAACAGGGTGACCATGGGAAGCTCCCGGATCGTGCGTCCCGTGAGCGGATCGAACTCGACGATCGACTCGACGAGGTCGTCGAACAGCTCGATCCGGATCGCCGTGTCCGCCGAGATCGGGAACACCTCCACCGTGTCGCCCCGGGCCCGGAAGCGACCCCGGGACAGCGCCACGTCGTTTCTCTCGTACTGGACCTCCACCAGCTGCGAGAGGAGCAGATCACGGCCGATCTGCCCACCCTGCTCCACGTGCACCGCGAGCTCCGTGTAGGCCTCCGGCGAGCCGAGCCCGTAGATGCACGAGACGGACGCCACCACGAGGCAGTCCCTGCGGGAGAAGATGGCAGCCGTGGCACGATGGCGGAGCCGGTCGATCTCGTCGTTGATCGACGAGTCTTTCTCGATGTAGACCCCGGAGGACGGAATGTACGCCTCGGGCTGATAATAGTCGTAGTAGCTCACGAAGTACTCCACCGCGTTCCCGGGGAAGAACCGGCGGAACTCGTGGAAGAGCTGGGCCGTCAGCGTCTTGTTGTGGCTGATCACCAGGCTCGGCCGGTTGATCGCCTCGATGACCTTCGCCATGACGAAGGTCTTTCCACAACCGGTGACTCCCAGGATCGTCTGGTGCGGAGCCCCGGCGCCCAGCCGTTCGACGACGTCCCGGATGGCCTGCGGCTGGTCCCCCGCAGGCTCGAAGGGCGCCTCGACTCCGAACGCGCCACCGGACTCCGGGAGCGCCGTCCCCCGGCTACTCGCCGTCGTTGGCGGACTCCTTCTTGCCGCCGGTGACGAAGCTCTTCAGTCGCTTCCAGAGACTCGTACCGCCGCTGGGCCTCGGCGACGCGCTCCTCGGCGTCGAGGCGCAGGACGCTGGTCTGGGTGCGTCCGCCACTGACCTGCTTCTTCACCGCGAAGTGCGAGGTGGCGGCGCTCGCTATCTGCGGGGAGTGGGTGATCACGAGACTCTGGCAGCGGGCCGACAGCTGGGCCAGCTTCTCGGCGACCTTGACCGCGGTCCGGCCGTCGATGCCGGCGTCGACCTCGTCGAACACCATGATCGGCACCTTGTCCACCACGGCCAGGGAGCACTTGATGGCCAGCATGATGCGGGACAGCTCACCACCGGAGGCTATCTTCGACAGCGGCTTGGGCGGCTCTCCGGGATTCGGGGCGATGAGGAACTCGACCCGGTCCGCGCCGTTCGAGTACAGGTGCACGCCGCTGGACTCGATCGAAACGGGGGAGTCCGCCTCCTCCTGGCGTGACAGGGCGACCTCGAACCGGGCGTTCTCGAGACCGAGGTCGGCGAGGTGCTCCTCGACCCGGCGGACGAGCTGCCGCGACAGGCGGCCACGCCCGCCCGACAGCCGGGGCACGGAGCCGTTCAAGCGGCCGACCAGCTGTCGCTCCGCCTGTTCGAGTCGAGCCGAATCGTCGTGCGCCGCTTGCAGGTCCGCCAGCCGGGAGCCAAGTCGCCTGGCATGGTCTGCGACGTCCTGCAGACCAGGACCGTACCGCCGCTTGAGCTTCGTGAGCACCCCGACCCGGGCCTCCACCCTGGCCAGATCGTCCTCGTCCAGGTCGAGGCCGTCGAATGCGTGGGAAACGGTCCGGGACGTGTCTTCCAGCAGATAGAGAGCCTCGCGGAAGTTGTCGAGCGCCTGAGCCACCTCGGCGCGACCGGTGGTCTGGGCGAGGTACTCCAGCCTGGGCAGAAGCGCCCTGAGCGAGGTCAAGACCGCCTGGCCCTGACCGTCGTCGCCGGCCAGCCCCGTGGAGAGCTCCATCGCCTCTCTCTTCACCCGTTCCAGGTTCGCCAGGAGCTTCAGCTGCCCCTCCACGGCGGCGTCCGTCTCCGGGTCGACGGCGGCCGCTTCGATCTCCGCAAGCTGGGTGGACACGAGCTCGATCTCGGCCTCTCGCTCGGTCGCTCTCTGCCTCAGCGAGGCTCGCTCGCGCCTCACGTCCAGCAGGCGTCGGACGTCCGACTGCACCGCCACTCTGACCTTCTGATGGCCAGCGTCGCCGAACGAATCCAGGATCTCCAGCTGATGGCGCGGGTCGAGCAGCAGCTGATGCTCGTGCTGCCCGTGCAGGTCGACCAGCAGGTTCCCCAGCTCCTTCAGGAACGACAGGCCCACCAGCCTGCCGTTCACGTGACAGCGGCTCTTCCCCTCGACGGTGATCTCCCGGCGGACGATCAGCGAGTGATCTTCTTCGGCGACCAGCCCGGTCTGCGCCAGAAGCTCGACGATCCTCGGATCGGGCCCGGTGTCGAAGAGCGCCTCGACCGAGGCGATCGGGCAGCCGGAGCGGAGCAGCCCCGAGCTGGCCCGTTCCCCCAGGATCAGCGACAGTGCGGACAAGACGATGGACTTGCCGGCGCCGGTCTCCCCCGTGAAGATGTTGAGTCCGTTGGTGAAATGGATCTCGAGCGATTCGATGACCGCCAGGTTGGAGATCTTGATTGTGGAGAGCATCCCGACAAATCTCTGACCCGGTCAGTCTAGATCCGGTCCGGGGACTTGTCAAGAAAGCGGGTGAGCGCCGATCCGCCAGCAGCGCAGAGTTCCACCAGGGCCGCCGGCGACCCTACTGCCAGGAGAGGCTCCGGATCCGACCCTGCTGGTCGAGGACCGCGATCGGGAACCCAGCGGTCGACGCCGCGGGGGAAGACGGCGCCAGGTAGATCGCCGCCCCGTCGGTCAGCGCCAGGATCCTGCCGTTGGGCGAGAAGGCCACCTCCGTGTACCTGCTGTCGGTCTTCGGGGGCGTCACCCGGACCTTGATCGCCTCGTTCAGCGACCGGACGTAGACGGACCCGTCGGCGCCCACGTAAGCGAAGCGCTTGCCGTCCTTGGAGACCGCGGGCCGGCACTTCTGGTCGGCGGCGTCGCGCTCGGCGGTGCCGTCCGTCTTCACGTTCAGCGTCGTCACGACGCTGCCCGGAGCGGCCGAGGTCCTGAGGACGTTGCGGCCGGAGTCGCCGAACACGATCTCGCGGTTGCCCGGCGTGAGGGAGGGACCGGCCGCCCCGGCCACCGTGGTGACGATC
>JACQZM010000492.1 GCA_016213885.1 Candidatus Rifleibacteriota bacterium | reverse complement strand
CTGGGGACGCTGACGGGCCATGGTCTCTTCCTCCGCCGGACGATCATAGCCGCGGCACCTTCCGCGGCGCCAGTGCCTCGACGTCGACGGCATGGGCGCTCTCTTTCCCGGCAGGGCATTCGATACTCGCCCGGGGCGGGGTGCGGCCGGGTCGCACCGACGACCTCCGGTGCTAGAATCGAAGGACGACCCGTCCGAGTGTGGAGAAGGATGCCATGAAGCCCGAAGTCACGCTGAACCAGGCGCTGGACGCGTTCGACCCGACCACCGCCGATCCGCAGGGCCGGGCGACCCGGGCCCGGTCCATCCTGGAACGGATGGAGGCGCTCGTGACCAGCGGAGAGCTCCACCGGACGGAGGCCGGGGTGCTGGCCCGGTACCTGGACTCGACCCGGCGCAGCTCCTTCCTCGTGGCGCTGGGCGGCCCCGAGGAGCGACGCCGGTGGGCCGAGACGACGTTCGAGGCGATCCGCGCCTCTCGCTACACCCTGGAGACCATGCTGGACCAGCGGGTGGCCGCCCATCCCGACCGGGTCATGTTCGGGGAGGCCCAGAACACCGGCGGGACCTGGACGTACGCCCAGGTTCGGAGGCGGATCCGGCTCATCGCGGCCAGCTTCCTGGGCGACGTGACCGGCGACCCGCACCCGGCGCCGCGACGACCCAGGGTCGCCATCCTGGCGGACAACAGCGTGGACGCCGCGTGCTGCGACCTGGCCTGCCTCGTCCACGACATCTTCGTCGCGCCGATCAGCGTCCACTTCGATGCGGTCACCGTCGCCGCCCTGTTCGACAAGCTCGAGATCGATCGAGCCGTGTGTGACAGCGAGCTGCTCTACCTGCGCCTGCTGGAGGTGCGGAAGCTCGGCCGTGCGCGTTTTCGCATCTACAACCTGGGAGAGGCGACCCACCTGGCCGAGGATGGGGACATTCCTCTGGCCATGGGGTTCTCCCACCTGGGCCAGGAGACCGTCGACGAGCTGATCCGCAACCGGCCCCGGTTCTCGTTGGACGACGACGCCACGGTGCTGTTCACCTCCGGAAGCACCGGGCTGCCCAAGGGGGTGGTCTTCTCCCAGTTCAACCTGGTGAGCAAGCGGTTCGCCCGCGCCGCGGCGCTGCCCAGGGTCGGAGACGACGAGGTGTTCCTCTGCTACCTGCCGCTCTTCCACACGTTCGGGCGGTACCTGGAGCTCCTCGGGACGCTGTTCTGGGGGGGGACCTACGCCTTCGCCGGCAACCCCTCCGCCGAGACGTTGATCGCCCTGCTGGAGCGCGTCCGCCCCACGGCCCTGATCAGCATCCCGCTGCGATGGGTCCAGATCCGCGAGGAGTGCCTCCGGAGGATGGACGCGACCACCCATCCGGAGGAGCGTCGGCGGGTGTTCTCCGAGACCGTGGGCGGGCGGCTGAGCTGGGGGCTCTCGGCGGCCGGGCACCTGGATGCCAGGGTGTTCCATTTCTTCAACGACCACGGGGTGAGGCTCTGCAGCGGCTTCGGAATGACCGAGGCCACCGGCGGTATCACCATGACGCCACCGGGTCAGTACCAGGACGACTCCGTGGGCGTGCCGCTTCCGGGGGTGAAGATCCGGCTCTCCGACGAGGGTGAGCTCCACATCTCCGGACCGTACGTCGCCCGCTACCTGGACGACCCGCGGCCCGCCCCGGGCGAGGAGCACTGGCTGGCCACCGGCGACGTCTTCGTGCTCGGCGAGGGCGGACACCTCCAGATCGTCGACAAGATCAAGGATCTCTACAAGAACACCAAGGGCCAGACCATCGCCCCGCGGCGGGTGGAGCAGAAGTACGCCGACGTGCCCGGCATCAAGCGGGTCTTCCTCGTCGGAGACGGCCGGGACCACAACGTCCTCTTGATCGTGCCGGACCGGGACGACGAGGTGCTGAAGAAGGCGGCGACGACCGGTATGGTGGACGGGTACTTCCGCCAGATCGTCCGGGCCGCCAACCGGGACCTGGCGGCGTACGAGCGGGTCGTCAACTTCGCGCTGCTCGACAGGGACCTGTCCCTTCAGCGGGACGAGCTGACCCCCAAGGGATCGTATCGTCGAAAGGCCATCGAGGAGCATTTCCAGGAGATCATCGGCGACCTCTACCGGCAGAAGCACGTCGACGTCACCGTCGACTCGCTCACGGTACGGATCCCCCGGTGGCTGATCCGGGACCTGGGGATCCTGGAGAATGACATCGTGGCCGACGGTTCGACGCTGGTCAACCTCCAGAACCGCCGGTCGTTGACGGTCCGGCGAGGCGAGGCGAGCGGCCGGGTCCGGGTCGGAGACCTGGAGTACGAGATCCGTACCGGTACGGTCGACCTGGGCACGTTCAGCCGGCAACCGATGCTGTGGGCGGGCAACCCCTCCCTGGTCGCCTTCTGCGCCTGCAAGGACGGGTGGGACCTCTCGCTGGGCGAGATCTCGCCGCAGATCTTCCTGGTGCGGGGCGGCGACCCGGGGGACCAGCCCGCCCCGGCGCCGCTGGAGCACCTGCCCAACGACCCCCGGCTACGCTGTCTCCACGACGTGTCGGTGTCGATCTTCTTCGGACCGGTGGGGTAGGCCACGAGAGGAGCCGAGGAGCTGGGCCGCCAGCTGGCCCGCTCCGACGAGCGGACCGCGGCGCTGATCAGACGCCGGCTCGAGGCGCTGGCCCGTCACCCCGATCTGAAGCTGCGCACCAAGGCGTACCGGATCCTGCTGCTGGACCGGCCGAGCGCCGATTACTCGAAGCTGTTGCCCACGTTCATCGCCGCCAGGCTCCCGTTCCTCGACGAGGAGTCGATCGAGGAGATCTCCAGGGCCAACCTGGAACGTCGGCGGCTCGAGGCGCTGAGGAAGCGGCTCCACGACTACCGGGTCGAGCTGCGGTGGCCCGCCTCCGAAGAGACCCGCAGGGTGTTCGAGAACATCCTGCGGATGCTGGTCAACTTCGTGCGGTACCACCCGGAGTTCTACGGCACGGTCCGCGACGAGCTGGTGGCCTGGATCCTCCACGACTCGGACCGGTCGCTTTCGAAGACGGCGGAGAAGCTGCTGTTCGAGCTGGCCGGGTCGTTCGAGGCGACGCTGGTGCCGACCCGGTTCAACCCGGACAGCTGGGAGGGGAAGGTGGTCTTCCAGGAAGGGCTCTCCACGGCGGAGGTGGCCCGTCTGGAGCGGATCCTCGTGGGCACGACGCTGCTGGCCCAGGCCGTGGCGCTGACCCACGACACGGAGACGTTCGACATCGACCGGGTCGGCAAGGACGGCGTGTGGGTCTCCCGCACCTCGTCGCTGCACCGGCACTCCAGCTACCGGGTCAGCATCAACACCGAACCGGGCAAGCACTTCGACCTGCAGCTGGTCGTTCCGGAGGACATCGGCAAGCGGCGGGTCCTCTCGTCGATCTACTGGACCATCGGGCTCCACAGCCACCCGTTCATCCGTCCGGCCGTGGCACACCTCGGGTGCTGGCGTCCGGAGCTGGGCGCCATCGTGCTGGAGCACGTCAGCGATCTGAACACCTGGGAGCGGATCCGGGAGTTCGCGTCGATTCGACCGGCCGGCGTGGAGTTCCCCACCCGGGACGACTGGCGCAAGCTGTTCGTGAAGGCCATGTCCACCTTCTTCCTGGGGTGGCTGGCCAGCGAGAGGCGGATCGTCCCGGGGGCCGTGGACCCGTCCAACGTGATGGTCCCGGAGCCCGACTTCCGGGAGGGGGCGCTGATCCTGTCGCTGAATGACTTCGGGCCGTACAAGGGGCCGCTCTCGCTGGTGGGGCCGCTGATCCGCAACTTCTACGTCCAGACCTTCTGCCACTTCCCGTGGAGCCGTCGCTGGCTCGACCACGCCTGGATCTTCGACGCGTGCTGCGAGGCGCTGGGCTCCCTGGAGGGGCGCGAGTTCCTGGAGCAGCTGAGACGGGAGATCGGCGACACGCCGCTGCCCGGCCAGCCCGGCACCTGGGCCGACGCCATCGAGAGCTACCTGGACCGGCTGGGCCGGTCGTACCACGTCCCGATAGCGCTCCACTGCGCCGTGGAGCGGTTCCAGCGGTGGAAGGAGGTGAATCCCCACGC
Organism: Candidatus Rifleibacteriota bacterium; assembly: GCA_016213885.1. Lineage (GTDB taxonomy): Bacteria > Muiribacteriota > UBA6191 > JACPRK01 > JACQZM01 > JACQZM01. The sequence continues at coordinate 420 of JACQZM010000492.1, read as the reverse complement.
CACGGCGGACGCCTGCGACCAGATCATCGGCGAGCTCTACAGGCTCTACGAGCTTCACCGGTTCCCGGAGCTGATGCGCTACCACCTGTACCGGCACACCTACTTCGCCGAGGCCGACCGGGCGACCGACCTCGCCTTCGATCGCCTGCTGGCCCGCATGGCGAGACAGCCGGGCCACAAGGCCTCGTCGATGGTGGAGCTGTCGGACCTCCAGGCGACGCTCTCGAGGCCGGAGGATCAGGCCGCCTTCGGTCGGCTGGTCTTCCCCAGGTCGCAGCCGTCGCAGCGGATAGAGCTCATGGCCGTGGGCGAGGGCGCCGGCCGCCAGGTCATCGTCCTCTCCCACATCAAGGACGGCCAGGGGCTCACGTATTCGGTCCGCGAGCCGATCGACGCCGCCGAGGTGGGCAAGCTGTACCG
>JACQZM010000491.1 GCA_016213885.1 Candidatus Rifleibacteriota bacterium | reverse complement strand
CGTGGATCGCCTGCTGCCCCGAAGTGCGGCTGATTCTCCGAGACCAGTTCCGCGACGACAACGTGCCGGCGGACCTGGGTGTGAAGAACCAGGTTCGGCGTGCCGTCTTCGCGCTCCCGCCCGGCAACATGGAGCTCTGGCGCCCAGCGACGATCCGGCTCGAGACTGTTGAACCTTGCGGGCCGCATCATCCACTCCGGCCGCACCCTGACGCTTCGGCTGCCCTGGATTCGTGACCTGTTCGATGTCTATCGAGCAGCAAGAGAGCGTCTCCGCCTCCTCCGCCGGAGTCTCCCGGGTCAGCGAACTCCGGTTGCCCTCGTCGTCGGTCAGCACCAGCGTTTCCCGGTCAAGCAGTCGCCAGGGCCGGAGGAGCGGCCTGTCGCTGTTCTCCAGGCGCACCTGCGGGTACGACGGACCGGCTCATGGTAGGGCTACCGGCCCCATGTGCCCCACGACTGCAGTACCGACCGCCGTGCTCGCTGGGCTGCCTCGCGAACGACGGGCTCGGGATCATTCGCCGCAACGGCTTCCAGCGTCGTCAGGACCGTGGCAACGACATCACCGACCTCAGCCGGCACCGTCAGGTCGTTGGACAGGAATCTGATCTCACGGACCACACCGATCACAGGGGGCCGCCTCGCGGTGCGTGCAAGAACCGAGACACATGCCGCCCTGACTCCTTTGTCCGGTGACTTGAGCGCCGCCTCCACGAGAGCCGGCACCACGGCGGATCCCATGCGGTTCAGTGCCCCGGCGGCCGCTCTCGCAGAAAGAGTATCAGCATCATTCATCTGCTTGATAAGAACCGATGCGGAAGCCGCAGCAGGAGGGCCAATGGTCGCCAGGGTATTGGCTGCAGTGCGTCTCACTTTGGGATCCGGATCCTCCAACACTTGCAGCAGCTGAGGGACCACCGTGGCTCCCATTCGGCCGAGGGCGTCCGACGCCGCGAATTGGACATTTCCCTCGCTGTCCTTGAGCGCCTGGATGAGCGCGGTCACCGCGGAGGTGGGCAGCGACCTGTTGTGTCCCAAGGCAATGACCGCGACCTGCCTCACCTGCGCATCCGTATCGCCCAGCGCGTGCACCAGAGGTGCCACGGCTTCTGTGCCGATCCTGCCCAGGGCCTCACTTGAAGCAAACCTGACGTCCCGATCGGCGCTCTTCAAGGCGCAGACCAGGTGTGGCACGAAGGCAGAGGCGGGCGCCCCGATCACGGCCAGTGCCCTGGCCACGGTCTGCCGCACTCGAGGGTCCGGATCCTGCAATGCCTGAGCGAGATCGGGTACGGAGGAAGCCGCCAGGGGCCCGATCTCGCCAAGCGCCCGGGCAGCAGCCATCCTGGTGTCGACCTCGATCTCGTTCAGAGCTGCACACAGGGCTGGCACAGCGGCGCAGGCCCTGGGCCCCATCTTGCCGAGGACCAGCATGACGGCAGCCCTGTCGGACACTTCGGCCTCTCTGGGGGCACCCATGGGGGTCCACATTTGGACGAGGGCGCGGTACCCCTTGAAGGCTGCGTCCGGGTCCTTCAGTGCTTGCATGAGCGCAGGCACGGCAGGGAGACCGATCCGCTTCAGGGCTTCGACGGCGCGGCTCACGACTACCTGGTCACCACTCCGCATGGTTCTCATCAGGGTTGGGACCGCAGGGGACCCCAGCCCGGAGAGCGACTGGAAGGCTGTCAGCGCCACCATGTGGTCCGGATCCGCGCAGGATTGGCGAAACACGTCCAAGAGTCTCGATTGGTGGGCGATCGACGCTGCGCCGATCTCCCCCAACACCCGGAGTATGGCCCATTTGACTGACGAAGGAGAGTCCTTCAATGCCTCGATGAGTGCGGGAACCGCCGGCTCCCCGACTGCACGCAGACCCAAGCCGGCAGAGTGCACGACACTGCCGTCGGAGGTTCTCAGTGCTTGTACGAGAGCTGACACTGCACTGACTGGTGGGCCAAGACGCGCAAGGGCGCATGCTGCGTCGACTCTGAGGGTGCCATCGCGAGCCCGGAGCATGACGCTGGCCAGCGTTTCCGCAAGCTCGCGAGGCACAGGCGGTGCCTCGGCCACCGTTCGATCGCACTGGGGCGATCTCACACTGGCAGCATGAATGTTCGGAGTCACCGGGCGAGCGGACTTCCTCTTGTGACCCAGCTTCAAGGTAGAGGCAACCGCAGCCTTCTTCACGTGTTCGCTTGGGTCCTTCAGTGCCTCGACAACGTGCCGGGTGACGGTCTCGGTCGTCGGATCAAGTTCTCCGAGCGACGCTATCGCCTGAGCCCTGACTCTCTCGCTGCCATGTCTCGACAGTTCGATGAGAACAGGCAGCGCTTCGCTTCCGAGCGTGGCCAAGGCTCGCGCCACCCCCTGGCAGACACCTCTGCCGCCGTCCTTGGCGGCACAGGCCAGAGCTGATAGGACAGTCCCGTCCGCGTGCGCGATCTTGCCCAACGAGTCGGCAACTCCGAAGCTCCTGTCCAGGCCGTCCTCCTTCAACACACGGAGCAGGGCGGGGACAGCCAGTTTGGCCGGAGCGCCCATCTCTCCCAGGGAGATCGCGGCATAGAGCCTCACGTTGGCATCTCTGTCCTTGAGAGCCTGGATGAGTGCAGACACCATGCTGTCGGTGGTCGGGCGGGCCTTGCCCAGCACGCTGGCTGCGACGTTTCGTACGCCGCTGTCCCGAGCCTTCAGCATCCTGAGCCAGGCCGGCGCAGCACGACCATCCGACGGTGCGATCTTTGCCAATGCGTCGGCGGCGGCAACTGGGACGGCCGGCTCCTTGGCTTTCAGCAGCTCGAGGAGAGCCGGCACGGCGGCCATGGCCGGTGGACCGATCTTCCCGAGAACGGAGGCCGCCGCCTGCCGGACATCCGGACTGCGATCCTTCAGAAGGTCGACCAGGGGACCGACGGCCCTGTCGGGCTGCAAGAGGGTTCGGCCGACGATCTCCAGCACCGAACTCTTCACCTTGCTGCTGGTGCCCTTCAGGTGAGCAAACGCTGCCGTCGCAAGCCGCCCCATCTTGAGCCACGCGTCTGCCGCGCGCAGCCGGACCAGAACATTCGAGGCACTCAGCGCGTGGACCAGGGGTGATATGGCCGGTTCACCGATCTGGCCCAGTGCACGGACCGCTGCTTCGCCCGACGTCTCGTTCTCATCCCCTAGTTTCTGGATGAGAGGTTTCACGGCAGCGGCGGCCTGCGGACCGATTCCACCCAGACCACTTGCAGCGGCGTCCTTCAGGCGCGGCTGGGGCATCTCGAACACTCGGAGCAACTCCGGCGTCGCGCTACTCGCTGCGGCCCCGATCCTTCCCAGGGCCTCGGCCGCTCTCGCGCACACGGTGGGATCTTGCTGTCTCAGCGCTTCGATGAGATCGGGGACCGCGGGGGCCCCGATCTCCCTGAGCGCCTCGGCCACTCCTTCGAAATTGCAGTCACTTCGTCGTAGCATGTTGATGAGAGACGGCACAGCCGGGGCTCCGAGCACGCCCAACGCCTGTGCCGCCGACTTGCTGATGCCCTCCGTCGAACACCCCAGAAGCTGCAGGAGAGAGGGCAGGGCCGCCATCCCCAGACGGCGGAATACCGCCTCCGCGCCCAACTTCGCCTGGCTCTCCGTCGTCCCCATTGCCAGGACGAGCGCTGGCACGGTCATCGGTCCTATCCGCGTCAGCGCATCGATGGCCTCCGATCTGACGGCCTTCGAAGAGTCCTTCAGAGCATCAACCAGAGCCGGGATTGTGCTTCCAGCCAAGGGACCCATGCGCGCAAGATCCGCGATAGCAGCTTGCCTGACCTTCTCGTCGGGGTTGGCGAGTACTCCCAACAGGCGCGGAATCTCGGCGTCTGGTCTCGGGAGTAAATCACAAGGAGATGTTGCTGTCGTCACCGCGGAGGTCGGCTCGGCCAGCAGGGGACTGACCGACATCCAGAGAGCCAGCAACGCCAAGCTTCCCAAAGCCAATGGCCTCAGGACATGGTCGTCACCACGCGCAGTGCCAAGGGCCCGTTGTGGGGACACCGAGCGGCTCGCTTCGGTCAGACACGGATTGGTGCAGGGGGAGAGAAATCGGCTCCAGCGTGAGTGGGTCATGGGTGAGCTCACTTCGGGGGGCACGTTCAGTCCCGCCAGGTTCAATGCCGAGATCGTACCATCACCAGGGTCAACGTTCTACCCCATCGCGGCAGAATGCGGTAGGACCATCGAGAACATGATGTAGAGCGGAGCTACGTGGATCGGTTACCTGGTTGTACCCACGTGACGATACGCTCACGGCAGCCGCATGCGCACAACCACGGTCGACGCCGTCGAGTTCATCCGCCGGTTCTTGCTCCACGTCTTCCCGAAAGGATTCGTCCGCATCCGCTCGTACGGGTTCATGGCCAACCGGGGACGCCACGCGAGTCTCGAGTTGTGCCGGCGGCTTCTCCAGGAGTCCCCCGCTCGAAAGGACAGCCCGCCTGAGGAAGACCCTGACCTGGACGAGGAGGGGACCGCGACGGACGACGAGGTCCCGGAGAAGACGATTCCGTCAAGGCCATGGGCGGACGACGGTTCTCGAGGAGGGCGAAGGTGCGCCCAGGTGTATCCGGCCCATCATCAACGTGTCGGTCGAGTTGGTAGTTTGCGGAACTTGACCTGGAGAGTCATTTGTTGCATAATTAATTGATGGACTTCCACTGGAACCGGTGGAACATCGAGCACCTTGCCCGGCACGGTGTTCTTCCCGACGAGGCAGAGGCCGCTATTCGAAGTTCTCGCAGACCTTTTCCTCGAAGGATCGAGGAGGACAAGTGGCTGATCTGGGGTAGGGGCCGGGGCGAGCGGCTCCTGCAGGTGATCTTCGTGCTGAACGACGACGACAGCGTGTTCGTGATCCACGCCCGTCCCCTGACGATTCGGGAGAAGCGACAGATGCGACGGAGGCAACGATGAAGACGAAGAGGAAGTACTCGGAGATGACCGTTGGCGAGTTGGGCATCACCACGGAAGCCTTCGAAGAGGATCTGGTCGTCGAGAAATCCCGCTCCCTGACGCCGGCGGAACAGCAGCTATGGCGTCAGGCGAAGCGCAAACGCGGTCGCCCGAGGATGGGTGAGGGATTCCAGCGAATCTCGGTCAGCATGGAGCGAGGCCTGCTGGAACGGGTGACTGCCATGGCCCGTGAACGGCACGTCCCGCGGTCGCTCCTCCTGGCCCAAGCCGTCGAGGCATTGCTCGCCCGGGAGGAAGGCTGAGCGTCCCCTTCGACCCCTCGCCGGTCGCCAATCCGAACAACCCGCGCGCCCTCCGCGATTGCGGCGCAGCTCAGACGAGGGTGTGACAGACCATCAGCTCGGCGCTCGGAATCGCTCACCGGACCGGGGGGCCGACGCTCCCGCGCCGATCGCTCGACAGCCGCCGGTCGGGCCTCGACGGATCGAAGCCGGGATCGACCTTCCTCGCATTCGTGACGATGCTGGCCAGCCACTCCCTGTCCCCGGTGCCCGGACTCCGGAGCGGCCACCGCTCCACCGCCGAGGCCACGGTCCGCGCCAGCCCTCTCGCAGTCTCTCGAGAGGCGGCGTCGAGGTCCACCGCATCGACGAGATCGACGCAGGCCTGGAGCGTCTTCGCCGCCGCGGGTAGCAGCGCAGCGTGACCGGACGGCAAGGTCTTCGCGGTCCCCAGGAGCTGATCTCCGGCACGGAGGAGGGAATCCCGGACCGTCAGGAGGCAGGCTCTGACGCGCTCGGGGGAGGCCGGCGGGAACTGGGACCGGGACTTCTTGCACCGCCTGATCGCCCGTTCCAGCAGCCGGAGCCGATGGAAGAACAGCGAGGGAATCTCCCCGGCGGGAACCGGGAGCAGCCGGACCTCGTCCTCGGCCTGCAAGACCGTGTTCGCGTCCCGGCACGCCATCTCCCCGGAGGCGCTCCGGTCGAAGTCGATCAGTGACAGGAGCAGCCGTGCCATGACCGACCGCCATCGATCAAAGCTGCGCTCCTGCAGTACCCGTCGCAGCCGCTGGTAGGAGCCGGAGCCGAGTCCCTCCGGTGCGAAGCGCAGGCCGCTCAGGACCGGTTCCCCACCCTCCTCGATCGCGAGCCATGGCACTCCGGTGAGGCCCGCCCGGTCGTTGGCCAGGATGAGAGACGCCAGCGACGACAGATGAAGCTCCACCTGCCTGACCACGGCCCGGGGCGGTCGCAGGTCTACCGGGAACGGGAGACCACCCTTGCCCTCTCTCGCCGAGCTCACCTCCTGCTCCAGCCGGTTGGCCGATTCCCGGAGGTGCACGAGCTCGCCCTCCCGCTGGAACGCTCCGGTGAGCGGCGTCGGTGTCGCCGCGGGAGTCGCCGACCGGGCGTCGGGGGAAGCGGCGGCTCCGGGCGCCACCGAAGACCCGCGGGTCCCAGACACCGGAACCGATCGCTGGAGGAGAACGACGACCAGGAGCCCCACGCCCAGCCCGGCCAGGGTGATCGCCCGCCGGATCGTCGAGGCGCCGGAGGCTCCTTCCTGTCGTGGCTGCTTCCGACCGTCGCGAGCGCCTCTCGTGCCGTGCCGGCCGACGTGTTCGTCTCTCCCGGCCACCGGGGAGACCGCCGGCCGTCGGGCTGACGGGGCGGCCTCGGTGTCGGTGACGACGCACCTCTCGAGCTCCCGGGCGAACTGGCCCGCGGATGCGGGTCTCCTCCCCGGCTCCCTCGACATCGCCCGCTGGACGAGGGCCTCGAGCTCCCGGGATACGTCCGGCGCCAGCTTCCGGACCGGCTCCGGTTCGGACCTGGTCACCTCCCGGATGAGGTCCACGAGCTTGACCGCGGCGAACGGCCGCCGGCCGGTCAGCATCTCGTAGAGGATCACACCGATCGCATAGAGGTCCGAGGCGACGCTGGCCCCGGAGCCCGTGAACTGCTCCGGAGCCATGTAGCGAGGCGTGCCGATCAGTGCGCAGGTGCCGGTGAGAGCGAGGTCCGACTCCAGCGCCTTCGCGATCCCCAGATCGGCGAGCTTCGGCTCGGACTCCGCGCCCAGCAGGATGTTCTCCGGCTTCAGGTCACGATGGATGATCTTCGCCTCGTGACAGGCCTCCAGGCCCATCAGGCTGGCCAGGGCGATCCGAGAGGCCTCGGGCACCGGGACCTTCGGCTGGAGACGGAGCTTGTCGCGCAGAGTGCCCGCGGGCAGGTACTCGGTGACCAGGTACGGATGGCCATCCATGCTACCCGCATCGAACACCTTGAGGACGTTCGCGTGGCTGATGCGGGCCAGGAGCCGGCCCTCGGCCAGGAACCGGGCCAGAGCCTCCTCCGAGTCCGGAGCCAGAAGGAACTTGATGGCCACCAGCCGGGACGTTCCGCCTTGAACGCCCCGGTAGACCGTCCCCATGGCGCCACTTCCCAGGAGCCTGTCCAGTCGGTACCGGGACCGGAACTCGGGGGTGAGGCGGATCCCGCCGGTCTTCGAGGTGTCTCCGACTTCGGAGCGGGTGAGAAGGGCCACCTCGGTGGCCCCCGGCGGAACATGGGACGCACCGCAGGCCGGGCAGGTGAGGAGGGTCGAGGCGGCCGTGTGGAGATCGAGCGCGTGGCCGCAGGCTGGACAGACGTCGGTGATCATGCAGATCGATGGGGTGTCATGATCCGGCTTCATCGTAGCCCGGAATGAGGGGGGCCGCAACGGCCGGTGATGGGGCCCAGGACCATCGCTCCAAATCCTGAGTCGTGCTGGCGTGGCCAAGTGCCGGGGGTGACTTGCTGCTGTCATGGTCT
>JACQZM010000509.1:9189-12946 GCA_016213885.1 Candidatus Rifleibacteriota bacterium | reverse complement strand
CGACTCGGACCCGGCGAGGCGCCGGGTCTTGGAAGCCACGACTCCTAAACCGGATCGCAGGACAGGACGATAGGATTAACAAAAGGACTCATGTTGCCGCGTCTTTTGTCTTACTCGGCCGGTGTGAGGGGAGCGATGAATTGCATGTGGAAGGCAGATAACGAGGGTCCGGGACGGCGCTTCTTCCTTGTCCTGTTTCTGGCATCGGGCTTCGCGGGGCTGGTGTTCGAGGTCGTCTCCTCGAAGCTGCTCGGGCTGCTCATGGGGAACTCGATCTACTCGATCACCACGGTCGTGACGTCGTTCATGGCCGGTCTGGCCCTGGGGAGCTTTCTGGCCGACCGCATCTGTAGAGGCCGTCGGCCGCTGATGGTGTACGGCCTTCTGGAGGCGGCGGTGGGGCTGTTCTGCCTCTCGTTTCCCTTCATGCTGGACCTGGCCCACCCGATCTTGAAGATCGCCTACGCCCACCTTCAAGACCACTTCTACCTTCTGAGCCTGATCCGGTTCGTCATCGCCTTCGGGTTGTTGCTGATCCCGACGACCTTGATGGGAGCCACGCTGCCGGTTCTGGCGAGCGGGCTCTCCAGGCGAGGAACCAGCGTCTCCGAGACGGTCGGTCTGCTGTACGCCATCAACAGCCTGGGCGCCGTGCTGGGTTCCCTGGGTTCGTCGTTCGTGATCCTTCCGGCCCTGGGCATCTCCACGTCGCTGAAGGTGATCGCCCTGGTGGATCTCTCGATCGCCCTCCTCGCGTTCTGGGCCGACAGGCGCTGGCAGGCCGCCTCGACCGTCGATCAGGAGGCGTCGACCGGGCCGGCCACCGAGAGCGTTCCGGACCCGGTGCCGGTCGGCGCCCTGGTGGCGGCGCTGGGTCTGGCGGGGTTCGCCAGCATGGTCTACGAGATCGCGTGGACCCGCGCCCTGATCCTGGTGATAGGCTCTTCCACCTATGCCTTCTCGATGATCCTGGCGAGCTTCATCGCGGGCATCTCCCTGGGCAGCTACGTCGCGAGCAGGCTGGAGCGGTGGGACGTGAAGCCTCAGTCCATCCTGGTCTATGCGCTCGGTGGCGTGTCGGTGACCGGCCTTTCGACCCTTCCGCTCATCGGCCAGCTGCCGATCTGGCTCGTGGACATCATGATCGACTTCTCGAAGCAGTGGTGGCTGCTGCAGGCGATCGAGCTGGGCCTGGTCATGATGGTCGTGCTCGTTCCCGCCACCCTGATGGGGATGTGCTTCCCGCTGACGGCCCGGCTGCTCATCCAGTCGCGTGAAGGGGTGACGCAGAAGCTGGGGCGTCTGTACGCCGCGAACACCGCGGGGAACATAGCCGGTTCGTTCTCCGCCGGGGCCCTGCTCATCCCGGTGTTCGGGATCCAGTGGACGATCCTCGCGGCCAGCATCGTGGAAGGGGCGACCGCGGCCATCCTGAGCCTCGTCCTGTTGCCGTGGCCTCTGAGGCCCCGGCTGAAGGCCGCCGGGGCAGCGCTGTTGATCCCGGTGCTGCTCTACCAGTGCCTGCCGGTCTGGGACCACATGGTCATGTCGAGCGGCGTGTTCCTCTACGCCGGCCTGTACGTGAAGGGGGCCCATCGCAGCCAGGCAGACTACCGGGAGGCCATGCACCGGTACGGGCGTACGATCTTCCACAAGGAGGGCACCAGCGCCACGGTGAGCGTCCGTGAGCATGTCGACGGCGACCGCGGCCTGGTGATCAACGGCAAGACCGACGCCTCTTCCGTGGGCGACATGAAGACCCAGCGGCTGATGGGGCATCTGCCCATGCTGCTCCACCCCAGCCCCGACGACGCGCTGGTCATCGGCCTCGGCTCCGGGGTCACGCTCTCGTCGGTGCTGGCCCATCCGACCAGGCGGGTCGATCTGGTCGAGATCTCCCCCGAGATCGTGGAGGCCTCTCGCTACTTCGTGCGCGAGAACAGGAACTGCCTGGGCGATCCCCGGGTACACCTGACCATCACGGACGCCAGGAACCACCTGGCCCTGACCGACCGGAAGTACGATGTCATCTCCTCGGAGCCCACGAACCCGTGGATCGCCGGGGTGGCCACCCTGTTCACGCAGGAGTTCTTCCAGCTCCTGAGGGACCACACCAAGCCTGGCGGGGTCGTGGCCCACTGGGTGCAGGGTTACTCGCAGTCGGCCGAGGACTTCACGGCCGTGGTGGGAACGTTCCGCTCCGTGTTCCCGTACATGACGCTCTGGAAGTCGACCCGTGGGGTCGACTACATCATGGTAGGTTCGGACAAGCCGCTCCTGCCCGACCGCCAGCTTCTGGCCCGGCGATTCGATGACTCCCGCATCCTCCGGGACATGGTGGAGGTGGGGGTCGAGGACGCCACGGACCTCCTGGCCCACTTCCTGGCAACGCCGAAGACCCTGGATGCCTTCGTGGCCGGCAGCTACCTCCTCACGGACGACAACCTGCGGCTGGAGTTCTCGGCTCCCAGGAACCTCTACCGCCGCGACAAGCCGTTCTACGGCATGGCGGAGGTCACCCAGGAGGACATCACGGAGTACGTCACGTTCCCCTCGGAGGCTGAGCGACAGAGGACCCGGACGATCGTGACGGCCCGGAGGTACCTGGCCGACTCTCTGGGCTATCTGCAGGCAGCCGACATCGACTCTGCGATCAAGGCTCTGCGAGAGGCCAGAAGGCTGGCCCCTCTGGAGAAGGGGTCCGTGAAGCTCGTCCAGACCGTCTACGTCGGTGTGACGACGCTCCTGGAGAAGATGGGCCGCAGCGACGAGGCCGCGGCCTGGCTCAAGCAGATCTACGCGCTCCACCCCGATGACCCGGACCTGCTGAACGAGATGGGCAACATCTGCGGACTGAGCGGCAACTACGCCGACGCCGCGCAGTACTACCTGAAGGCGCTCGCCAAGGAGCCGGACCACCTGGGCGCGCACAAGAACCTGGCCCTGGTCTACTACTCCACCGGACGGGACCAGGACGCCATCCGGGAGTACGAGAAGGTCATCGCTCTGAGCCCCTACGAGGCCAAGATGCTCAACAATCTGGGGATCCTCTACGAGAAGGTGGCCGACCTCGAGAAGGCCAAGCGGTCGTACCGGCTCGCGCTCCAGGTCGACCCGGCGTTCGAGGCCCCCCGCAAGAACCTCAAGGACCTGGAGGCCCGAACGTAGCGACGGTCGCGCCGGGGTGGATCATCATGGCGGTGAAACGGTCAAGAACCGCTCCAGGGGCCGGGTTTGCGGTCGATCGAGAGTGCGTGGTAGAGTGATCGCGCCGCGAACGATCTTCGGACGCACCCGATCGTCCGATGAGCCGGCACCCGGGGGTTCCCCATCCTTCTGCCGTCCAGCTGCGGCTGGAATCGCCAGCAGCGTGCGTTTTCTCTATCCTCTCCTTCTTGGAGATCGTCCGTAGAGGTAGCCGCTTGATGAAGCTCGAGGACATGGATGTCATCGCAGCGGTCCTCGCGGGTGACAAGGACTGCTTCGAGTGGCTCATCAGGAAGTACCAGAGCAAGGTCTACACTCTGGTGTACCGGCTCGTCAGGGATCGAGAAACAGCTCTGGATCTGTCCCAGGAGGTATTTCTAAAGATCTACCAGAAGCTCTCCGACCTGAAGGATCCGGGCAAGGCGTCGTCATGGATCATGCAGGTGGCGCACAACACTGCGCTGGACTGGCTCAAGAAGCGGAAGGTCGACTCGTTCGCCGCCGATTTCGAGGACCAGCAGACGCAGCAGAAGATCTTCCAGCACCTGCA
>JACQZM010000509.1:0-9161 GCA_016213885.1 Candidatus Rifleibacteriota bacterium | reverse complement strand
TGGAGCTCATGTCTCCCAGCCGGATGAGCGAGGTGGTGAACAAGCTCGACATCAAGTACCGGACCGTCATCACCTTGAGGTTCATCGAGGGATACTCGTTCAAGGAAATAGCCAAGATACTGAATCTGCCGCTGTCAACGGTGAAGTTCCGAAAGCACTACGCTCTGCAGCTCATCAAGGATCGCTGGCTGCAGATGGTTCGAGATGGTGATCAGTGATGTCGCCTGAAACCTGTCAACCATACAGGGAGCTCTTCTCGGACCTCATCGACGGAGCGCTGGAGGGTCTGGCACCCGAGAGGATCCAGGCCCACCTGGACCAGTGCTCCGGATGTCGGGCCGAGGTCACCCTCCTGCGAGGCGTGGTGACCAGCTTGACGAGCATCGGCGAGGATGAGGCTCCCCCGGAACTCATGGCCCAGGTCATGACCCGTGTGCGGACGGAGCCGTTCTGGGTCCCCCTGTGGCGTCTGATCACGACCCCTCTGCAGTGGACCCCGGTCCGGGTGCTGGCACCGGCCGTGGGGCTGGCGCTCCTCTTTCTGCTTCTGAGGCCCCACCTCCCGATCGACATCCGCATCGAGAACGGCCAGACTGTCTCCTCCCAGAGCGCTTCCGCGATCCACCCGGTGTGGTGGGGTGGCGCGGTCCTGGTGAACGACCGGTCATACTCGCACCACGACTCCGGACGACTCGCCTTGAACCCGGGGGACTCGATCAGGACCACGGACAAGGTCCGGCTGGCGCTGACCGTGAACGGGGCGGCCGTGGAGATCCGGGGAAGGACCAACTTCATCGTCAAGACGGACGGCCTGTTCCTGACGGATGGAAAGCTCCGGGTCAGGATCGAAGACGGGAAGCCACCGTCGACCGCGACGCCCGGATTCAAGGTCGAGACCCCGAATGCGTCGGTCGTTCACCTGGGCACCATCTTCTCCGTCGCCTTCGACGGCCAACGGACTCGAACGGAGGTGTTCCAGGGCAAGATCCGTGTCTCGTCCAAGGATGGACGCAGCCGGGAGATGGCCGCTGGCGAGTACGCTTCGGTGGAGTCCCACGGGCTGCTCGAGAGCGGTCCCCTGACGGACAGCCCGTCGCTGGGCCGAGCTCCGCGCTCGCAGCCCGAAGACGTGAGGGAGATCAGCCCGCGGCCCAAGGGCGGGTCGGGCAGCTAGCACTACAACGGAAGATCCCGCCCTACTGCGGCCCCCACCTGGCATAGAAGTGAATTGCTGTGGTGGGGGATACTGGCCGCTCGATGCCGTGGCTGGCCGGCGGCCCCAGCTGCTATGCTGCCTCCTCCGGCCTGCGCGCGCAGGCGGGCACTCCGGAACAGCTCTCGACGCCCATGCCGACGCTTTCTTCGGACCCGCTCCTCACCGTCGCCGTCGTCACGTTCAACTCCATTCACGACCTTCCGGCCTGTCTGGATTCCCTGAGGGAAGGCGGCACCGGCCGGGTGCGAACGGTCGTCGTGGACAACGCGTCCACGGACGGGACCGCCGAGCTGGTCCGCCACGGCTACCCGGCGGTGGAGCTGGAGGAGAACCGGGTGAACAGAGGCTACGGTGCGGCCCTGAACCAGGTTCTGCGGACCACGAGGACCCCCTATCTGTTGCTGACGAACGCCGATGTGGTCTATCGACCAGGGTCGGTGGCTCGCCTGGTGGAGACTCTTCAACGGGAGCCCAGGGTCGGTCTGATCGGCCCCATGCTGGAAGGTGACGACGGCGTGCCCGTGAGCCCTGCCAGGGCGTTCCCATCGGTGACGCTGGAGCTTGCCGAGCTGTTCCTCGCGCACCGCCTCTGGCCGCGGAACCCGGTGCATCACGGGTTCTTCCAACCCGGCAGGCCAGGGTACGTGGTGGGCGCAGTCCTCGTTGCGAGGACCCGGGCGCTCGAGGAGGTCGGTGGATTCGACGAGCGCTACTGGCTCTACTTCGAGGAGACGGACCTGGCCTGGCGGCTGGCTCGCGCCGGCTGGGACGTGGCTGTCTGCCCGGAGGCCACGGTGGTCCACCACGGGGGTGGGTCCGCACGGCACGTGGATGCCGAGAGCCTGGAGCTCGCCATGCTGGCCAGCCAGCGTCGGTTCTTCTTCAAGACCGGCGGGTTCGCCGCGGTTGCGTCGCTGTGGTTGGTCCAGCTCGCGGGCAACCTGTTCCGGGCGCTGGTGTGGAGTTCGCGACGCCTTCTGACGCCGGGCAGAAGCAGGCATCTGGCGGAACCGCTCGCGCGAGCGATCCGCCAGATCCGCTGGCTCCTGTGGATGAGCGCCGCCCCGCCCGGCGTTTCTTCAGCCGGGGCTCGTCCAGCCAACTTGCGGTAGGCGCTCGCTCACCCTTCCGAGTAGAACTCGGCGAGTTTCTTGCTCCTCGTCGGGTGCCTCAGCTGCAGCAGGGCGCTGGCCTCGATCTGACGGACCCGCTCGCGGCTCACGCCGAACTTGTGGCCGATCTCCTCCAGCGTCGACTCCCGCCCGTTGATCAGCCCGAATCTGTACTTGATCACCATCTGCTCCTTGAAGTTGAGGGTCCTCAAGACGCCCTCCACCTGTTCCCGGAGCAGCTTGTGCTTGATGATCTCCTCGGGTCTGGGCATGCACCGGCTCTCGACGAACTCACCCAGGTTCGAGATCTCCTCGTCCTCGTACTTCCGGTACTCCAGCGAGATCGTGTCCTTGCACAGGCTCAGGGCGTGCTGGATCTTTCGCCAGGGCACCTGGAGCGCCTGGCTCAGCTCCGCGGAGGTCGGCCGCCTTCCCAGCTGGGCCGTGAGGCCCCTCACGGCCCGGTTGATCCGGGAGATGGTCTCACTCATGTGCACCGGCAGCCGGATGTTCCGCGACTGGTTGGCGATGGCCCTCACGATGGCCTGCTTGATCCACCAGGATGCATAGGTCGTGAAGCGGAAACCCCGGTTGGGATCGTATTTCTCGATGGCCCTGAGCAACCCTCTGTTGCCCTCCTGGATCAGATCCAGCAGAGGGATACCTCGCTTGGAGTACTTCTTCGCGATACTGATGACCAACCGGAGATTGGACTCGATCAGCACCCGACGAGCCTTCTCATCGGCGGCGAGCGCCCGCCTGGCAAGCGAACGCTCCTCTTCCGCCGTGAGGAGCTTGCGCGAGGCGACCTCCTTGAGGTAGTCGTTCAGGATGTCCCGATCGAAGACCACTCGCTCCCGCAGGCGTTCCTCGTCGTCTTCCCACGGATCGACCTCCGTGGCTCTGCCGACACCGCGGGAGACCTCGATCCGGTCTTCGAGCGGCACGTCCCGAAGAAGGTATGCGGAGTAGTCCCGGTAGAACTTGCGGGCCGCCCGTCTTTCGTCGGGGTCGCTCCGCAAGGAGTTCTTCTCTGCCTTTGCCATGTGTTGCGTCCTCAAGGGTGCGTCCGGATGTTGTCAGGGAGTGCGACCAGACGTATGGTTAATCCAGACTGGAAAAGCATGTCAAACGACCAGGAACACGGCCGGTGAGGCGAGCTCCGCACGGGAACTCCGGTTGCGTGACTGGCGGCGCCCGGCGAGCTGGCGGCTGGTCTCGTCGACGGGCACCCCCGGAGGCATCGGCGTCGCGTCGGCGATGACCGTCTCGAGATGACCGCCCAGCTGTGCATCCTGATCTGCTGCGACGACCCGGAGCGCCTGGTGGCGTCGGCCTCGGCGCTGCGCACCGCCGGCTACGACGTCCAGCTCCAGGACGCGCCGGGGCGAGTCGTGCCCACGCTGCAGCAGAAGGCTTGTGCGGGGATCCTGCTGGATCTGGCCCGGACGCCGACCCAGGCTTTCTTTCTGCTGACTCAGATCAGGGAGCTGGCAGGGGACCGGCGCTTGCCGATCCTGCTCATCACCGACGAGCTGAGGCCCACGGACACGATTCGCGGCCTGCAGGCCGGGGCGACCGACTGCCTGACTCGCAGCTCACCGGTCGTCGACGTGATCCGCGCCTTCGAACGCTACCTGCCCTCGACGGTGGCCGTGGCAGCCGCGCCTGCCGCACCGTTCCCTCCTCCCCCGGGGCCTGTCGCCCAGCCACCGCCGAATCGCCCCAGTCTCCTGTCGGGCCCGATGAAGGATCAGATTCTCCACGAGATCCTGGGCTCCCTGGACGTGGGTGTGCTGGTGCTCTCGGACATCCTCCAGGTGGACTACGTCAACCGCGCGGGTCGGCAGCTCCTGGAGCTGTGGACACCGGGGCGCCCCTTCCTCGCCGAGCGGACCGGCGGCGTGCCGACTCAGGAGCTGCTTCGGTTGCTGGCTCAGAGGGGTTCCGCCGGCGCCAGCGCTCAACCGATCACGCTGGTGAGCGACCAGGGCAAGCCCAGGAGGATCACCGGCTCGATGACCATGCTTCTGGATAACGCCGGTCGGTCCCTGGGGTCGCTCATCGTGATCCGCTCCTTCGAGCGACCGACCGTGGAGAGTTTTGCCCCTTCGGGCGTGCTGAGGCTCTCGGAGGACATCATCTCGTCGGTCGATCGCGCGGAGAGGAGTCTCAACGTGCTGTCGCGGTCGATCGAGGCGCTGCACCAGCATCGCCTCCTGGCGAACCCGACGGTTCGCATCTCGTTCGAGCTGTTCAAGGACGAGCTGGAGAGGATGGTGGCGCTGATCCGATTGCTCCGCGAGGGGAGCAAGCCCGTCGGATAGGGGCGGCCGTGGCCGTGCGCCGACGACCACGGAGCGCAGTCGGAGGCGGCACAGCTCCCGGAACGGTCCGGCCCGAGGGCCGCGGAACTCGAAGGCCGGGCTCGGACGGCGCGGTGGGGCCATCGCCCGTCGTGAAGCAGGCTCCAGATAGGGTCCGTCGAGCTCGGCCAGCTCGCGGGAGACCCGTCCCAGCTCCACGATGGCCTGATGCGGAGCGACGAAGTACCGGTTCTGCAGCTCCACCGAGGCCTTGGAGAGATGCTCCACATCCTTGCCCCGGACCTTCAGAGAGAGGATCCAGCGGTGGACGAGGTCGACCTTCCGATCGAACAGCGCACGGTTGGCCGGATCGGTCAAGGTCTCCATCAACTCCTTGCGTTCCTCCGGCGAGAGCTCCAGCCTCTCCGTTGCGGAGTGTCTCTCCAGCTCTTCCTCCAGACGCCGTCTCTCCGCCTCGCCGACACCCTTCAGTCGCTTGACGTACTCACGACTCAGGTTCACGAGCTAGTTCGTCTTGGGGCCCTGTCGAGGCATGATCGGCCCCACTTCGGTGCCCACCCCGCCGGTCGTCTGGAACATGACCTCCTGGCTCTTCGTCTCGCTGGCCTGGCCCCTGGGGTCCTTCGAGACGATCCGCAGCCGGTAGGTGGTCAGCGGTTCCAGACCGGTCAGATTCACGGTGTGTATCCAGCTCTCTCTCTGATCCGGATTCGACTTCCGCGACTCGTACTCGTCGGTCCGGCCGAAGATGACCGTGGTGTCCGAAGGCTGGTCGGTCTTCCAGGTGACCGTGGCCGACTGTCCGCTCACGGCCACCGCGACCTCGGAGACGGTGAGGGTCTTCCTGGTGCGGATCGTGTGGGTGGAAGACGATCGGGTCACCTCGCCCAGGTCCGGAGCCGGCCCTGCCACGATCCGAAAACAGTAGGTGCGGTCGGGCAGCAGTCCGGTCACCCTGGCCCGGTACTCGGTGCCCGCCAGGCTGCGGACCCCGCTCCGCCGGACCGCGCCGGGCTGCGCAGCGTCCCACAGCTCCGCGGCAGCGAAACAGGAGCGGCTCATCCGCCAGCTGATCGTCACCTGGTCGGCCTCGACGGCGGTGGCGACCGATGAAATCTCGAGCTGGGCCGCCGTGGACCCGCAGCCGGTGACGGACAGTGTCACCAGAAGAAGAGTACCGACGAAGCGCAAGGAAGGATCAGCCCTTGGACTCCACGCCGTTGAGCTCCTGGAGGAACTTGTCCAGCTTCTTGGACGCCTTGACCTTGTTCGTGTAGTAGAGGCTCTGGAGGATCTGGGGCTCTTTGGTCCACTTGTCGACGTTCTTGCCCTTGGTCTTCAAGGTGTTCATCCAGCAGCGAGCCTTCTGGAGACGGTTGTTGAAGTCCTCCTCCTTGTTGGGGTTGGTCTGGCTGGTGAGGAGCTCCTTCTTCTCCTCGGGCTTCAGCTCGACCTTCGGATCCGTGAACTTCTGGATGGAGGTCTTCAACTTCTCTCGCTCGTCGGGCGTCATGCGGGTGAGCTTGTCGACGTAGCTCTTCGTGAGGTTCACGAGGCCGGCGTTCTGCCCGCCGCCCTGATCCGGGCCTTCTTCTTTGGTGGTCTGAAACGTCAGATCCTCGCTCATCTTGGGCTGTCCCCGGCCCCGGGGATCGGACGCAATGATCTGATAGTGGTAGACCGTGTTCGGCGTGAGGCCCTCGATGGTGATGTTGTGGATCGTCTCGGACTTCTGCTCCGGGTTGGTCTTCTGGCTCGGGTCTGCTCCACCAGCTTCGGCGGCGGCTTGCTCAGCAGACCGAAGGCCCACAGGACGCCGACCACCCCCATGAGAAAGACCGGGACCGTGATGGCCAGGAGCTTCATCAGAGTCTCCCGGTCTTTGGGGCTGGCCAGGATCGCCGAGAGGGATGAACCGAAGCTGAAGCCGGAGCCCGAGGCGGAGGCGGAGGCGGACCCGGTGCCGGTCGTCGAGAACTCGCCGGTCGACATCGTGCCCGTGGAGGACGCCGACGAGGACGAGACCGCCGAAACCGGCCGGGACATCTGGACCGAGTTCCTCGACGAGAGCTTCTTGGCCTTCAGCTTGAGCTCGATGCGCTTGAGGTCGGCCAGCATGTCCTTGGCGGTCTGGAAACGATCGGTCGGCTCCTCCTTGATCGCCCTCATGAGCAAGGAGCCCAGGTCGTCGGGGATCTCCGCGTTCAGCTCCTTCGGGTCGGGGATCTTCTGGCCGAGGATCTTGGAGGCGGACACCCCCTGCTGGGCAGGGACCTGAACCGGGGTCCGCCCGGTCAACATCTCGTACGCGATGACGCCGACCTGGTACAGGTCAGACCGAGCGTCGACGCTCTCCATCCCCTTGATCTGCTCGGGCGACATGTACTGGGGCGTGCCCAGGGCCACACCGGTCTGGGTGATGGCCGTCTCCCCGAGATCTTTCACCAGGCCGAAGTCGGTGACGATGGCGTTCTCTCTCAGGTCGAACTTGATGTTGGCCGGCTTCAGGTCGCGATGGATGATCTCCTTCTCGTGGCAGTAGACCAGCGCCTTGAGGATGTCCTGGGTGATCTTGAGCGCTCGAGCCAGGGCCAGCGGCTTCTCCTTCTCGAGAACGTCTTCCAGGGAGTCCGCCTTCAGGTACTCCATCACGTAGAAGTAGAAGCCGTCTTGCTCGCCGGAGTCATAGATCGTGATGATGTTCGGGTGCGAGAGCTTGGCGGTCGCCTGAGACTCACGGCGGAACCGCTTGACCATCTCCCTGTCGGATGCAAAGGCAGGCGGGAGGACCTTGATCGCCACTTCACGGTCCAGGCCGATCTGGATGCCCTTGTAGACATCCGCCATGCCTCCAGAGCCCAGCTTCTGGATGATCTTGTACTTGCCCAGGACCTTGCCTATGAGGTTTTGAGACATAGGAGAAATCCGTCCGTTCGAGCCCCTACCCCCCGTACTAGTAGGGACGCGGTCCCCCGGCCAGAAGTTCCCGAATTCCTGGCGTATCAAGAGTAGACTACCCGATTCTAAGACGCAAATTCCTCGACTTGGGGGAGACCCGGGGCACCGGAAGTGGACGAACGGCCGGCTGGAGCGCCCACGAACCGGCTGTCGAAGGGGCTCGAGCGCCGCGAGAGGCGAGGAACCGCAAGGGGAAGGGACCAGGGCGGAGGACGCACGCGGGAGCGGGTCTACGCCCGGCTCATCGACTGGGAGAGCCGTCGGGCCAGCTGCCTGACCTCCTCGATCTCGGCCATGCCGCCCCGGATGAACAGGAAGTCGAGGACCCAGAACAGGACCTGGACGAAGACCAGCAGGCTGAGGATCGACGGCGCCGAGACCCCGTCGTACAGAGCGTAGGCCATGTAGGCCAGGATCGCCGTCATGATCGTCTCGAAGAGCTGGACCATACCGCTCACCGCCTGGGCATTCGATCTCTACGCCGAGGAATATGCGCCGGAGGGCGCCAAGTTTTCGAAGAATCGAAGAAACTCGCCTGGACAGCGCAGAGACCGGGGCGCTCAGGCGTGCGGCTTGATCTTCTCGCCCCTGTCGAACCGATCGAGCTCGGCGAGGAGGGCAGCACAGGTCTGGTACCTGGCGGTCGGGTCCTTCTTGAGGGTGTTGTGGATCAGGGCGACAAGGCCGGCCGGCATGCCCGGAGCAAGCTCGTTCAGGGGCTGAGGCTCCTCGGACAGCACCTTCCGGAGCACGACGAGGACGTCCGAATCGGGGAACGCGGCCCTGCCACAGGCCGCCTCGTAGTAGATCAGGCCAAGCTGGTAGATATCGCTCCGCGCATCGGCCGGAGCTCCCTTCACGACCTCGGGGGCCATGTAGCGCGGGGTGCCGATCCGTCGTCCGATCGTGGTCAAGGGCTGATCCGTCTGGCTCTTGGCCAGGCCGAAGTCGAGGAGTTTCGACCGTCCGTCCTTGAGGATGAACAGGTTGCTCGGCTTCAGGTCGCGATGGAGAACGCCCCTTCCGTGACAGTAGTCCACGGCGGACCCGGTCTCCCGGACGAGCCGCTTGAGCTCATCGACCGCGAGCGCCCCTCTGGTGGTCCGGTCTTTCAGGCTCTCGCCGTCCAGGAACTCCATGACCAGGTAGTAGTAGCCCTCGGCCTCGCCGGCATCGTGGATCGTGACGATGTTGGGGTGCTGGAGGGACATCATCGCATTGATCTCCCTCTGGAACCGGCCCAGGAACTGAGGAATCCGCGCCACCAGGTCGGCCGGGAGGACTTTCAAGGCCAGGGTCTCGGTCTGATCGATCTTGCGGGCGGAGTAGACCTGGCTCATGCCCCCTGCTCCGAGCAAGCCGAGTATCTGGTACGGGCCCAGAAGTTCGGGAATCGAGAACGGGGGCATAGGTGGCAGTATAGGGAACGTCCTCGCAGAGTTCAATAGACCTCGGATCCCAGGATTCCCCACCTGTTTCGCGGAGTCGGGCCTGTGATCAGGCCCCGGCCTGGCTGCAGAGTCGGCAAGGAAGTGGAGGGATTCATTT
>JACQZM010000508.1 GCA_016213885.1 Candidatus Rifleibacteriota bacterium | reverse complement strand
GGACCGGTCCCCCTTCCACGGCCGCTGGAGCCTGATGTGCCGCAGGCGTGCGGTCGCCGGGAGCCGTCCCCGCTCCAGGTCGAGGCGGCGTCCCCGCGGCCGGGGCCGGGCTCCGGTCAGCGGGCATGTCGGAGGGACCGGCTGTCGGTCGCTCCGGGCCGGAGGAGGGGGCGTCTGTCTCGAGGCTCTGATCCCGGGCGGCCGACTGGCCCGCGCGCGGCTCCACGGCCTCGAGAGGAGCCGCGGCCGGGCCGCCCGCCGTGTCGTCGTCGCCCTCGCCGCGGCCGGTCTCCTCCGGAGCGAATCCGGCATCGGTCGGCGCCCTCGCTAGCAGGGAGTCCACGGTCCTTTCGGGCTCTTCTGCCGCAGTCGAAGCCTGCGACGGAGGGAGCGATCCCGGCCTGCCGGCGAGGAGCCCCGCTCGCGTCGTCGGGCTGGCGGTGTCCACCAGCCCGGGGGAGCTCTTGGTGCTCGCCCGTCCGCCCGGCCCCGGCTGATCGGTCCGACCGTCCCTCGGGGGAGCGGCCCCGGCCGACGGCGCTGGCCGGCCCAGGAGACGGCCGTGGGCGGTGGTGGGCCGCGGCGGCACGCCCAGCGCCCCGGCCGGATCGAGGGTGGGCAACGACGCCACGACCAGGTAGTGCGAGTAGCTCTCGAGCAGATCGCCGTTCGAACCGAAGAACGAGAGGTCGGCGTCGGTGGTGTCGACCGGCAGCCAGACCCGGGCCACGCCGGGGCTGACCAGGGTCAGCGCCTGCGGCGCAAGCCATGCCTGGATCGTCCTGCCCGAGGGCCTGCACAGGGCGCCCACTCTCGCCGTCTTGGCCATGTCGTCCACCAGCAGGTCGAGCACGATGCCCAGCTCGCTGGTCCACGCGCCGGTGACGTTGACCGCGCGCTCCCATCGCTGGGCGCCGGGCGGCCCCCACGAGCAGGTCGACACCGGCCCTCCGGGGTTCACCCGCATCATCGGGAAAGCTCGCTCCCGATCGGGCCGCAGATAGAACGACAGGTCGGCGACCGCACCCTGGTCAGGGTCGAGAACCTCCAGAATCAGCCCCGAACCCGACAGCACCAGGCTGGCGGAGAGGCAGAGGATCCTTCCCTTGCCGGTGGTCATCGGCGACAGGGCGTGGACGGCACCGAGCCCCCCGTCGGGGGAGAGGAACACGCTCTCCGCGCGCCTGTCCACGTCGAGCGCGACCTCCAGCGCCAGCGCCTGGCCCTCCGTGGTCTTGATCGACACGATGAGGGCACAGGGCAGAACCCCGGTGCTCTCCGGGCCGATCTCGAAGAGGATCTCCCGCTCGTCCATCCGCTACCTCTTGCCCCCGGAGGTCGGGGCGCGACCACCCTTGGCCGCGAGCTGCAGCAGCTTCAGAGTGTCGGATCCGGTGGCGATCCAGCTCGTCTCGTCGACCACGTGGCCCGCGGAGCACACCTCGACCCGTATGGCGCCGCGGAGGCATCGCTGGCACCAGTTGCCCTCGACCCTGAACGTGGCGTCCCCGCGGCCCGGCGTCGGCCGGCTGCGGATCCCGCAGAGGATCTGGTCCCGGGCCTTCTCCTGCTTCAGCACCTCCGTGATGCCGTCGAAGCGGATCAGCTCCACCAGGATCTCCTGTTCGCCGGTGACCGGGAACTCGCCGACGGGGTACACGTCCAGCACCAGCTCGCAGCGCGGGCACAACGCCTTGACGATGCCGAGGTAGGTGGACAGGGACAGGAGCCTCTGCCACCCCCCTGACAGCAGCGCCAGCAACGCCAGCATGCCCAGAAGGTAGGTGATCATCTGTGAACCCTGGACGCTCCCGCCCTCCGAACCGCTCTGGGAGCTGTGCGCGACCTTGGTCGCGTAGGCCGCCGTGGCCGCGGGGAGCAGCGCCCACACGTCTCCGCCCTGGGGGGCCAGGAAGAGCGTGAACGGCTTCAGATCGCCGCTCCCGGACGCTTCCAGCGCCTCGGGGATCGAGATGGCCACGGGCAGCGGCTCACCCCTGGGGCCCGCCTTGATCGCCGCCACGCCGGTCGACGAGGTACCTGCCAGCGGCTCGCCGAGCGTCGCGATCTCGAACAGCTCGATCGGCGTCGGCCCGTCGAGCTGGATCGGAAGGTACGTGGAGAAGAACTCCTGCGGTGCCGGCAGCCTCGCCAGAACGGTCATCTTGACGACGGGGGGGAGGGCGGCCGCTGCGCCCGGAGCGGCAGGCACGGCTGCCAGGCCGGCCTGGAACGTCAGCCGGGCCTTCTCGAGAGCGGTCTGCCTGCCCTTGGCGTCGTCGGTCGGCGTCGCGACCAGGAGCTGGCGGCCGCCCTCGGAGCCCCCGGGCCCCCCGGGGTCGAGCACGCCCGTGGCCTCGATGAAAGAGAACGCCGTGCCCAGCCTCTGGACCCTGCTCTCCACGAGCAGGGCCCCCGCGGCGAGGTGAAGCCGCACCGGCGATCGGTCGAGCCCCTTGGCGTGAGGCCCGTCCAGCGACAGGACGCTCCCGGGGGCCAGCGTCGCCAGCCACTCGTCGCCGAGGAAGAACCTGACGTACGCCCTGCCCCCGGCGGCGAGAACGTTCTGCACGCGACCGGTACCGGCGCTCAGGTACTGGAGAGCGAATGCGGCGCCGCCGAGCCCTTCCCGGGGCAGCGAGACCAGCAAGCGCGAACGCGTGGCGGGCAGCATCTGACGCGGCAGCGTGGGTGCCCCGGAGGGCACGCTGATGGTGGCGCCGCCACCGGCCAGCGCCGTGACGGGCGACTGGACCGCCGGCGCCCCTGCGGCGGGTGCCGCTGGCGCCGGGGGCGGTGCCGTCAGGGACGGGAACGACAGCGCGCCGCCGGAGTCGGGCTTCGGTGTTACCAGCAGCGCCGCGAGCGGCCCCAGCAAAGCCTTGGCATCGGGGTCGGCCGCCGGCGAGCCATTGTCGTCGAAGGTCACCGCGGAACCCTTGGCGAGCGGCACTGCATGCTTGCCACCGGGGAGCGACGCGGCGACCCCGTCCAGAAGGACAGCCCCCTCTGCCTCCGGCGACCGGGATGCACGGAAACCGGCCCGACCGCGAGAGACCGCCAGCGTTCCCCGCCTTCCATGGAGGCGAACCGATGGGCTGTCGGAGGCGATGGCGAGACTCACGACCACCTGCCCCAGCTCCACGGCGATGTGCACGGCCCTCGCCCCCACGACAGGCCGCACCACCACGGTCGTTCCCGGGGACAGGACAGCGTCACCGAGGCCTTCGGGAAGCGGGAACCTGAGCGGCTGGAGCAGGGCGGTGACCCTCTGCCCCGAGGTCGTCGCCGGGGAGGACGAATGAGACGCGTCCTGGGCGCCCGCCACCGGACCTGGCCGGAGCAGCGCCGAGAGCGTCAAGATGAGGACGAACTGACGCACCACGGCCTGTGGCATGCAGGATTGGTGGGAGTATAGGTCGGCCGGTGAGGGGTGTCAACAGCGGCCGTCCCTAGATCCGGCGCCTCGCCGGATCCGAGTCGCGCCCCGAGCGCGACTTCAACCGGACCCCCTCCACTTCCCCCGTGAGTCTCGATCCAGGCCAAGGCTCGCGAAACAGGCGCCGGATCTTGGTCCCGGCTGCCCGCGCGTCGGCGCCGAGACCGTGGCGATTCTCGCGAACGGACTCCGAGCTACCAGCTGTCGGCTGCCGGGGACGGGGCGGCCGGCGGAGCTCCCACCGAGCTGTCGGGGACGGCGGGCCGGACCGCGACCCGGGGTGCGCTCGGTTGCGGGCCCCTGGCCTCGGCCACGCCCTTGCCGACAACAGGCCGCTTCGCCGGGCCGGTCGCGGTCGACCCGGGCGCGACCTCTGTCTCCGGCGCCACCGCCACCGCCTCGGGCGCCTTCCGGGACTTCTTGACCGTCACCGGTCGCGGCAGCCGGGCCATCGCGCCGACGGCCCCGGGTGCCCTCGTGCTCCCGGACCTGGCCACGATCCTGGCGAACTCCGGGTGACTCCGCACCTCGGCCAGGTCCGAGTCCTGCTGGATCAGCCGGCGGTCCTTGAATCCCTTGTCGACGGCCCGCTTCAGCGCCTTCAGGGAGTGATCGACGTCGCCGAGCCTCCCGTAGCAGCAGGCCAGGTTGTAGAAGGTCTGGTAGTAGGCGCGCCCTTCCCTGATGATGCGCTCGTACCAGGCGATCGCCCGTTCGATCTCGCCCTTGCGATAGTACGCGTTGGCGAGGTTGTGAACGGCCTGATGGTAGTCGGGCTTCTCCTTGATCGCCAGATGGTAGAACCGGATCTGGTGATCAGGGTTGGTGGTGTAGACCGCCTTCTGGAACCACTCCTCGGCAGTCTGGGCCCACCCGGGTGCAACGGTCAGAGATCCCACGAGGATCAATCCCAGGACTGTGCGGTGCATCGGACGCTCTCCTTGGAATCGCGGGGGCGGCAGACCCGCCCGGTTTCACCCTACACTTGCTATCGGTATCCACGGCTTTTCGTGTGAATGTCAGAAAGGCCGGCGGATGGGATGAATAAGTCCCATAGCCCAAAAGCCTCATCCAGACTGGTTTTCTGTTGAAGTCGAGAGTGCCGGCGCTTTACAGAACCGTCACGCCAGGGTAGACTTGGTGGCTGTCCACACGAGAGCTCGCCCGGCGTCACCGCTCGGGGGAAGGGGGATGCCCTGATGGCCGCACAGCCCGGCCTGTTGATCGTCGATGACGACGAGGGGATGCTCAGCCTGATGGCTGAGATCATCCGCAGGAAGACGCAGTACGCCGCTTTTCCGTTCGCGGCCGGCAAGGATGCCGTCGACTACCTGAGGAAGACACACCAGAACGGGTCCGGTCGCAAGGCTGACGTCCGGCTCGTCGTGACCGACCTGGTCATGCCCGGGATGAACGGAGAGGACCTTCTCGATGAGATCCGGAAGCTCGACCCCGGGCTGCCGGTCATGATCGTCACCTCCCACGGGTCGATCGACAGCGCCGTGGACCTGGTGAGACGCGGGGCGGCCGACTACCTCACCAAGCCGTTCAAGCCGGTCGAGTTCATCCAGCGCATCGACCGGATCCTCGAGAACTGCCGCCTCCAGGAGGAGAACACCCGGCTCAAGGCCCAGCTCCGGCAGCAGAACGTGATGGAGGAGATCATCGGCAGCTCCAAGCCGATGGCCGACACGCTCAAGATCGTGTCCACGGCGGCGCTGTCGGATGCGCTGGTGATGATCTACGGGGAGGGCGGAACCGGCAAGGAGCTGATCGCCAGGGCGATCCACGCCCTGTCGGCCCGAGCGAGCGGCAAGTTCGTGACGGTGAACTGCGGAGCGCTGCCGGACACGCTGCTGGAGAACGAGCTCTTCGGCCACGTGAAGGGCGCCTACTCTGACGCCCACTCGGATCAGCTGGGGCTTGTGGAAGAGGCGTCGGGCGGGACGC
>JACQZM010000507.1 GCA_016213885.1 Candidatus Rifleibacteriota bacterium | reverse complement strand
GGGGGGCACATGCACGGTGGGGCGTCGGGATCCCCCTCCGTCTCCGAGTTCGGATCCTCGGCGTCGCTGGGAGGCCTGAAGCCCCAGTTGCAGTCCCAGGTGCTGAAGTGCGGAACCTCCACGCGCCACAGGCTGTGGCCGGGCTTGTAGAGACTCGCCAGTTGCCTGCGCTCGGCCTCGGTGATTCCCAGCTTGCCCAGCACCGCGGCGTCGGACGGCTGATCCTGGCCTTCGACATCAAGGTCCGCCAGACCATTCCGCACCGCCAGGATCTTGATGACCCGGCCGCTCGTCGACGCCACCCAGGCCGCCGCGTGATTGTCATAGTAACCGGTGGGCACCGAGATGCCGGGCGGGAACTTCAAGAAGTTATCGAGATAGAACACCGCCGGCTTGCTGAGCAGCAAGTCGCGACCGTTCACTTTCACGCCCCCTCTGGTCACCTCGTCGGCAGTCAGCTCGAAGCAATAGGTGTAACCGCTGCTGGGCGGCAGCGGCGCGGGCATGGCGGCGACGCCGCGCCCGCCGACCGAATACTCCGTGAGGCGGACGGCGAGGCTCGTCAGTTCCTGCTTGGCGCCGTCGGGGCGAGTCATTTCCGCCCTCGTCCCCTGCGGAATCAACAGCGTCGCCTGCCGTTCGCCGTCTGGGTCTTTGACAACATCGCCGCGGGCAACTTGGATCGGAGTGGGCGCTTTCAGATCGATCGGCGTGACGTGCGGGTCCGCGGTGATCAAGACCACGTCAGGCAACCAAGCGTGGTCTTGCCAGGGGACGTTGGCCGATCGAAACAGTGGCAAGTAGCCGTCTTTTTCGTAACGGATACAGAGCTGGCCGCCGCCGTTGACCGCCATTTCGAATCCGCCATCGCCGCGGCTGACGGTCGCACCGAATTCCGGGTGGTCCCGGACGCTCAGCTTGACGTCCGCGAGCGGTCCGCCGTCGCGGGAGCGCACGACACCGTGGAGGATGGCTGCGCGGACTTCATCGATCGCCCCCTCGAGAACGCCGTTCTGCCGGACGTCCTTTCCGGCGTACAGACGCTTCGCCGACTCGGCCAGCGACACCGGAGACATGACCGGCGGTCGGGGCGCGGCCGGCGCGTCAGCAAGATCGGGCTTCGCCTCCGGAGGCGGCGGCTGCTCCGGCGTGGGTCGGAAAGAGATGATCCCCGCTACCACAGCCGCAACGACGACCGCTCCCAGCGCAGCTGCGCCCAGGATCCAGGTCTGCCTCATCATGGGAGAACTCCTTGCACAGGGAATCACCGGAACGTCGGAGGCTTCCTGCATCGCATCAGGTATGAAGACAGCCAGCCGCTGCGGCAGGGTCCGGCCTGGTTGCCAAACGGCCGGCTCGTCGACGGAGCCGGGTCCCACGATGTCGGCCGGCAGGTCGTCGAACCGCACCAGCGACCGGGCCGCGACCGGTCCGGGGGAGTCGTTCCGGAGCGCCAGGCCCACGGTCTGGTCGTGGTCGCGCTCGATGGTCTTGCCGGTGATCGGAGGCAGAAGCCGCTGGCAATGACGCCCGCCACGATCAAGCCTGGAACCACGTGTAGTCGGTCCATCGCGCCTTCCCTCCGAATACGTCCCAGCGCGCGATTGCCGGGATCCCGACTGCCCTCTGGAGATCTCTCGCGGCCCAGGCGCGCTCACGACTGCTCAGGCCAGTGTCCCCGGGCCGTGGCCTCGATTCATCCGTGCAGACCCCCGACCTCGCCAGGATGATACAGAATCGAGGCATGCCACCCGACCGTCCGGTTCTGGCGGCGCTCGTTTCACTTCCAAGTTCCACGGCAGCGAACGCGGCAGCGGGGGCACGGTCCCGGAGTGCAGCCCCGCGAGCCGGCTGAGCAGCCGGGACTTTCTTCGAGCTTCCGTGGTGGACTCATCACCGGAGGTGGTGGGCATGAGGACCGGGCTCAGGAAGAGGAGTCCCATCTGGCCGCCCCTTGGCCGCGGCCGGGACGGATGTCACCGGGGGCCGCCGGCCGACAGGTCCGGGGCGGCCAGCGGCTGGTGGGCCGACAGAGGCGACGGCAGGAGCTTCCCCGGGTTGGCGATGCCCCGGGGGTCGAGCGCGTCCTTGACACGCTTCATCACGGCCAGATCCTCTGCGGTGTAGAGCCAGCCCATCCAGTTGTTCTTCTCGAGGCCGAGGCCGTGTTCGCCGGTCAGGGTGCCGCCCGCCTCCACGCAACTCCTGATGATCCGCTCCGCGGCCACGGTGGCCCGCTGCATCTGATCGGGATCGTCCGGATCGAACAGGATCAGCGGGTGGAGGTTGCCGTCGCCGGCGTGGAAGACGTTGACGATGGACAGGTCGAGCTCCCGTCCGATCGCCGCCACCCGCTCGAGCACGGAGGGAAGCCGGGACCGCGGGACCACTCCGTCCTGGAGGTGGTACCTCAGGTTGAGCCGGGCCACCGCCCCCAGCGCCCCCTTGCGGCCCGCCCACAGCCGCTGGCGCTCGCCCTCCGAGGTCGCCTCTCTCACCAGCATCGGGCCGGCCGCATCCAGGATCGTCCGGATCCGGGAGCTGACGCTGGCCAGCCCTTCGGCCAGCCCCTCGACCTCCACCAGGAGGATCGCCGACGCCTCCACGGGATAGCCCGCGTGGAACGACTCCTCGATCGCCCTGATGATGGGGCCATCCATCATCTCCAGGGCAGTCGGCACGATGCCCTCGGAGATGATCCGGGTGACGGCCGCCGCCGCAGGCTCCATGGCCGAGAATGCGGCCAGCAACGTCACCGTCGACTCCCTGCGGGGGCACAGGCGGCAGATGATCCGGGTGACGATGCCGAGGGTCCCCTCCGAGCCCACGTAGAGGCCGGTCAGATCGTAGCCCCGCACGTCGGCCAGCGGTCCGCCCAGGTCGATCCGCTCGCCGTCGGGCAGCACCACCGTGAGACCGATCACGTGCTGGGTCGTGACGCCGTAGGCCAGGCAGTGGGGGCCACCGGCGTTGTTGGCCACGTTACCGCCGATGGTGGAGACCTTCTGGCTGGCCGGGTCGGGCATGAACGCGAGACCGTGCCGGGCTGCGGCCAGGCACAGGTCGAGGTTGACCACCCCTGGTTCCACGATCGCCAGGAGGTCGTCCGGATCGATCTCGAGGATCCGGTCGAGGCGCGCGAGGCCGATCACGACCCCCCCGACGATGGCCACGGATCCCCCGGAGAGGCCGGTCCCCGCGCCCCTGGCGACGAAGGGTACGCCCTCGTTGTGGCACAGCCTCACGACCTGGGCGACCTCTTCTTCCGAGCCCGGGAGAACGACCAGGTCAGGGGCGGCTCGTGCCAGGGAGCCGTCGTAGCTGTAGGCCCAGCGCTCCTCCGGCGAGCCGAGGCACCACCGGGATCCGACGGTGTCGGAGATCCGGTCGGCCAGGCGTCTGGATATTCCTCTGGAGTTGGACATGGTGGTCGTGATCGGGCCCTGTCCCATCGTAGTCGGCCGCGGCTGGCGGGTCAACACCGGCAGCTCGACGAGGTCGCAAGGAGTTGACGCGAGTGGTTAATGAGTGTATTATGATGGTATGACGCTGAATCTCTCGGGCAAGCAACTGACGGTCCTGCGAAGGCTGAGACGGTTTGCCGCCGAGCACGGTTACATGCCCAGCATCCGCGAGCTGGCCCGGGAGATGGGGCGTTCGTACGCCACGGTGCGCCAGTATCTCGACACCCTGAAGGCCAGAGGCTGGCTCGTGAGCGATGGCACGGCCCACGGGCTGAGGTTCTGTCAGGGGAGAGACCGGCAGCTGGCTGATCTGGATGGACCTGGCGGCACCACGAGCCGAACGCCGGGCGTTCCCCGCAGCGAGCGGGGAGCCGGTGCGCCGACGCAGAGGCCGCCGGATCGGAGCGCCCCTCGCGTCCGGTCTCCGGAGGATGCTCTCCCGTCGGGAGCGGTGCGGGTGCCGATGATCGGGTCGATCGCTGCGGGGCAGCCGCTGGAGGCTATCGAGGTGGAAGGTGGGGAGGTGGTCGTTCCTGCGGCCATGGCGCCCCCTGGGGCTTACGCTCTCAGGGTCCGCGGCACGAGCATGGTGGAAGACCACATCCTCGATGGCGATCTGATCGTGCTGAGGCCGCAAGCGAGCGTGGAGGGCGGAGAGGTGGCGGTGGTGCTCCTGGAAGACGGTACGGCCACGTTGAAGCGCGTCTACTGGGAGGGTGGACAGGTTCGTCTGCAGCCGGCCAACTCCGAGTTGAAGCCCATGTTCGTCCGGAAGGTGCGGATCCAGGGGCGTGTCACCGGGCTCGTCCGGATGATCCGCTAGCAGGGTGAGAGCGATGCAGCGCCAGGGTGAGCTACGTGGGGACGATGAAATTTTTTTGCTCCCAGGTGAGTGTGTTTCGCGTGTTTCGGCGTCGTCGAGACGACGAGCTTTCGTCGATCTGACCGAGGAGCTGGCCCGGCGGGGCCTGGGGGGCACGGCGACCCGGCTGCCAGGCTTGCAGCTCACGGGAGTGGAGCGGCTGCTCCACTCCGAGGGAGCGGTCGCACTGATCGGACGGTGGCGTACAGCCCTGGCGCTGCAGCTCGTTGCTTCCAGATCGACCGAGGGTGCCTGGAGCGCCTGGATCGATCTGGCCGGCGGGTTCTACCCGGCCGGAGCGGCCCGGCTGGGGGTGAGATTGAGCCGCCTCGTCTGGGTCCGGCCCCCGGACCTGAGGGGGGCGTTGTGGGCCGCCCATGTCCTCCTGGTGGGCGGTGCCGTCCGGCTGGTTGTCGTGGATCTGCCGGAGTTGTCCGCTCTGAACCGTGGGCTGGAGCTTTCGCTGACGCGCCTGGTCCGGGATGCCCGGGGAGGCCAGCGAAGCTTGTTCATCCTCGCGACAGCTCCGCTGCCCGGGGTGAAGTCGACGGTGTACCCGCGGGAGGTGAACGGGCGTCTGATCGCATCGTTTCATGAACGGCCTCGAGGAGGAGTTCACCATGGCGACTCCTCATGAGCTCCTCTGCATCTTCATCCCCCGGTTCGAGCTGCAGGTGCTCGCCGGCCCCGGACCGGCGGAGCCTTGCGCTCTGGCGACCCGCGACGATGCGCAGGGCAGGTTGCTCCAGGTCGATCCACGACTCGCGCCGTACGGCGTGGCGTCTGGACAGACCGTGGCGCAGGCCCGTGCCTTCACCCGGTTCACCGTGGTTCTTCCTCACCCCGAGCGGACACGCCGCTGCCACGAGGAGGTGCTCGAGGCGATCCATGCCGTGGCCTCGCCGATCGAGTGTCGTGATCCCGGCCAGATCTACGTGAAGCTGGGCGCATTGAAGAGCCTCTACCCCGCCCCAGCGGCGCTGATCGAGCGACTCGAGAGGGTGATGGCGGAGGCGGGGCTCACGGCGCGGTTCGGGGTGGGGAGTGGGCGGTTCGCTGCGCGCATGATCGCTCTGTACGGCCCGGAAAGGGGGGGCTCGTTGAGCGATCTGCCGCTGACGCGGCTTCCGATCCCGGTGGAGGTGCGAGACGCCATGGTGGTCCTCGGGTTGAAGACGATCGGCGACCTGTCGCGGTTGAGCGGACGACAGGTCGCTGACCGCTACGGCCCCGACGGGGTGCTCGGGTGGCGCCTGGCGCGTGGGGAGGATCCGCTTCCTTTCGAGCCATGGTCTCCCGGGAAACAGTACCATCGGTCGATCGAGCCGGAGTGCGGATACGAGACCGTGGAGCAGCTGCTGTTCGCGCTGTCCGGGCCGCTGGATGAGCTGCTGTCGTCTCTGTGTGGGTTCGGGGAGCCGCTGGAGACCCTCAGCCTGATCTTCCACGGAGAAACCGGGAGCGATCAGCGACTCGTCGTGGACCTGCCGGTGAGCGAGGCATCCGATCTGACGTCGCACCAGCTGCTCGGATGGCTCTCCCTGAAGCTCGAGGGGGTCGAGGCGGGCCGGGTCACGAAGATGTCGGTTCACGCGCGGCTGTCGCCGCCGGGGCGGGCCGGTTCGCCGGGCAGACGACGATCGGTCGATGGCCCGGCCCGGACCCTGTTCGATCGGGACGTGCGCGAGCGGGAGCCGCTGAGCCTCACGGTGGCGCGGCTGAGAACCAAGCTGGGACCCGCCTCCGTCCTCTTCGTCGCCGCAGACCCATCGCTCTGTCCCGAGGACGGGTGGACCGAG
>JACQZM010000506.1 GCA_016213885.1 Candidatus Rifleibacteriota bacterium | reverse complement strand
CGATCTTCTTGGCCAGCTCCGTGGCCAGCTTGGCGCACATGGCGTCGTCGACCGTGCTGGGCTTCACCAGCACCCGGATCTCCCGGCCTGCCTGGATGGCGTAGGCATGGCTCACGCCCTTGAACTCCCTGGCGATGCTCTCGAGGTTCTCGAGCCGCTTGATGTAGCTCTCCAGGGTGCTCCGCCGGGCGCCGGGCCGGGCCGCCGAGAGCGTGTCCGCCACCTGGACGATGATCGCCTCGACGGTCTTCTGCTCGACTTCCTCGTGGTGGGCCGCTATGGCGTTCACGACCTCTTCCTTCTCGCCGAGCTTCCGGGCGATCTCGCCGCCCAGGATGGCGTGAGAGCCCTCCCCCTCCCCCTCGCACACCTTCCCGATGTCATGGAGCAGGGCGGCCCGCTTGGTCAAGGCCACGTTGGCCCCCACCTCCGCCGCTATCGTGGCCGCGAGCATGGCGACCTCCAGGCTGTGCTCCAGGAGATTCTGGCCGAAGCTCGTGCGGTAGCGGAGCTTCCCCACCTCGGCGACGAGCTTCTCGTGCATGCCCGCCAGGCCGAGCTTGAGGATGGCATCCTCTCCGGTCTCGCGGATGGTCTGGTAGAGCTCCCGCTGGCACTGTTCGTAGACCTGCTCGATCTTGGCCGGGTGGATCCGGCCATCCGTGACCATCTTCTCCATGGTCATCCGGGCGATCTCGCGCTTGATGGAGTTGAACCCCGAGAGCACCACCGCCTCGGGCGTGTCGTCGACGATGACATCGATGCCGGTCAGGGTCTCGAACGCCCGGATGTTGCGGCCTTCGCGGCCGATGATGCGCCCCTTCATCTCGTCGGAGGGCAGCGGTACCACCGTGATCAGAGCTTCAGCGGCGAAGTCGACGGAGCACCGCTGCACCGCCTGGGCGAGGATCTTGGCCGCCCGACGCTTCGACTCCTCCCGGACCCGGGCCTCCGCCTCCTTCACGCGGACCGCCACGTCGTACTCCAGCTCCGCCTGGACGGCGGCCAGCAGCTGCTCCCGGGCAGCGGCCTGGGTGAGCCCGCCGATCTTCTCGAGCTCCGTCCGATGCTGGGAGACCAGGGATGCGAGCTCCTTGTCCCTGGCCTCGACGGCCCTCAGCTGCTCCGAGATCCGGGCCTCCCACTTGTCCAGATCCTCGCCCCGCTGATCGAGTCGCCCCTCTTTCTGGACGAGCCGTTCCTCCAGGGCGTCGAGCTCCTTGCGCCGCCACTGAGCTTCGCTCTCCAGGGTCAGCCGGCGTCGTTCCTCATCCTCCTTGAACTTGAGCCGAAGCTCCGAGAGCAGGTTCTCGGCCTTCAGCTGGGCGTTCTCTGTGATGCTCCTGGCCGACGACTCGGCTGCCCTGAGCTGAGCTTCCAGCATCAGACGGTCGAGCAGGAATCGCGCGAGGTAGCCGACTCCGACCCCGAGCAGGGCGACGAAGAAGTAGAGCACGTGAACCTAGGCCTCCACGTGCGGATGGTGAACTCTGGCTGCCCGACGAAGAACGCGGTCCACGCCGCGTCGACCGCCCACGGAGCGATGCACGGCTCGTCCGCACCGGGCGGGAGCCGGTGCGGACCGGGAGAACGAAAGCCGGTGCCTATTGCACCGGGAAGTCTGCGTCGCTGGGGAGCGTACGGACCGGCACCTTTGCCCCGGGTACCGGAGCAGGCCCGCCCTTCCATCCCAGCCAGAACGACGTCAGCATGAAAACGATCGCGGCGCCCGCGGTGGCCTTGGCGAAGAACCCGGTGGCTCCGCGCTTGCCGAATATGGCGGCCCCGCCGCCGCCGCCGAACGCTCCAGAAAGACCTTCTCCCTTATCCGCCTGGAGCAGCACGATCACGATCAAAATGATGCACGCCGCTCCGTGCAGTATCTTCAACAAGACGATCCAGCTCATCCATCCGCCCTTTCGAAGAGAACGAATCAGGCGGGGACATTAAACCACGTCCACGGATCGCCAGTCAAGATCCGGCGCCTCAAGATCCGGCGCCTCGCCGGATCCGAGTCGCGCCCCCGAGCGCGAATCCAATCCGGATCCCCTCCTCTTTCTCAAGATCCGGCGCCTCAAGATCCGGCGCCTCGCCGGATCCGAGTCGCGCCCCCGAGCGCGACCTCCAACCTGATCCCCTCCTCTTTCTCTGTCCCGAGCGCGAATCCAATCCGGATCCCCTCCTCTTTCTCAAGGTCCGGCGCCCCGCCGGATCCGGGTCGTGCCCGGACCTCGGTCGGCGCGACCGCCGGTACGCGTCGTGCGGTCACCGGCCCGGCGCCGCGGCATCGGCCGGCTCTTTCCGGGCTCCGGCAGGCGTTTGACTCGACCTCGGGTGCGTGCTATGATACCGTGAAATCCCCTGTTCCCAGGAGGTACTGGATAATGAACGTCATCGTGAGCGGCAAGAACATGAAGATCACCGCGCCGCTTCGGGAGTACGCCAGCGACAAGATCGAGGCCATCCAGCGGTACTTCGATCACATCATCGAAGCTGACATCACCTTGTCCATGGTGAAGAGGAAGAACGAGGGCCAGAGCTGCCGGGCCGACGTCACCGTGTGGGCGAACGGCACGGTCCTGAAGTCCATGGAGCAGCGGGAAGACATGTTCGGCGCCATCCACGGGGCGATCCAGAAGATCGAGCGCCAGCTCAAGAAGTACAAGCAGAAGCTGCGCGAGAACCCCAAGAGGAAGGGCGCGCACCCTGTGGTGCCCCCTCCGCCGCCCGAGGCCGAGCCGGAAGAGATCGAGGACGCCCCCGTGGCAAAGCCCGCGGCTCGCCCCAAGGCCAAGAGAACGGCGAGAACGGCCAAGGCTACCGGCAAGCCCCGGATCATCCGGACGCACGCGTTCGCCATGAAGCCCATGTCGGTCGAGGAGGCCGCCATGCAGCTCCAGGTGCTCAAGCAAGACTTCATGGTGTTCGCCAACGCCGAGACGAACGAGGTGAACGTCGTCTACAAGCGAAGCGATGGGAACATCGGCCTGATAGAGCCGGGCAACCGGTGAGCTCGCGCGGCCGGCCCCGTTCGAGGGGCGGCCCGAGAATGCCGTTCGATTCGACGGCTGCAGGCCGGCGAACACCCCCCAGCGTCGACGCATTCGATCGCGGCTCGCCGGAAGACGGGCCGCTCGTACCCGAGGGCAAGCTCATATGAGGCTGACCAACCTTCTCCAGCCCGAGCTGATAAAGCTCGATCTGGAGAACCAGTCGAAGGTCGCGGTGCTCGAGGAGCTCATCTCCCTGCTGGCGGCCGCCAACCGCATCAAGGATCAGGAGGGCTTCACGCGAGCCGTCCTCGACCGGGAGTCGCAGCGCTCGTCGGGCATAGGGCGTGGTGTCGCCATCCCCCACGCCCGGAACGAAGCGATCAGTCAACCCTCCATCGCACTGGGGCGATCGAGGGAGGGCATCGACTTCGAGGCGCTGGACCACGGTCCCGTCCACCTGATCTTCCTCCTGGCAACCCCGTTGAACGCAGGTGCGGACCATCTGAAGGCGCTGGCCCGCCTGGCTCGCATCCTGCGTCATCCGGAGTATCGACAGGCGCTCCTGGATGCGAACACCAAGGATGAGATCATCAAGATCATCGAGGAAGCGGAGTGACCGACCTCATCGACCTCGCTCGATGAAGGGCGTGGCGCGCTCGCCCGGGCCGGTCGCGCCGCCACGGCGGGCGCTTCGACCCTGACGACATGCAGCTTGGCGTCTCTGTCGCCGGCGCGCTTCGAGGGCGGCGCCGGCGGGGTCCGTGGCACGAGTCGCCCTTGGCGCCGGGAGATCTTCCCGCGGCGGCGGGTTGTCCGGCCGGGTGGTCCTGGCCGGTTGTACTGGGAGGAGGTCGTTAGCGACTATGTGGGGCTGGGGTTTCTTGAGACGGTTGATTCCCTCCTGGAACGATCGACAGATCAGGAAGATGGAACCGATCGTCGAGCAGATCAACTCCCTGGAGTCCAAGTTCGAGCGGTTCTCTGACGAGGAGTTGAAGGCCCAGACCGACCTCTTCAGGGAGAGCCTCAAGTCTGGCGACGCCCTGGACGAGATCCTCCCGCCGGCGTTCGCCTGCGTCCGGGAGGCAGCCAAGAGAGCGATCCAGCAGCGCCACTTCGACGTGCAGCTGATGGGCGGCATAACTCTCCACCTCGGGCGGATCTCCGAGATGAAGACCGGCGAGGGCAAGACGCTCGTCGCGACGCTCCCGATGTACCTCAACGCGCTGGAGGGACGGGGCGCGCACCTGGTGACGGTGAACGACTACCTGGCCCGGCGCGACGCCTGCTGGATGGGGGCGATCTATCACAAGCTCGGGCTCACGGTGGGCGTCATCCAGCACGACGCCTCCTTCACCTACGACCCCACCTACCTCGAGGAGACCGTGGGGATCCCGCACCTCCGCCCGATCGCCCGTCGGGAGGCCTACAGGTGCGACATCACCTACGGCACGAACAACGAGTTCGGCTTCGACTACCTGCGGGACAACATGGCCATCTCCCTGGAAGACCAGGTCCAGAGGGAGCTCAACTACGCCATCGTCGACGAGGTCGACTCGATCCTCATCGACGAGGCCCGGACGCCGCTGATCATCTCCGGACCCGCCGAAAAGGCCGAGGACCTCTACCAGCGCTTCACCCAGGTGTGCGGCCGGCTCCGGAAGGGCGAGGACTACACGGTGGACGAGAAGGCCCACACGGTGATCGTCACGGAGGACGGGATCGCCAAGGTCGAGAAGACGATCGGCTGCACCAACCTCTACGACCCGGGCAACATCAAGCTGGTCCACCACCTGAACGCGGCGCTCAAGGCCAAGGAGCTGTTCCGCCGCGACAAGGAATACGTGGTGGAGCGCGGACAGGTCATCATCGTCGACGAGTTCACCGGGCGCCTGATGCCGGGCCGACGGTGGTCCGACGGCATCCACTAGGCCGTGGAGTCGAAAGAGGGGCTGAAGGTCGAGCGGGAGAACCAGACCCTTGCCACCATCACCTTCCAGAACTACTTCCGG
>JACQZM010000505.1 GCA_016213885.1 Candidatus Rifleibacteriota bacterium | reverse complement strand
CCCGGTGCCCGTCAGGGACCCCGACACCGCCATGCGCCTCGGCATCGACCCCAAGGTGGATTTCGCGTTCAAATGGCTGTTCGGCAGCGAAGCCAACAAGCCGCTTCTCGTCCACCTGCTCCACGCCGTCCTTCAGCTCCCGCCGGACCGGATGATCTCGGAGCTCGAGATCCTCAACCCCTTCAGCGACAGGCTCCACATCGACGACAAGCTGTCCATCCTGGACATCAAGGTGAAAGACCATCTGGGCAGGTTCTTCAACGTAGAGATGCAGATGGTCGCTGCGGCCTCGCTCCGATCGCGGCTCCTGTACTACTGGGCCAAGCTCTACGGCGGCCAGCTCGGCGAGGGGGAGGACTACCATGAGCTGCGGCCGACGATCTCGGTCCTGTTCGTGGACGACATCGTGTTCCGTGGGGTACTCGCCCACCACTTCCGATTCCGGCTGCTCGAGGACGAGCATCGGGTGGTCCTGAGCGACCACCTGGAGATTCACCTCCTCGAGCTTCCGAAGTTCGACCGGAAGCCGGAGGCTCTCTCCACACCGCTGGACTGCTGGCTGTACTTCCTGCGCCACGCACCGGACCTGGACCCCTGTGATCTGCCGGCCTCGCTCGACGCTCCGGGGATCAGACGAGCGATGGAGGTGCTGACGATGCTCACTAAGTTGGACATGGAGAAGGAGATCTACGAGGGTCGCCTCAAAGCCCGCCGCGACCAGACCAGCTTCCTGGCGGACGCCCGCGAGGAGGGCCTGGCCGAGGGCCTGGCCACCGGTCGGGCTGAGGGCCTGGAGCAAGGCCTCGATAAGGGGAAGGCCGATGGCCTTGCGGAGGCCGCTCGAAGACTGCTCGCCCAGGGCATGGACCGCGAGACGGTGATGCGCATCCTGGACCTGAAGCCCGACCAGATGCCATGACTAGCTGCCAGACTCTTGTACCACCGCCTCGATCTTGGACTCGTCGTCGTCCTGGCAGCCATTGTCGTCCTCCCCGGTGCCGGCCTCCTCCTGGAGCGCGACGACACCCTCCTCGAGCGTGTCCAGCTCGTTGACGACCTCGTCGCCGCGAGAGGCCAGCCTGGACCGGAGCGAGAGAACCTGGGCCCGCAGCGCCTTCACCTCCCGCCGAAGCTGGGCCATGGGGCCAAGCTTCGCTTCGGCAAGCCCCCTGCCTCCACGGTGACCCCGGGACTGGTGGATCGTGACCCTCCAATGGGTTGCTGTTATTGGACACCGGTGCGTCAACAGTTCACGCAGACACTTCCTCACTTCCTTGGTGACTCTGCAGCCAGGCCGAGGCCTGATCACAGGCCCGACTCCGCGAAACAGGCGGGGGATCCTGGCGGCCCGTGCGGCTGGAAGAAGTCGTATAGATGATCCGGTCGCCACCCCGCTTGCCCTTGCCACGTTCCGACTCGCCCCAGCGGACCTTCCTGAGGCCGCCTGTTCCCTGGATCACGTCCCCGGCGGTCGGGTTGGCTGCCAAGCTATGCCAGGTGGGGGCCGCAGTGGGGCGCGATCTTGCGTTGTAGCGCTAGGACAGCACCGCCGGCGACGCTTCGCCCTCGAGGTCCACACCCACCGCCTCGGCGATCCGGCCGACGGCGCCCATCAGGAACCGGTACTCCCGGACCTGCAGCCCGGTCCTGGCCAGGATGCCCCGGAGCGTGATCATCCCCTGGCGCTCCCGCCTGCCCAGGAACCGGACCGCCGTGAGCACCCGGCGGCACGACTCGTGGAGCCGCTCCAGCTCCTCGCTGGTGGCGAGACGGTCCGGTGCCGGCACCGGACCCGACGATGCCGTCGAGACCGACAGCAGCTCGTACCCCGTCACCACCACGGCGGCAGCCAGGTTGTAGACCGGGTAGGCGTCGCTTGCGGGGATCGAGACCAGCATGGAGCACCGGTCGAGATCCACGTTGGCCAGACCGCTGTCCTCCGGCCCGAACACCAGCGCCACCGGCCCCTGACCGGCCCGGGCCAGGATCTGTCGCGCCGCCCGCCTCAGCGGCCTCAGCGCCGGCTCCTTCCGGACCCGGTGGCGGCTCGTGAACCCCACCACGAGGACGCAGTCGTCGACGGCCCGGGCCAGCGTCGGCACGACCAGCGCCGATTCCAGCACGTGAACGCCCCCGGCGGACATGGCCCTGGCCCGGCCGTCGTCGGCGAAGCCGGTGACCCGGTCGTGGACCACGACCAGCGAGCCCAGGCCGGTGTTGGCCACGGCCCGAGCGGCAGCGCCCACGTTCCCCGGCTCCATGGGCGAGACCAGCACCACCCGGATCGACGCCAGCGGACCGGTCTCGAGGCTCACTGGAGGCCTGGCGGAGAGCGTCGGCCGGTCAGCTCTCCCGGATGGAGAGCACCGCCGCCACGGTGATCGTCCCGGCTATGTCGGCGACCGTGGCGCCCCGGGAGAGGTCGTTGACAGGCTTGGCCAGCCCCTGGAGGATCGGCCCGATCGCCTCGCAGCCGCCGTAGCGCTGGACCAGCTTGTAGCCGATGTTGCCGGCGTCGAGGCTGGGGAACACCAGGACGTTCGCCCGGCCGGCCACCGCGCTCCCGGGGGCCTTCTTGGCGCCCACGGATCCGATCAGGGCCGCGTCGGCCTGCAGCTCCCCGTCCACGGCGAGATCGGGGGCCATCTGCCGCACGAGCTCCGTGGCCTTGCGGACCCGATCGACCTGCTCGTGCTCCGCGCTTCCCTTGGTCGAGAAGCTCAGCATGGCCACCCGGGGCTCCATGCCCAGGAGTCGCTTCAGCGTCCGGGCCGAGCAGATCGCCACCTCGGCGAGCTCCTTGGGCTCGAGCCACGGGTTCACGGCGCAGTCGGCGAAGACCGCGACGCCGTCGGTCCCCAGCGACTTGTTGGGGCTCACCATGATGAACGATCCGGAGACCTTGGTGATGCCCTTCTCGGTCTTGATGATCTGGAGCGCGGGCCTCAGCACGTCGGCGGTGGCGCAGGTCGCCCCGGCCACCTCGGCGTCGGCCTGCCCACCGTCGA
Organism: Candidatus Rifleibacteriota bacterium; assembly: GCA_016213885.1. GTDB lineage: Bacteria > Muiribacteriota > UBA6191 > JACPRK01 > JACQZM01 > JACQZM01. The sequence goes on along the minus strand of JACQZM010000505.1, from coordinate 2,595 downwards.
CCATCATCACCGCGTAGGTGAGCGGGCTCTGCATCTGGGTCTCGGCCTCCGCCCTGGTGAGGCCCCTGGCCCGGCGCACCTCGGCCAGACGATCGACGTACGCGGCCCGGTGCTGGTCCGTCGCCGGGTCCACGATGTCCATCCCGTCCAGGGAGAGCCCCAGCTCCATGGCCCTCTTCCGGATCGCCGCCGTGTCGCCCAGGAGCAGGCACTGGGCGGTCCGGTCCCGGGTGACCTGATGGGCCGCTCTCAACACCCTCTCGTCGAGCGGTTCCGCAAGAACGACCCGGCGCTGCCGGGACCGAGCTTTCTCTCGTATCGTGCGAATGACATCCATGGCTCTCCTTCTCGGCGCGGACCCCATCGGCGTGGAGCGTCCGGCCCCATGATGCCACACCTGGCGTCCGGAGAAAAGTTGACTTCCTGTCCCGCCTTCGGCATCTTACCCGGAGGCAACGGCGCCGTCCGGCGTACAGCTCTCCGGAAGTTCAGAGCGTTGTACGAGAGAACAGCCGGGAGACTGCCTGTGGCGATCCTGAGACCTTTCCCAGCGCTGTGCCCTCCCGCCCGGAGCGCCTCGCTCGTCGCGGCGGTGCCTCACGACACGGTCGACGCCGACGAGGCGCGGACCCTGGCCGAAGGCAACCCGCTCTCCCTGCTCCACGTGACCAGGCCGGAGATCGACCTCCCGCCAAGCATCGACGCCCGCTCCGACGCGGTCTTGGCCCAGGGGCTCGAGAGCTTCGAGCGCCTGGTCCGGGAGGCCCCGCTCACCCTGACCGACGGCGACCGCCTCTTCGTCTACAGCCTGCGACGAGGCGACCACACCCAGACCGGCGTGGCCGGGTGCCTCGCCGTGGCCGAGTGTTCCAGCGGCGTGGTCCGGCCCCACGAGCGCGCGCCAAGATCCAGGGAGGACGACCGGACCCGTCACCTCGTCACGCTCCGTGCCCAGACCGAACCGGTCCTGGCGTGCTACCGGGACTCCGAAGAGATCGACCGGCTCGTGGAGCGCTCCACCCACCGGGACCCGCTCTTCGACTTCACCGCCTCCGACGGCGTGGCGCACACCGTCTGGGCCGTGGACCAGCCGGCCGACCTCGTCGAGGCGTTCGCCCGGGTGCCCCGGCTCTACCTCGCCGACGGACACGCCACCGCCGCGGCGGCCTGCCGCGCCAGCATCGAGCTGGCCGGGATCGCGGGGCGGGCCGGCGATCCGGAGCGAGGCACCGTGCTGGCCGTCGCGTTCCCGGCGAGCCAGCTGGAGTCGCTGCCCTGCCACCGGCTCGTCAAAGACCTGGGCGGATTGACCCGGGACCACTTCCTCGCGGCGGTCCGGGAGGTGTTCCACGCCCGGGAGACCGCCTCGCCGTCGGCGCCCCGCAAGGGCCTGGGGCGCATGTACTTCGGCGGGCGCTGGTACGGGCTCGACCTGGCCAGCAAGCTGGCCGGCACCATGGTGATCGCCTCCAGGGAAGAGCCCCACAACCCGATCCTTGCCGTGGACCTGCCGGTCGGGGGAACGATCTCGGGGCTCGACGTGTACCGGCTGCAAGAGCGCCTCTTGAGGCCGTTCCTCGGCATCGTCGATCCGCGAACGGACCGGCGGATCGAGAGCCTGAGCGGCGCCCGGGACGACCGCGAGCTGGTCAGAAGGGTGGACGCCGGGCTGGCGGTCTGTGCGTTCTCCCTGTCTTCCATCTCCGTGCAAGACCTGATGAAGGTGGCCGACGAGGGCGACGCGCTGCCGCCCGGGTCGACCTGGTTCGAGCCCAAGCTCCGGTCGGGTCTCTTCATCCATCAGACGGAATCCTGAAGCGGATCACCCGCGGGGGCGATCCGGGCCGCCGGGCCACGCTGAGCTGCCGGTCCATCCCCCACGCCTCTTCAGGGCGCGGGAGCGACCGCTCCGGTGTTTTTCACCTGGGAGTCTTGGAAGAGCCGCGGTCGGGGTTCAGGCGGAAGATCCCGAGGACCAGCGTGGCCGCCAGCACCACGAACGAGAGGGTCGTGGGCCCGTAGGAGCTGATGGTGCCGGACATCTGCTTCCCCACGATCATGGGGGAGTAGAAGTTCTGCATCAGTGCCGCCATCGCCACCCCGCCGACGATCCACCGGGTCGCTCCCCGGTCGAAGCGGCGACCGCCGACGGCGCCGATCAGGGTCGCGTACACGAAGGTCATGGTGACGTAGTGGTACCCCCAGCTCCGCTTCACCAGGAGGTGGGTCGTCACGGCCGTCAGGGCGAAGGCGAGCAGATCCGCCGTGGGGGTCGGCGCGGCCCGGAACACCACCCAGGCCTAGACGAGGCCGATCGGCGTGGCCAGCAGCACGTAGATCGAGACCACCTGCTCCTTGGTCAGCTCGAACCACCCGGGCGCCTGGTCCTCCGGCGGCGGCAGCGGCGCCGGCAGCCCGTAGCGGTAGATCGCCGCGGCCAGCCCCTGGTTGGACTCCTGGGCGTCCGAGCCCGGGTCGGCAGCCTCGGAAAGCAGCGGCCCCGACCGCCACTGGCCGATCAGCCTGAAGTAGCCGGTCCACCCGTGCCGGAGCACCGGCAGAAACGTCAGGACTGCCAGCGACGCCACGGCGACC
>JACQZM010000446.1 GCA_016213885.1 Candidatus Rifleibacteriota bacterium | reverse complement strand
CTGCCGCACATCGATCCCGGTGATCCGCCGATGGCCCGACGCTTCAAGGCGGTGATGCGCCACCGGACATCGGTGGAACGCGCCATCAAGAGGTTCAAGCTCGACTTCGGTGACGACCACCTGGCACGGCGCGGCAATGAGGCGTTCCAGGCGCACCTGGATCGCTCCCTGATCGCCCTCCACCTGCTGCTCCGGCCGGACCGCTGACTCGCGACTCACCCCGAGGCCCTGCGAACCATGAAGCGTTCGAACTCAGGCGCAGCCGGCATTCGCGAGCTCGCGCGGCAGTTCGGAGTGGTCGTAACGGCCGCTGCAGAGTGTGGGAAAGTCCGGCCGCGCTACGTCAAACTGTCGCATCGCCCGGCCTTTCGAGTTTATGCGTCGGCTCTGGAGTCTCCCGGTCCGTTCGACGAGCGATGTGCACCACTTGTGGAGCGTCTGGACGGTCAGCTCGCTTGGGGGGACCCCCATCGACGCGAGCAGTTCCGTGGCGGCCCTCGCCAACGATCGGTTGTATGTAAGGTAGAGGATTCGAGGCCGCGACAACGGGCTGGCGCCGCCCAGGAGTCGCCGGATCCGGTGAAGGGCGACCGCCGTCTTGCCCGACCCGGCTACGCCGCGGACGATGACTGGCCCCGGGCCGGCCAAATCGACGATCTCGGTCTGTCCAGGGTCGAGGTTCAGGAGCAGTTCGGTGAGCCGGCCTCGCAGGAAGTCAGCCAGGTGGTCGCTTCCCACGGCTCGTCGGATCAGGTTCTCCGGCCGCAACGGGGTCCCATGCAAGGCCTGGAGGAGGCGAAACCTGAGCCGGGAAAGCGCTTCCATGGGGAGACCGATGCCCTCCAACGCCGACGCCGACCGGGCTGCCCGGACAGCGGGCACCAGCTCGTCGGGCGTCCCCATCCTGCGGAGCTCCGCGAGCGGCAGGTTGGCAAGGGGGTTTCGGCCGGTTACGCGACCGTCCGGGACGACGTCCCAGAGCCTGAGGGTCCTGGATTCCTGGGTCCACACCAGGTAGCTGTCCGTGCTGACCTGGTAGGCACAGGGCTCCGATAGGACTGGCGGCTTCTTCGACAGGACTTCCACGCCGCGGATCACTCCGTCGGGGTTCTTCTTTGCACCCGTGAGGGCGGCCTGCGTCGCAAGGATCTCCATGGTCTCTCACCTCGTGCTGTTTCTGGCCAAGAAGGCCGTCAGCACCTCTTCATCCTTGGCATAGCCGGCCTCCAGCTCGAGTGCGTTCATCTCGCGGGCGCTGGCCAGGACCCCCGTCAAGCAGGCGTTCGACCCCAGCTTCTCGAAGAGGTGGCCGAAGTCCCCGACGATCACCAGGCGGTTCTTGGCGCGGCTCAGGGCGACGTTGATGAGTTTGACCGCGTCGGGGTTCTTCAGATCATCGAGGAATCGGCACGGCGTCCCGGGGGCCTCGGTCGAGTCGAAGATCACCAGATCCTTCTCGCGGCCCTGGAACCGGTGGGCGGTGAACACCTCCACCTGTTCGTCCCGGAGCGCGTCCGGTACAGACTCCCGGAGAAGTTCTCGCGTCGCGCGGACCTGAGACCGGTACGGGCAGATGACCGCGATCGACCCGGGTAGGGCGTGTTCGACAAGGCTTCGTACGAGCTCGGCGTGTTTGATGTTGCGCTTGGACCCGGTCTCCGTGCTCTCGCTGCGGGGATTGAGCCGGCTCGTGTCCAGGAGGACCACAGCCTGGTCCCGCGACTGGAGGGTGGGCAGCCCAGGGGCGTTTCGAAGTCGATCGGCGTAGAACGAGCGGCTCACGACCGCCGACACCTGGGGGTGCATGCGCCACTGCTCGTCGAGCATGACTCGAAGAGGATGGTCCTTCTGGGGTACTGAGCAGCCCGCGGTCTGGAACACGTTCCGGCCGAGCCAGTCTCTCGCGGTCACGTCACCGGAGACCAGGACCGGCGGAAGTTGCATGAAGTCACCGGCCACGATGACCCGTACCCGGCTCACGCACCCGACCACGAAGGAGTGGGTGACCGACGCGGTGCTGCCTTCGTCGAGTATGGTGGCATCGGTAACAAGGTGCTTCAGCAGCGGGTTCACAAAGCACTGCGTCAGACTCGTGCCCAACAGGGCTGCCCCCTCGATCAGCCGCTGAGCGACGGCGGTCACCTGCTGTCCCAGGAGAGCCGCCTCCTGACGGAGGTCGGTGTGCTTGTCGCTGCTGAGCGTGCCCAGAAGCTCGGTGGCCACCCGAAGGCGACGCGGGAGCGGGGCCTTCCTGCTTCCCAAGGTTCGCTGGTGCCTGGGGAAGAGAGCTGAAAGCCGTTCGCACAGTTGTTCGATGGCCGCCGCCACTGCCGATACCCCGCGCCGGAGTTCCTTGTCGACCACCACATCAAGCGCGACCGGCAGACCGTCCAGAATCTCGGTCGTGTAACCGACCCGGATCGTCCTGCTGACGAGATCGGGGTGTAGATCGAGGACCCGGCGAAGAGCCGTGTCCACGGCGATGTTTGTGTGAGCGACGAGGAGAACCTTCTCCCGGCGCTCGACGAGCTCGCTGGTGAGATGGGCGACCGTTTGGGTCTTGCCCGTGCCGGGCGGGCCCCAAAGGTAGGTGAACTCCTGGGCCAGCCCCGTCCCGATCGCACGCAGCTGACCTGGCCTGAGACCCGGACAGGTCACAGCCAGAGGTTCGGCCTGAGCCGCCTGACCCTCGAGAAGGCGGATGGCCTTCCGCCTGAGATCCTTGCCAGGAGGACCCCCGACAGACTCCGTAGTCCCGATCACGCCGGCCTCGATCGCCTGAAGGTGGGTGTCAAGGGCGTCCAGCAGGGCCGTGTTGACAACCGACAGGCGGGCCTCGGCGAGCTCCTCCCCGAGGTCGGTCCGGAGCGCACACTCGACCCAGTCAGCATCTGGGTTGTGGGCAACGATCTCCCCGGCGGAACGCTGGCCCACCGTTTCGAGGAAGACCTGCGTTCCCTCAGGCAGATCCCCCTCGAAGGCCAGGCGGAACCGGTAGACGTACTCGCCAGGTTCGCTGATCCTGCGGACGCCGTCCGTGACCTTGATCGACCCGTGGCGCCCGAGTTGGCCCTGCTGTCTCTCGACCGCACGTTTCTCGGCCTGGATGCCCTCCCGCATCCGGTGCACGAGCTCGGAAACGTTCAAGTAGACCCCCTCTGGCATTGCCTGGTGCGCCGCAAGACCGTCCCCATGAGAGTGCCTTCCGACCGGGGCCGTGTCAACAGCAGCGGCGAGCCAAGGTTGAAGATCAAGTCCGCCGGTTCCAGCTCGTCCGGGCCCCGTTCGACCTCGTGTTGGCCCGACTGGACACCCTCGCCGACCCGTATCTGGTCGTTGCCCGCTGGGAGTCCGTCCTCGCTTGTGACGAGCAGATCCCCGCGCGAGAGGAATCGCCCGGGCACATTCGGATCCTTTTCTCAAGCGGCTCTCCAGGCGTATACTTGACCATATGCACCCGTCGGACTGGGCGTCTCTGTGGAGGGCCGCCCTGCTGGAAGAGATCCCCGTACCAGGTCACGCCACCACGTCGCATTGGCGAGGGGTCGTGAAGGGATCGATGCGGGCGCCGGGCAAGAACCACCCCCTCGTGGGCGCCTGGCTGGTCACCCGGTGGGCGCAGCCCGGCGGCGTCTGCGCTGACCCGATGATCGGGGTGGGCGGGCTGTGGCTGCGGACCAACGGCACCGTGGGTCGCCTGTACGGCTGCGAGATCGAGCCCGGTCTTTGTGCGCTGGCCCGAGACAACCTGCCCGCCGGAGTGCTCGTTCTGTCGCAGGGGGACGCCCGGTCCTGGAAGCCCCCGGAGCCGGTGAACATGGTACTTTTTAGCCCGCCGTTCCTCCAGAACCACTCGGCCGGAGCCACGGCTCATCAGCAGGAGATCCGCGAGAGGAAGAGGCTCCACACGATGCAGGAATTCGGGTCCGACCCAGCCAACCTGGGGTCGACGAAGAGCCAGGGGTTCTGGAGCGGGATGGGCCTGATCTACAAGCAGGCGCGGCTCTATCTGGCCGGGGGTGGTCACCTGGCTGTGGTCCTCCGGAACCGGATCCGGAAGCGCAGGGAGACGAACGAGGTCGGCGAGCACATCCGCCTGATCCGGGGGGCCGGGTTCGATCTCGTCGGCGTTCACCCGAGGGACTTAGACCCTCGGTACCCAGCCAGAATCAGGCCTGTTGTGCTGTCTGGAATCGGGCCGACTCTAGAAGCCGCATCCAGAGCGCTGCGGTGGTGTGCCTTCGAGGTCTTGTGAACAGCGTGGTTGGTGCTCGAAT
>JACQZM010000445.1 GCA_016213885.1 Candidatus Rifleibacteriota bacterium | reverse complement strand
CTGCGTGACAACCCGCACACGGGGCACTTTGACGACCCTGACTTCATCCCTCGCCCTGTTCAGGATAGGGCCATGGCCTGGGAAGAGGCGCCCCTCCTCGACGATGTCTCCGTGAGCGCCGGGTACCGCGCCACCATCGTGAACCTGGGGCTGGTCGGTGTCCGGTATGACAAGCTCGCGGAGTACATCGACATGGACGCGGTGAATCCTTCAGTTGACCACTTGACTGGTCATCTTGACCCCAGGTACGCTTCTGGTGACCGGTAGGGAGGGTGATCCCGTGCCTAGAAGACAGGCGGCGACCGAGCTGGGAGTGAGCGAGTTCAAGCGACGATGCCTGGAGCTGCTCGAGGGTGTCCACCGCTCGAACCTGGAACTGGTGATCACCAAGAGGGGGCGGCCCATCGCGCGCGTGGTCCCGCTCGAGCTCGTCAAGGCACCTCTCAAGGGTATCCTGGGCGGCCAAGTCCAGATCGAGGGCGACATCGTCTGCGTTGACTGGTCCGAGGATTGGGAGGCCCTGCGGTGAATCTCCTGCTGGACACGCATGTCCTGCTCTGGTGGCTCATCGGAGACCCGGGGCTATCGAAGACCCAGGAACAGGCGCTGGAGCACGCCGAGGCCAGGGGAACCGTCCTCGGGCTCTCGGCGATCTCTCTGTGGGAGATCGCCAAGCTCGAACAGAAGGGGCGGCTCCGTCTCCATCTCGCCATTGACGATCTGCTCGGTTCGCTCGAAAGCCATCCGAGGCTCCAGGTCCTTCCGCTATCCGCCCGCATCGCCCTGGAGAGCACGAGGCTGGGAGCCCGGTTTCATCCCGATCCTGCCGACCAGATCATCGTCGCCACGGCGAGGGTCCATGGCCTGAGGTTGGTCACGGCTGACCACCGGATCCGGAAGTCGGCGATCGTCTCGATCGTCTGACAGGATCTCCGGCTGATTTGCAGCTGGCGCAAGGTCATGTGGCATGACGGCTTCTGGCGCTCGGCCATGAGACCTCGAAGCGCACGGTTCGGCCGTTTCGCTGATGGTACGTTGCGTTGATCCGTTCGCAGGCCTGCTCCAGTAGTTCCATCATCTCCGGATCGCGGCGGTCAGCGCGAAACCTGATTGTCTCCGCCGAGTCCGTCACGATTCGTGTGCCTGGCAGCGCGAGGATGCGTCTGGCAAAGGTGTTGAACTCGATGGCTTTGCCCCCGAAGTATAGAAGGAGGAGCACCTGTACGAGTAGTGCGCAACCCAGCTTGAACACGGCGATTATCTGGTCGAGCTCTACGTCGTGCTGGTAGATCTCGCGGCGGGCTTCCAGCTCTGCCTTCTCTTGTTTCTTGTGTTCGACCTGCCTTTCTAGTCGTTGTACCTTCAGAGCTCCTGTCATGTAGAGCTCCACATAGCTCTCGATCTCGGCGGCCTGTGATCAGGCCTCGGCCTGGCCGCAGAGTCACCAAGGAAGTGGAGGGGATTCAATTGAAGTCGCAGCATCGGGGGCGCGACTCGGACCCGGCGAGGCGCCGGATCCTGGCCGGGGCGGCACCTTGCACCCTCCTGACCCCGCTGCTAGACTCCGGTCGCCGACCGTCCGCCCCGTCGATGCCCGAGAGGATCCCAGCCATGACCCTTCGCCCCGTCGCGCCCGCATCGCTTCTTCTCATCGCGCTCCTCGCGCCGTCGCTCTTGGCCGACCCTCTCCCGATCCAGGAGTTCAAGCTGTCGAACGGGATGCGGGTGCTCGCCCTGGACAGGAAGGCCGCGCCGGTCGTGTCGTCCCAGCTCTGGTACAGGGTCGGGTCCATGCACGAGCCTCCGGCCCAGACCGGCCTCGCCCACTTCCTCGAGCACATGATGTTCAAGGGCACGGACCGGTACAAGAAAGGCGAGATCGACAAGATCACCCAGCAGCTGGGCGGTGGAAACAACGCCTCCACCAGCTACGATTTCACGGCCTACTACTTCAAGTTCGCCTCCGACCGGTGGGACCGGGCGCTGGAGATCGAGGCCAACCGGATGAAGTCCTGCCTCTTCGACCCCAAGGAGGTGGAGAGCGAGCGCAAGGTGGTCATCGAGGAGCGGCAGCGGGATCGCGACAGCCCCTGGGGGAAGCTGATCGAGGAGGTCGACGCCGTCACGTTCACGGTCCACCCGTACCGCCATCCGGTCATCGGCTATCTCGAGGACCTCCAGACGTTGCCCCGCGACGCCTTCGTCGACTTCTACAAGGCCTACTACGTTCCGAACAACGCGACCCTCGTGGTCGTGGGCGATCTCCGGATCGACGACCTGAAGGACAAGGCGGAACGAGCGCTGGGCAAGATCGCGACGCAGCCGTTGCCGGCGCTGCCGCGGCTGGTCGAGCCCCCGCAGGAGTGCGAGCGCCGCGTGGTGTTCCGGGAGGGGGCCAGCGTGACCCGGGGAGTGGTCTCGTACCGCGCTCCGGCCCGGAGGTCCCCGGACTCCACGGTGCTGGACGTGGTGGCGTACGTCCTGGGGCAGGGCAAGACCTGCCGGCTGTACCAGAGACTCGTGGAGAGGGAGAGGCTCGCCAGCTCCGTCTCCGTGGACAACGAGGCGCGGAGCGCCCACAACGTCTTCCAGATCTACGTGGAGCTGTTGCCCTCGAAGGACCCGGCCCGGGTGGAATCGCTGATCCTCGAGGAGGTGGCCCGCCTGGACAGCGAGCCGGTCACGGCCCGGGAGCTCGAGAAGGCCCGCAATCAGGTGTCGTCGAAGTTCATCTTCGACCAGGAGACCGCCCAGGACCTGGCCTACAAGATCGGGCAGTTCGATCTCCAGGACACCTACACGAACCTGAGCACCTACGTGGAGCGGGTCGGAAAGGTGGCCGCCGGCGACGTCCAGCGAGTGGCCCGGGAGACGTTCAAGCCGGCCAACCGGGTCGTGGGGTGGTCGCTCGAGGGGGCGCCCGCAGGGGGGACGACCGGCAAGCCCGGCGACAAGGGCCTGAGGGACCGCGCCGGCGGACGGGTCTTCAACCGTCCCGCACCCGGGCACGGGCCGCAGACCACGACCCGCGAGAGGAAGGTGCCGGTCACCACCGGCCGCCCGCGGCCGATGAAGCTCGACGTGCATCTCCCTGTCCAACGGTCTGAAGGTGCTGGTCCTCCCGCGTCAGGGACTCCCGGTGGTGGCTCTGCAGGCCACGGTCCAGGGCGACAGGCGGTTCGACCCGGAGGACAGGGCGGGGCTCGCGGAGTTCACCGGCAAGATGCTCCAGGAGGGGTGCGAAGGGAAGAGCTCCTACGACATCGCCTCGGCGATCGAGGCGGTCGGGGGAACGCTGGAGAGCGACGACGAGGGGATCACGGCGCAGGGCCTCTCCAGGGACCTGCCGCTCCTGCTGGACATCGTGTCGGGCTGCCTGAGCACACCGACGTTCCCCGCGGACCGGGTGGCCCACATCAAGGCGAAGACCATGGCGGAGATCGAATCCGACGAGGACGACCCGGCCACCGTGGGCTCCAGAGCGTTCCACGAGCTGGTCTACGAGGGCCACCCCTACCACCACCCCAGCGTCGGCTACAAGCGCACCGTCCAGGCGATCACCCGGGACGATCTGGTGGCCCACCACGGGCGCACCTACTCGCCGACGGGCACGCTCCTGGCGATCGTCGGCGAGGTGGATCCGCTGGCGATCCGGTCGCAGGTCGAGAAAGCGTTCGGGCGGTGGAAGCCGAGAGAGGTGAGCCTGGCCAAGGTGCCGGCGATCGAGAGACAGGCCGGCCCCAAGCTGAGGGCCATCTTCATGGACAAGGAGCAGCTCAACATCTACCTGGGCCACCTCGGCGTGCGCCGGTCGAACCCGGACTACTACTCGCTGCAGGTCATGGACAACATCCTCGGCACGAGCCCCGGGTTCGCGGACCGGATGTCGCGGATCCTGAGAGACGAGATGGGGCTCGCATACCACGTGCGGGCCAACATCACCGGCACGTCGGGGCTCGAGCCCGGCGCCTTCACCGCCTACATCGGCACGTCGCCCCGGAACAGGCGGACCAGCGTGGAGGAGATGACCCGGCTGATCCGGGAGATCTGCGAGGTACCGGTGAGTCCGGCTGAGCTGAAGGATGCCAAGGACTACCTGACCGGGAGCTTCGTCTTCAAGTTCGAGACCGCGTCCCAGCTGGCCTCATTCCTGGTGGACGCGGAGCGGTACCAGCTCGGCGACGACTACCTGGCCCGGTACCCGGAGCTCATCAACGAGGTCTCCGTGGCCGACGTGACCCGGGTGGCCAGGCAGTACCTGGCGCCGGGTGCGTTTTCCACGGTGATCGTGGGCCCGGTCGACGAGAAGGGGGAGCTGAAGGCACCGGCGAAGAAGTAGGGGCGCGGTTCGTGGCGCCCGGACCCCGGTCGTGCCGCCACGATCGACGCCCCTGCCGATGGAGTCGGGCTCGGGATGGAGCGTGAGAAGGGCATCATGTCGGAGGTCGCGCTCGGGGGCGTGACTCGGACCCGGCGAGGCGCCGGGTCTTGCGACTCGGATCCGGCGAGGCGCCGGATCAGGTAGAATGACCGTCCGGGAAAGGAGGCGGTCCGGGGCGACGCCCTGCGACGGTTCGACCCGCGGCTTCATCATGAACAAGGCTCCAACTCCGATCTGTCTCTTCATTCTGCTCGTGGGGCCGCTCTCGATTGCGACGGTTCGACAGCCGCTCCTGGCCGGACCGGGTCGCATGGAGCGATGCGGCCCGGTCGAGCGGACCGGCGCCGTTGCCCCGGATCGGCCCTGCTGGGCCATCGCGCGAGGGCCGACGCCCGTGCTCGACACGCCGGACTTCCGATCTGTCTACGGGGGAAAGAACGGTCTGTCGATCAAGCTCGACAAGGCGGACCTGGTCCGGGAGGTGGAGACCGTCGCGTTCCCCGGAACGGTGTTCACCGTCCACCAGGAGCTGCCGGGTTGGGGGGGAGCGACGATGCTCAGGGTCACCACGGACGAGTACCCGTTCCCCTCGAAGAAGGGCTACTACGTCGACTCCCGGTTCGTCACCCTGTCGTCGACGCGGCCCGGGGAGAGGCCCCGGAAGCTCCCGGGACCGCTGATGCTCCGCTACCGGCTCAGATCGGCGCTGAACAGGCTCTACGTGTGGGGCGGCAACTGGCGCGACGGCATCCCCGCGATGCTCCGGTACTACCCGACGGCGACCCGGCTCGACGACACGGCCTGGAAGATGTGGACCCTGCGAGGCGTCGACTGCTCCGGCCTGCTCTGCGAGGCGACCGATGGCTGGACCCCCAGGAACGCCAGCGCCCTGGTGAAGTTCGGCCGTGCGATCCCGATCGCCGGGCTCACCCCTCCGGAGATCGCCGCCCGGCTGGAACCGTTCGACCTGATCGTCTGGCACAAGCACGTGGTCATCGTGCTGGACAGGGGGCACGTGATCCAGAGCCGCACCGACGATCAGGTCGAGGGCGCACCCGGCGGCGTCAGGATCGACGAGCTGGTCGGCTACCTGGGGCGGCTGATGAAGGAGTTCACCCCGGTGGACAGCTACGACGACCCGGCGCCCACCAGGGACAAGTTCGTCGTGAGACGCTGGTACCCGGGCCCGGTCCACTGACCCACCAGGAGGCCCAGGCCCATGGCGTCCCCGAAGAAGCTGTCCACGAAGCGGCGGCGGCCGGCGCCGGGACCGGTACCGGAGGATCCGGCGCGACCGCCCGGGGAGCTCGAGATCGCCCCGGCGATCCTCTCCCGCCGCATCTGCGACTTCGACCTGCGCATCGAGGGCGGGCCGCTGGAACGACCGGTCCATCGCTTCCTGAAGGAACTCGACGAGCGCCGGATCGTCAAGCTGAAGCCGGTCTTCTACCTGTCCGACGACTGGGGCGTGCCGGACGGAACGGTCGCCATCGGCATCCCGTTCTACCTGGCGGACCGACGGCTGCTGGACGTCCAGCGAGCCCGGGGCGGCATGATCGAAGGGGTCGACGAGGAGGACATCCTCAGGTATCTCCGCCACGAGCTGGGGCACGTCGTGAACTACGCCTACCGGCTCCATGAACGCGACGACTGGATCGGCAGGTTCGGCCCCATGTCGAGACCGTACGTGGACGAGTACCGCAGCGTGCCGTTCGACCCGGACTTCGTCCGACACCTGCCCGGAAACTACGCCCAGAAGCACCCCGACGACGACTGGGCCGAGACGTTCGCCGTGTGGATGACGCCAGGGCTCGACTGGAGAGCGCTCTACGCCGATGCTCCGATCGCCCGGGCGAAGCTGGAGTACTGCGCCGCCGTGATGGAAGAGGTCCGTGATCGAGAGCCGGACGTGGTCTCGACGGAGCTGGACGAGGACGCGAGTCAGATCCGCAAGACGGTCCAGGAGTTCTACGACGACGTGGAGCTGGGGGGCGTCCGGCTGCCCGTGAGCCTGGACGGGGATCTCAGGGGCATCTTCGCCCCCTGCGCCGGCAACGACCACGACCGGTCGCCGGCCCGGCAGGCCTCGGCCGCGGCGTTGATCCACCGGAACGAGGATGAGCTGGCCACGACGGTCTACCGCTGGACCGGCGTCGATCCGGACGTGACCTACGCCATCCTGGGCTACCTGGAGCGTCGGTCCAGGGCGCTGGGGCTGGCCTACCCTCCCGGACGCCGGGACGCTGTGCTGATGCAGCTCACGGCGTTTCTCACGACCCTGGCGATGAACCACGTCTACCGGGGCAGCTTCGTCGGCAAGTGACCCGCGCGTTCACGGCAAGGTCCGCCGGGTGATCGCCGGGTGATCACCCGGAGAACTCCGCGGAAGCTTCGCGCGAGGCGGCCGAACCGGCAGGACCGAAAGCAGGTCGGGCTCCTACACGGCGTCCCAGGGGGGCTTCGTGCCGGTCTGCGAGAAGACCGGTCGTCGCCCCAGGAGCTTCTCCCGATCGTTCTTCCAGGCTTCGAGCTCGCGCTTCACCGGATCGTCGGGGTCCAGCCGAGCCTCGGGCGTGTCGAGCGCCAGCCAGAACACCGGCATCGGCCGGTGCCGGTGCCACTTCATCGGGTCCTCGGTCCGGGCCCCGGGCCGGGGATCCACGGCGCTGGCCTGCTGCACCCGCTCGAGAAACCCCGAGATGATCTCGTGGGCGATCTGGGCCCGCTCTCTCGGGGGGAGCACCCGCCACGCTTCCCATACCAGCGTCTCGGGCTCGATGAAGTCGCTCTTGATGCGCCCCAGCCCGGCTTCGAGGTTCAGATCGCGGGCCTCCCTCTTCAGGCGATCCAGCGTCGAGCGGCTCCCGAAGCGGGCGATGGTCGCCTCGCCGTCGCCCAGGATCTGGTCCTGCAGGATGGAG
>JACQZM010000252.1 GCA_016213885.1 Candidatus Rifleibacteriota bacterium | reverse complement strand
GCCAGGCCGAGGCCTGATCACAGGCCCGACTCCGCGAAGCAGATGGGGGATCCTGGCACCCTCGGAGCGCCCTGACCGGTGCAGCTGTGAGCGATCCCGGAACCCGATCGTCGCGAGGCCGGGCGCGACGCCGGCAGACCCGGTTCCAGGGTCGGCTGTCATCAAAGAATAGCCCGGGCGGGGCGGGTCTGCGACATGGGACTCCGGGTTCCACGGACCGGAGCTACTCCCTGGCGGGCGGCGCCGAGTCGGCACCTCCGGCGGTCTGGCCGCCGCGGGTCGCCGCGGCCTCTTGCAGGGCCGACGCCGGCTTCCAAGGATCCCCCGCCTGTTTCGCGGGGCCAGGCCTGTGATCAGGCCTCGACCTGGCTGCAGAGTCACCGGGGAACTGGAGGGGATTCATTTGAAGTCGTGCTCGGGAGGGAGCAAGGAAGAGGAGGGGATCCGGATTGAGGTCGCGCTCGGGGGCGCGACTCGGACCCGGCGAGGCGCCGGGTCTTGGCCTCTCCGGGGGGAGCACCTCCACCTCGACGATCCCCACCCCCCGCTCGTCGAGCCCCAGCACCTGGGCGGCCTCGTAGCAGACCTCGAACGACCGGTCGCTCTCGAAGTAGCTGCGCTCGGTCACGACGCACCGGACCGTGCGGCCGGTCTCGAGGAGCTTCACCGCCAGGCGAGAGCCCAGGGGCAACGAGCGGTGCGCCGCCGTGTGGACGTGGCCGGGCACCGGAGCTCGAGCCGTCCCGGGTTCGGCCACGAAGCTCACGGCACGGGTCTCCTCCCGGTCGCCCTGATCCGGAGCCAGCGCCTCGCTCCCCAGGTGGTCGTAGAAGCTCGCCACGCCCTGGATGCGGTTCCACCTCGGGGCAGGGGTCTCCTTGCGGCGGCTCACCTGGGCCAGCAGCTCCGGCGGCGGTTTCGACATGAACTGTTCCCAGGGCGTCCCGACGATCCTCCTCACGCTGACGACGCACCCTCCCAGCCTCTCCTTGAGCCCCACCACCACGACCTTCCCCTGGCGCGTGTCCGGCCAGGCCACCCGGCCGTCGCCCGTGGCGATCGCCACGCGGTCGGGAACCTGCCTGGGTGCCGGGGCCAGGAACACCAGATCGCCGGCCTGGGCGCCGGACGGGCTGACCGGCACGCCGAAGATCGACTGCTCCTGGAGCGTCCAGGGGATGAAGAGGCCCAGGCTGTCGTAGAACCCGTAGGCCAGACCGTGGGCCGAGAAACCGCCGGGCGGCGCCAGGGCATCCCCCCTGACCACCGGCTTGCCGGCCAGCGCCTCCACGGCCCCCTTGAGCGCCGCCGGGGCGGGCCGGCGCCGGGAGGAGATCGAATGAGCCACCGCGACGCCGTCCTGGTACGTGGTCACGACCTGCCCCAGCGGGGTCTCGCCGGCCCGGGAGCCGTTCATCACGGCGTCGGGGCCGGCGCCGGGAAGAGTCTCCTTCAGGTACGTGACGTCCAGGTTCAGCGTCCGGGTCGTCGGCACTCCCTTGGCGTCGAAGATCTGCTCCTCGACCCGGTCACCATCCAGGGTGACGAGGCGCAGCGTCGCGATCCGGTCCTTGACGATGAAACGCTCGACCTGGCCGCCGGCCGGGGTCGCCACCAGGAAGGCGAGACACGAGAACATGGTCAGCAACGGTCCTGGTCGCGAGGGCATGGCCATGATCCATGTCGGCATGACCGGCACCGGTGCATTAAGGACGTGGAAGGGGTTCTTTTGAAGTCGCGCTCGGGAGAGGGAAGGAAGAGGAGGGGATCCGGATCGAGGTCGCGCCCGGGGGCGCGACTCGGACCCGGCGAGGCGCCGGGTCTTGGCCACATGGGACTGTCCAGCTATCGACAATTGTGCTAGAATGGCTGGTCCTTTTGCCCGTCAGGGTACGAACGACTCCACGGATCCGTGACTGAACACATCGGACTCTACGTACAAGGCCTCATCCTCGTGTTCGCCTGGATGGAGGTCCGCTACCGGGTCAGCGGCAACTCCCGGTGGCTCGCCGGGGGCGGGCGAGCCGATCGGGTCCTCGCCGGGCTCTCGCCGTACCTGCTCTTCTTGCTTCTCTTGCTGGTGGCCCGGCCCGAGGCGGCGACCTGGCAGGTCGGTCTGGCCTGGGCGTCCCTGGCCCTGGTGGCCGGCCACACCCTGGTGGCGCGGACGCCGGAGGGCAGCACCTCCAGCGTCCTCGGCGAGATGGTCCTGGAGCTCATCGCCTACGGCATCCTGGTGGCGTCGGGCCTGTCGATCCAGTTCGCCCACAGCCCCACCGGCGGACTGCTGTACTTCACGGCGGGCGCGCCGATCATCACCTGTCTGTGGCTGTTCGCGTTCTCCCGGGTGCTGCGGCTCGCCACCCTGCTGCCGGGCCTGTTCGAGGGGATGCTGGCGATGCTGGCCTACCTCTTCATGGGCAGTCTCTACCTGCAGCGCCAGGTACCCATGGGCACCTACGCGATCATCCTGCTGTTCGCCGGAGTGACCACGGGCCAGTGGGTGTACGGCTTCGCCCTGAAGCCGTCGCGGACCGGGTCGCTGGCGGCCGCCTGCTGGGCCATGACCGCGGGAGCGCTCTCCATCGTCGGGACCTCCAAGCGGCTGGCGTTCCTCTCGGTCGTGCCGCCCACGCTGGTGCTGCTGGCGCCGGTGTTCTTCTTCTCGTACCTGATCGTGGGCAGCTACCTGATGCCCAAGCTCGGCAGCAGCCAGGGGAACCGGGTGGCCCACCGGTGGAACATCACCCGGCACCGGATCGTCACGGTGCTCCTCCTGTTCTGCCTGGTCGGCAACCTGCTGGCGCTCCTGGCCTGCCTCACCGGAGACCCGTTCCTGATCCTGGGTCCCGGGGTCTTCGCCTTCGTTCTGATGTGGAAGCTGGTCAGCTTCCTGGTGAAGAACGACCGGCAGTCCACCAGGCCCGCGGTGGTGCCGGAGACGATCTCGATCCTGGGCGTGCCGGTCTGGGCGCGCACGGAGAGCGATCTGCTGCAGCGGCTCCAGGCCATGATCCGCGACGGGAAGAAGCACGTCGTGGTCACGCCGGACAGCCTTGCGATCCACCGGTCGCTCACCGACGAGCGGTACCGGGCCGTGATCAACCAGGCCGACATCTGCGTCCCCGACGGGGCCGGCGTGGTCTGGGCCGGCGACTTCCTCTACGACGCGCCGATCCTGTCCCGGATTCCCGGCGTGGAGCTCATGGAGCGGTTGCTCGCCATGGCCAGGGACCGGGGCTTCTCGGTCTACTTCCTGGGCGCTTCCCCGGCGGTGATCGCCAAGGCCAGGGAACAGATGGTCCTCAAGTACCCCGGGCTCGACATCGTGGGCGCCCGCGACGGCTTCTTCACCGCCGCCGACGAAGACGCACTGGTCGCCGAGATCAACGCGCTCGCTCCGGACATGATCTTCGTGGGGCTGGGCGTTCCGAAGCAGGAGATGTGGATCTCGGCGAACCTGCCGCGCCTCAAGACCTCGCTGTTGATGGGCGTGGGCGGCACCTTCGACGTGCTCTCCGGCGAGAAGGCGAGGGCCCCGCTGGGCTTCCAGCGTCTCGGGCTGGAATGGCTCTACAGGCTGCTGTGTGAGCCTCACCGGTTCAAGCGTATCGTTCTGCTCCCGTTCTTCGTCCTCGAGGTGCTCAAGGAGAAGCTGGACGCGGCCAGCTAGCTCCTTGTCGCCTCGGCGGGCGCTGACCCGGAGGGCCAGCTCCGGGGGCCAAAGGGGCCGATGCGCGGCGCGGCCCCCCCTGGCTTCGACGCCCCCCCGCCTGCGTACCGGCGAAGCCGACGAGCCCGCAGTCAGCGGGTCCAGGATCTCCTACCTGTTTCGCGGAGTCGGGCCTGGCCTGTGATCAGGCCTCGGTCGGTGTCCGGGAGTCGCGGCCTCGAGGCCGCACCCGGGCCCCTCTGCGCGAGCCTCCCCTCGGCCTCCGGCTTCTTGACAACCCGCCGACCGCCTGTCATACTCGCCCTGACGTCGAGCTATGGGCCGGGGTTCAGGCTACCCAAGTTTCGGCGCGCCGCCAATCGACCCCGCGTCGCCTGGTGATGCCGCTGAGGGGCGTGCAGCATGTCGGTGAGCATCACGGTGACGACACCCAGCCCAGTGGCCAAGACCAAATACAGACCCACCTTCGCCGAAGAGACGCTGATCACCTACTGCTACGGGACCGACGACGAGATCGAGTACTTCCACCGGCTGATGCTCGACACCGACGATCGGGGCAACCTGGTGAATCTCATCATCCTCATCGAGTGGATCAAATGCCGCCACGGGCTCGGCATGAACTGGGACTGCTGCTGGCGCTGCCAGCGAGTCGAGGGGTGCGAGATCAACTGGTTCAGGGGCGAGCGGGCCATTCCCAAGACGTGCTGCCCCAACTGCATGAACTACGGGGAGTGCAACCGGAACTTCCAGGACCAGCTCTCCGGCAAGAGCGACAGCTGAGAAGACCCGGCGCTTCGCCGGGTCCGAGGAGCGCCCCCGAGCGCGACCTTCAACCGGATTCCTTCCACTTTCCAGGTGAGCGTCGATCGGGGCCGGAGCGTGGTCACAGGCCTGGCTCAGCGAGACAGCCGGAGCCCCCTGCCCGACCGCCCCTCCCCAGGTCTCTCCCCGGGGAATCATTCTCCGGGAACCTATGGCAGATTCTTACGTACCCTCATCTTGGAAGGGGTCGAACAACGGCCCCGCGATCGCTCTCCTTCGAGGGGAGGTCTGTCGAGATGATGGCTTCGATGAGAAAAGCGCTGGCAGTCGCCGCGGTCCTGTCGCTGGTCTTCGCCCTGGGCCCCGCCCTGGCCGAACAACCGACCTACGAGCTCAAGGTGGCCAAGCCGGGTGCGCCGGCGAAGATCTACAAGGAGGCGTTCCCGACGGAGGTCCAGGCCACGGCCTGGCTCTGGAACAGACTCAAGATCGATGCTCTGGAGGAGCAGACCCAGCAGCTGAAGATCGACTTCCAGGCGGCCAAGGGCGTCCGGTTCGAGCGCAAGGAGAACCTCGCCCACCAGGTGGGTGCGATCTCGATCCAGAACCAGTGCCAGCTCTCCGTCGGTGAGCAGATGCTCTTCTCGGCGGAGCGGGGCGCCGTCGGCTTCTCGTGGTGAGCTCCCGGCCGTGACGAGGCTGCGGCGGGCAATCTCCTGTCGGCCCGGCGGCGCAGGGCGACCCGGGACCTACTTGATGTCCAGCAGCTCGATCTCGAAGTGGAGCGTGCTGTTGGGCGGGATCGGGCCCTTGGGTCGCTCTCCGTAGGCCAGGTTGGCCGGGATCCAGACCTCGTACTTGGACCCCTTCGACATGAGCTGCAGCGCCTCGCCCCACCCCTTGATCACTCCGGCCAGCGGCAGCTCAGCCGGCTGACCGCGACGGTACGAGCTGTCGAACTCCTTCCCGCTGAGCAGGGAGCCCCGGTAATTGACCAGCACGGTGCTGGTCGCCGCCGGCGTGGCACCGGTCGAGGCCTTGACGACCTTGTACTGGAGACCGCTCGCCGTGACCTTGACGCCATCCTTCTTCTTGTTCGCCTCGAGGAACGCGTCCCCTTCCTTCCGGGCCTTCTCCGCCAGCTGTCTGGAAAACTCCTTCAGGTAGCTCTGGATCGTGGCCTGGATCTCGTCGGTGGTGACCCTGGTCTTGCCGCCGGAGAGGGCGTCCTGGAAGCCCTTCAGCAGAAGGTCGCGATCCACGTCGACGGTCTGGTTGGTGACGCTTCCACCGATGTTGACGCCCACGCAGTAGCTGAACTTGCCACGCTCGTTCTTGAAGAACGGGTCGATCGGCGCCGGCCTGGCCGGGACCGCCCCGGGCGGGATGACCAGCTCGATCGGCGGACCGGCCGACGGCGCCGGAGACGGTGAGCTCTGGGCCACCACGGGCACCGCCACCGCCGCCATCAGGAGAGCCAAGACCAGTAGTCGCATACAGAGTCCTTCCGCAGGCCCACCGGGGGCCATCGTAGGGAGGTGGCCCGGTGGTTCTGGCCACCCCTGGTGAAGCGCAGGACAATCCGCGTCGGCATCGCCCGCTGCGTGACGATGGGCATTATAGCACCGATCCTCTCGGGAACCGGCGCCCGGGGGCCTCCACCCGTTCCGACCGGTGCGCATCAGCCCCGAGGCCGTGACCGTCCACCTGGAGGCGTTCGACCGGATGCCGCCCCCACGGGTGTTCGAAGTCGTCCGGCTGATCCGGGAGTGGCTGGCCAGTCGACCAAGGTGAAGAGGTGACCGACGACCGGAGCACCCGGTGGGACCGCCAGTAATGCAAGGGCTTTCCCGGAGAAGGAGCGTGTCGTTTCCTCGGAGGCCAAGAAAGGCACGCCGCAACGGCTTGGCCTCTCAGGGAAGGGCCAGAAGGACCGCGTGGTCCCGTTGGGGCGCGAGGCGTGCCGGTGGGTGAAGGAGTACCTGGAGCGCGTGCGGCCGGCCTGCGCGCGGCGCCGCTCGTGTTCGGTCCTGTTCGTGACGGCCAGCGGACGCGCGCTGGACTTCTCGGACATGAACAATATGGTGAAAGCGTGCACGCGGAAGGCGGGGGTCAGCAAGCACGTCACGGTGCATACCTGTCGTCACGCCTGCGCGACGCACTTGCTCCATGGAGGCGCCGACATCCGACACCTGCAGCGGCTCCTGGGTCACGAGTCGTTGCTCTCGACGCAGATCTACACGCAGGTCGAGATCGAGGACCTCAAGCGCATCCACCGGCGCACCCATCCACGATCGGGGGGCGTGGATCAGTTGCGCGGCCACGGAGAGGCCGGTAGCATAGAGAGCGGTCCTCGCACGGGCACTCGCTCAAGATCGCGAGCGGCCCCACCCCTTCCCGGTCCTATGAGAGCTTGGCGTTCGTTGCTCCCGCTGCTTCTGGTCGGCGTTGCCCTGCTGGTTGGCCTTGCCGACCCGGCTCGTGCGTTGCCGATTCGAGAGCCCATCCAGTGGCGAGACACTCATGCTGACGGACGCTCCGGCGCGCAAGCGAGCCTCTGCCAGCCAATGCGCAATCGCTGGTACCTGCCGGGAATGGCGAGATTCACCCGGCGGGATCCGATCGGGTTCGCTGGGGGCGTCAACTTGTATGGGTACGTTGCGATCAGCCCTGTCCGTGCAAGGGACCCTCTCGGTCTTCAGCATAGGCAGCCCACCCCCTCTGACGTGTGGAACTCCACAATTGAGGCCCCACGAAGGGCGCGCGATGCTGCAAGGCAGGTGCTCAATGCACCCGTTCGCGACGCCTACAAGGTCAACGGGGAAGAAGATCAGAAGGTCCCCAAGGAATCCAGGTCGCCGGGGCATGGGTGCAAGTGAGAGAGCACCTGCTGACCGCAATCTCTCGGAAGGGCTACCGCCTGGTGCAGGACCTGATTGCAGCGGGTGCGGACATCAATGGGGCTGACAACGAGGGAATCACCCCTCTGATGCACGCTGTGCTGTTCTCCGATCTTGCGATGGTTGACTTCCTCATCAGACATGGTGCTGCCGTCAACCCTCGAGACCTTCGTGGATGGACAGCCCTGCACTTCGCAACCGACTCGAGGTGCTGGTCAATCATGAAGACTCTCCTGGCCAGTGGTGCTGAAGCTGACACACAGGACGCGACTGGCAATACGCCGTTGCGAAAGGCCCTCCTGACCTCGTCTCCAAGCTTCGACATCATCTGCATTCTTCTGGAGAACGGTGCGAATCCTTACAGGAAGAACGCTGATGGGTCTTCTCCAATGGACCTGGTTCAGAAACTCCGGAAGACCGAACTGATTGAACTTCTCAGAAACGGCCCATCACGCTCACACGGAAACGTGACGGCCCCATCGGCGCCGGCCTCCACCTCGACTGTGGCGACAGGAACGGGCGAGCGTCCCGGGGCGTCGACGGTGAGACCGTTCATGGAGCATCCGACCGGTCAATTTGGGAGCGCCATTGATGCAATGGATGACGCCGTGAAACGCCTGCGAGAGCTGGCAACCAGCAGGCAAGTGGCTCTCTTTCTTGACGCTATCTTCAGGTACCACTTTGGGGTTCGGCCGTCTTCAGACCTGGGGAGTGATTATGCCGTGGGTGCCGAGTGGTAGGGACCCCTGCCCTCTTTCCATAATCTCCTGGAGCCTCGCCTATGTGGTCGCGCACGGTCCGATTCGCCGCGTCGGCCGCTCAACCGTCTACTCTCCGCTCGCCCAGCCAATTCTCGTTGCGGCCGACGAGCCCGTCCCGCTCCCTCTCCCTTCTGGATGTCCCTGTCACCATCTCATGAGCTGGAACACTGTCCGGGCCTTTGGCACGGCCATTCTTGCGGGTACCATCTGTACGGCAGTTCTGTATACCTGTCTCTGCCTTCTCCTGATGCTCGCAAGCCCAGGTCTGGAGAA
This sequence comes from Candidatus Rifleibacteriota bacterium, assembly GCA_016213885.1. Taxonomy (GTDB): domain Bacteria; phylum Muiribacteriota; class UBA6191; order JACPRK01; family JACQZM01; genus JACQZM01. The sequence continues at coordinate 9,549 of JACQZM010000252.1, read as the reverse complement.
TCGTGGGTGGCTGCTTGTTCAGGACTCCGCACTCGTGGTGGCGTGCGTTCTTGTGTTGCGTTGCCTTTCCCACCTGAAACCGCCTGAGCCAGCAGAACTTCACGGCCCCTGGCTGTATTGGGATTTCACTGCTGTTGCTGCGGCTGTTGTGGCCGTTCTTTCCTATGTGGCATTCTCTGCAGTTCAGGTTGGTGATCGAGCGGTGGAGCTGCAGACGATAGCACGTGAGATCGAAACCACTGGCCATCTCCGGTCGTCTTCCACAGGCATGTTCAGAGTTGTCCACAAGTCGGTGGGTGCAGATGGACAGCGCTTGAGCATCACGGTGGCATCACCATGGATTGCCCTGCCTTTCGGACTGGACTGGTGGGCGGGGCTGAATACACTGGAAATCGAGTTGCGCCCAGATGGCACCGTACGAAAGGTGTGGGTGGACTGGTTTTGAGCGTTGGCCATGGGGGAGGAGGGCTCCTCCGCGATCCAATGAATCGTTCCAGCCGAACGGCTCCGCCGTCGGCTGAACTCCGTCGTTGGACGGTCCGCTACCGCCGCTGCGCATCAAGCGCGGGAAGGACCAGGTGGTCAGCGCCCGCACACCCGCCGTCACGCCTTCGAGCTCGTCGCCAAAGAGGAACGCGACGGGCCGCCGATCAAGGTGGGTCGCCAGTCGCCGTGCGGAATCTCGGCGGCCCCGCATCGAAAGAGTACCTCAGCCAAGCACGGAAGTCGCAGGAGGGGATCCGGTTGGAGGTCGCGCGCTCCTCTACTGCGAGCTGGTCTTGGCGGCGGCTTCCATCTTCTTCCTCAGGCTGAGCGGCCGCATGTCCGTCCAGACCTCCTTGATGTAGGCCAGACACTCGGCCTTGTTGCCGGTCTTCCCGGCATCGCGCCACCCCAGGGCGTTCTCACGGTCGGCGGGCCAGATCGAGTACTGCTCCTCGTGATTGACGACGACCTTGTAGATCGTGGTGTCTTCTTTCTCCTCGCTAACCACTGGCGTTCCTTTCAGCTCGGCGCTCCGCGGGCTGCGGGCGGTCGGACGGATCGAGCCGCGCGCAGGATTCTACCGCACATCCGTCCCCGGAGGAAAGGTCACACCCCTCCACCGAAGGGGAGGTGGCTGTCGGTGCGGGCAAAGGTCTTGATCAACCGGTTGACGATCTGGAACGTCCAGACATGAAGCGCGACGACCAAGACCCAGTCGATCCAGCCCAGGCGCGGCAGGAACGAGGCCCAGCTGTAGAGGGAGCTGGCCACCTGGCTGACCGAGTGGATCGGCACCGCACGCTGATGGGCCAGAGCCGCAGTGAAGAAGAGCCCGGACAGGAGGATCAGGACCCGGAACTGCCGGCAGGCCATCTCCAGGATGAACGCCAGCTTGCCGCTGGTGCTCTGGAAGTTCAGGCCGCCGGTCTCGAGGAGCTTGCAGACGTTGTCCGCCGTGTCCATGAGAAGAAACGGCACATCCGCGGCGGACTGGCCGGACGGGTCGGGAGCACGGACCGGGCGTGCGGCGCCGCCCTGGGCGCTCCTGAGTCGCCCGGTCCGCACGATCGACCCCGGGAAGAACCGTCGGAGCGCCTTCGGGTACGAGAGCCGCTCATCCAGCTTCGCCACGACCCGGTCCACCACCCGGAGAAGTCGGAACGCATCCTGGACCGGCTGGATGAAGAGGATCCTCTGGCGCCGGGCCACGGCCGAGACGGCATCCCAGAGATTGGCCAGCGATTTGACCTGGTAGGGGAACGCCTCGACCATCGTCCTGTGCCCCCAGGCGCGCATGGTGGAGACCAGCTCCCGCCGGAGCTGCGCCGGGTCCACAGGGGGCATCGGCTCGGTCAGCAGGAGCAGCTGCTCGAACGCCTGCCGATACGATTCGTTCGCCACCAGCTTGAGAAAGACCCCCAGGTGCCGCCGCTGCGTCCGTTCCAGATGGGAGGTCAGACCGTAGATCCTCAGGCAGAGCGCACTCCTCCGGAGCACCAGCAGGCCGCCGGCGTTCAGGTTCGCCAGGAAGTCGTCTGACTCGAAGATCTGGCGGAGGGCGTAGGAGAGGAGCCGTCGTGCCAGGCGCTCCGGGTGGATCCGGTTCTCGCCGCACCAGATCAACGTACGATCCTCGTCGTGCTCCAGGGCCGTCAAGAACTCCTGGAGCGTCGGCGCGTCCACCTGCTCCACCACCAGCACTCGTTCGGTGCAGAGCTTCCGGTACAGCTTCGGGGCCAGGAACCTCCGCTGACGACGGACCACGCCTCGCATCGCTACCAGGGAGTTGGCCAGCAGCCGCAAGTCCTTGGTGCGTCTGGCTTCCGCCGACCTGGTTCTCACCATGTCGACCCAGGGGAAGTGCAGCAGGTCCTCGCTGGCCGACAGCCTGGCCGTCAGGAGGCCAATGCCCTTGAGGTCCTCGTCGAGTCTCTCCAGCCACCGGGGATAGAGCACCGACACCCGGACCTGCTCACCGGTCTGTCGCAGGCACGCCAGGTGCGTCTGCAGCCGGGAGCTGACGATCGCCGGCTCCTCCGAGAACGAGGTGAACAGCCGGTCGATCGGATGGCCTAGATCCTCCTCCACGATCGTGCGGATCGAATCCGTGGGGGTCGCGGCGCTGCGATCCCTGAGCTGACTCAGCTCATCCAGAAAGGAACCGGGGAACAGATCGCTCCGGCTGGCCAGATGGCGGCCGACGTGGATCCAGGTTCCGCCCAGCTCCTCGAGAATCTCCCGGAGCTCGCGGCCGCCCGCTGCGGCCTCTTCGGCCTCCTGTCGCGGCCCGGCCACGAGAATATCGAAAGCACGATCGGAGAGTCGCTTCATCGCCCTGGCATCGACCGGCGCAGGGGCCGCGGAAGCCGGAGCCCCGGTGGCGCCCCGTGGCAGCGGGGATGGCAGCCACCTCTTCTTGACCAGCCCTCTGGTCTTCCGGGGCCCATCGAAGAGGAAGTCCTCCTCGGCCCGGGCAGCGTCGGGACCGGTTTGGCTGGCGGTCGTCATTCGAGGCATTCCAGGCGGTCATCGACGGAGTACCGGCGCACCACGTCTCGTGTTAGTATGATTGCACCAAGAAACGGTGGCCCGAACAGAATCAGGAGATCGCCCATGAAACTCTGGATCCCACCAGCGGTCGAACGAGTCACTATGCTAGCGCGTGACGGCACCGTCCTCCTCTACAAGAAGGGCCGGAAGCGGCGCAAGATCCGTGGCGATGCGCGGTTGATCCTGGGCTTCGCCCGGGCCCACAACACCGCCACCTCGGAGTTCCTGAGAGACTACGAGCGCTCTTGCCGCCGCAAGAAGAACGGTGGGTTGAAGAACCTGAAGAAGTACCTGGCGAAGGCCAAGAGGAAGGGGATGAAGACCTTCCGCAGGACAGTCCGGTAGACCTCCGGTTCATCGACACAGGCCGTCCGGAGCGCTGATTCCCGCAGAGGCCCGGGACCGAGCTCCGGTCGGCCTTTTGCTTGGGCCCCGGCGACGTGACGCTCGAGCGTTCCGAGTCCACGGCTGCCGGTGCCTGACCTGACCAAGGCCCCCCACGGGGAGGCGCGGATCGATCGTGCACGCATGGCGTGGAAGACCCGATCGACAGCGGACCCGAGCCGGGAGGAGACCTGCCTCGACGATGGCTTGCCACGCTGACGCGCGGCGGTCATCCACGACCGGACCGACACGAGGCGCGCGGGTCGCCGAGGGCGTGGCGGACCGCCACGACAGGGGCCCTGGGTCCGGACTCTGGACCGGACCGGACCGGACCGGCGGGGCCGTCAGGCCGACGGGCGCCGTCCGGGGACCGGAGAGGTCTCGATCCGAGAGGTTCCTAGAACCAGTTCGTGGGGCCCCCGCCGCCGGCCATGGGCAGGGAGGTCAGGGAGATCGGGAGGGACACGTCGCGGCCCTTGCGGCGCCGCTCCCGGACGAGGACGATGACCGGTCGGGCGTCGGCGGCGATCTTGCCCGACTCGCGGAGCTCCTCGATCGTCTCGGAGATGTTCTCCATCAGTCTTCCTTTGCCGCGGCGGAGCCTCTTGATGGACCGACGCCTCTTCTTGCCGAGGTCGATGAGGATGGGGGACAGGTTGGGAGTCTGCTCAGCCGTTGTCATTCCGGAGGACTTCCTTTCGGGGTCGTCAATACGTACCGTGGACAACTGCGTCGATTCTAGCAGATCACAGGGCTTCGACAAAGCAAATCCGATCGTCCCAGATCCGGCGCCTCGCCGGATCCGAGTCGCGCCCCCGAGCGCGACCTCCAATCCGATCCTCTCCTCTTTGTCTCTGCCGAGCGCGACTCCAACCGGATCCCCTCCACTTCCCGCGTGAGTCGCGATCCAGGCCAAGGCCTGATCACGGGCCCGGCCTCGCCACACAGGTGGGGGATCCTGGTCGTCCGGGACCGGGAGCCCCCTCGAAGCGATCACCCTCCCTGGCCACGGCGAGCGCCGGTTCACGATCTAGCGCAGAACGACCGACACTCCTTGGACCGCAGGGAGTACAGGCACCCTCCGCCGGCGACGAGCATGAACGCGGCTCCGATGAGACCGCCGACGAAGGCGTCGGGGCCCCTGCCGACCATGGCCGACCAGAGGCAGGCCAGGGTCATGATGCCGGTTCCGACCGCCACGCCCATCTGGCTGACGCGGCGGGCCCACTCCCGGCCGAAGTTCAACCCGAGCCCAACGGCGCTCGCTGCGACGCACAGGATCAGGGCGCAGAACGCCTCGACGCTCGCTGGCCCGGTGGCCATGGCCACCAGGCAGGTGAGCGTGCCGAAGATTCCGACCGCCGTCTCGCCGAGACATACCAGACGGGCCCCGGTCGGAAGCTGCTTCTCCACCGGGATCAGGTACTGCGCACGCTGGCGGCGGAGAGTGGGGTCGAGGTACTCCTTGCAGTGCTTGCACTTGCGGGCCACGGCGAGGATCTGCTCGCCGCAGAACGGGCAGCCCACCAGATCGCCCTCCGCGGTGACGTTGAACACCTCGATCCCGTGGCTCTCCACCGGTTCGAGCGGTGCGACGCCCTGGGCCTTGCAGCCGAACTGGGTGCACCCTCCCTGGGTTCTCCAGCATTCCTCGTGATGGGGCGTCTCGCACTCGGGGCACAGGACGATCGTGTCGCCCCTGGCGAACTCCACGGCGTCGAAGGGACAGCGCATCCCCTCGTAGGGCCACTTGGTGAGATCGCTCATGGCTGAGGTCCCGTCCTCTTCAGCTCTCCGGAAGCCGATTCTGTCCCTCGACGAAGTAGGCCTTGGCGGCCGTCGATTCGAGCGCCAGAAGACAGATCACCCCTACGATCAGCCCCCGGAGACTCACGATCTGGAGCCAGAACAGGGCCCGGGCCCAGTTGCGCGACGAGATCCGTCCCTCGCGCAAGCCGGTTCCCACGCGCCAGAAGCCGACTCCGAGCAGGGCGAAGAACGCGACCATGAAGCCGACCGCCATCTGGGCCGAGCCGCCCCCTCGGGAGTCGGCCAGCAAGGCGAAGAGAGCCGTCACGCCGACCGTCAGCATCATCCCACCCTGGATCTTCATCCAGACGCTCAGCGCCTTGATGCCCCCGGGGCACCGGGAGTACCGCTCGCCCTGGAGGTAGGCCTGGAGCTGGCGCTGGTCGATGTACTCCTGGCAGTGGGGGCACTGGACCACACCGGGCGCCGGCAACGCCTCCCGACAGTACGGACAGACCACGACCCCGCGGAGGGCGGTGGTCGAGGGCTGCGGGATCGCGCCATCGTTGGAGCAGCCGGCGCCGGGACAGTGCCCCAGCCGGTTCCAGCACGTGACATGAGACACGAAGCCGCACCGCTGGCAGACCGCGATCTGGTCCCCGACCTGTATGACATCGTTGCCCGTGGACGGAGACTCTCGTGCGGATCGGACCGCCGCGGTCCGTCCGTAGTATAACGCGCAGCCGGGCCCGGAGGTAGGCCAGGATTCCCCACCTGTTTCGCGGAGCCGGGCCTGTGATCAGGCCTCGGCCTGGCTGCAGAGTCACCGAGGAAAGAGAAAGAGGAGGGGATCCGGATTGAGGTCGCGCTCGGGAGAGAGAAAGAGGACAGGATCAGGTTGGAGGTCGCGCTCGGGAGAGAGAAGAAAGAGGAGGGGATCCGGATTGAGGTCGCGCTCGGGGGCGCGACTCGGACCCGGCGAGGCGCCGGGTCTTGGACCACCGCCCTTGTTGAAATCATGGTCCTCAAGTAGAATCGATGAACTCGCCCATGAGATCCACGATTCCAGAGGTCGTCTTTCCGCCGCTCGAGACCGGTCGCCGGAACAGGCGGCGGGGGCTGCTCCATCCGGACCTGGTGCCGACCCAGCTCGTCGACCGCCCGTATCGCTGCGAGGAGCAGAAGAGCATCCCGTCGGGTCGGAATCGCGGCTGGATCGTCTTCTGGCGTCTGGGCAGGATGGTCTTCCTGCTGCTGAGGGGGCAGTCCAAGGGAACGCTGGACGCGGCAGGCGCCGGGACGCTCGTCCGGGAGACGTTCGAGCAGCTGGGAGGCGTCTGGATCAAGCTCGGTCAGCTGATCGCCCTGCGGCACGACCTGTTGCCGGGTCCGTTCTGCCTGGAGGTCGGCCGGCTCCACGACGAGGTCAAGTCGTTCCCCGGCCACGAGGCGCGTCGCATCATCGAGGAGGATCTCGGCCGGCCGCTCGAGTCGGTCTTCTCGGAGTTCGACGATCGTCCGGTGGCTGCCGCGTCGATCGGCCAGTGCCACAAGGCCCGGCTGCGCGGCAGCGGCGAGCTGGTGGCGGTGAAGGTCCAGCGCCCGGAGGCGGCCTCCCTCTTCCGGAGCGACATGGCCCTGGTCGGAAGGCTGTTCTGGTTCCTGCAGCAGTTCTCCGGCCTGTCCCATTTCGGCTGGGGGGACGTGTGGCGGGAGCTGGAGAGCATCGTCGAGGAGGAGCTGGACTACCGGTTCGAGCTGGCGGCGCTCCAGCGCGTGAGACGGAAGCTGAAGCGTCACCGCAAGATCTACGCCCCGAGGCCGTATCCCCGCCGGAGCTCCCGCAGAGTCCTCGTGATGGAGTACATCGACGGCGTCTTCATGACCGACTACCTCTCGGTCCTGGAGAAAGAGCCGGCCCGGCTCAAGCGGTGGCTCAGGACGAACCGGGTGGTTCCCCGGACCGTGGGCCACAACCTCCTGGTCTCGTACAACCGCCAGCTCCTGGAGGACCACCTCTTCCACGGCGACCTCCATCCCGGCAACATCGTCCTTCTGAAGAAGAACTGGGTATGCCTCATCGACTTCGGGACCGTGGGCCACATCGACGTGGAGTTCCTGCAAGACTACCAGGAAGCGATGGCGGCGCTCTCCTCGCGGAACTACGACAGAGCGGTGGACCTGGCGATCAAGTCGTTCGAGGCGTTGCCCCCGGACATCGACCTGGTCGAGGTCAAGACCAAGATGGTGCAGGTCTACCGGGAGTGGGACGAGCGGACCCGCATCAAGGGGATCCCCCACGGCAAGAAGTCGCTGAACAACCTGGGGGAGGAGCTCGGCCAGGTGCTCTCCAAGTACCGTCTCACGGCGAACTGGGCGTTTCTCAGGGTGAACAGGGCCGGCACCACGCTGGACGTCTCGCTCCAGAAGTTGTTGCCGAAGATCAACTACCCCAAGGAGATGCAGCAGTATCTCCGGGAGGCCGCGGAGAGGATGGCCAAGCGCGCCGGGAAGGGAGACCCGTCCCAGCGCAGGCAGGTGATGATCGCGGGCTGGCTGGAGCTGTTCCGGAGGGTGCCGGGCCAGCTCGGCCAGGCGCTGGAGACCCTGGGCGGCATGCTGCAGCGCGCATCGACGAACTTCCAGGCGACCAGCGGGAAGCTCGCCCTCGCCGCTTCGTACCTCTTCTCGACCCTGTTCCACAAGCTGGTCGTGATCACCGCCGTGCTGTGCCTGGCCACATTCATCCACCAGAAGCTCTGGACGCTGAGGTTCCTGGTATCCGACGGCTCCCAGGTCGACGAGATCATCAGCTCCGTGCCCTCTCTGACCCTGTTCGACTGGCTGCTGGTCTTCCTGGGGTGCTGGTACCTGAACTCCATGACCAGGTCCATGGTGTCCCGCCTGGACCAGCGCTCCGCCGGCGCCCCGGGCCTCGGGTTGCGGCTCTGATTCCCCGACAGCCCGGAATCACCTGCCCAGCCGCGCCAACAGCCTCTGGGCCAAGACGTCCACGTGGGGCGGGACCAGGACGGTGTGGTGGCTCCCGGGTACCGGCTCGACCTCGACGGCGCCGTCCAGCAGCAGCCGCCAGATCTCGACCGGGTCCGACGATCCGTCGCCGGCGGGGGCCGGCGACTCCCCGGTCGCCCTGAAGAGCACCACCGGCGCCCGGCACGGGACGACCTCGTGGGCCCGGACCGCCAGCGTCATGGCCTGGCCGACGGCCAGCATCCCGGTCAGGAACTCCGAGCCGGTGTCGGGTCGCACCAGCTCCAGCTCCCTCAGCCGCCGGACCACCATCGTCAGCCGGTCTTCCGGGCGCTCCCTCTCGAGGAGCTCCCGGGTCAGGCCGACGGCGAGGCCGCTGGCGATCTCCACGGAGCGAGCCAGGTCGATGAGCTGCTGCAGCTGATCATCGCCCTCCGGGCCCCCGTGGCCGGTCAGCGCCGGCGGCAGCGTCTCGAGCAACAGCACCCGGGCCACCGGCAGCCCTTGCTGTTCCAGCATTCGCGCCATCTCCAGCGCCACCACCCCGCCGGCGGAGTAGCCGCCGATGAGGTACGGGCCGCTCGATCGGGCGCCCCGGACCGCCTGGACGTACCGGGTCGCCATGGCGTTCACCGTCGGGTCCGGCGATCTGCCGGGGTCCAGCCCCGCCGCTTCGAGCCCGAACAGCGGCCGGTCGCGACCCATGAGCCGGGCCAGGTGCAAGAAGCACAGCGGGCTGCCGCCGGCCGGATGAACCAGGAAGAGCGGCGTGCCGGCACCGCCGGCCTGCAGCGGGACCAGCGGGGTCCAGGGGACCTCCCGCCGGCCGAGACGGACGTGCCCGGCCAGCTGGGCCACCGTGGGCTCCCGGAACACCATCGCCACCGGCAGGGCCACGCCGAACCGGGTCTGGATCGCAGCCAGCAGCCGGATCACCAGGAGGGAGTGCCCCCCGAGATCGAAGAAGCTCCGGTCCACCCCCACGTCCGGTACGCCCAGGAGCTCCTCGAAGAGGCCGGCGATCTCCAGCTCCATGGAATCTCGAGGTAGAATCCCGGGGGCGCCGTCGGCCGCCTCTTCCGGCATCAGCTCAGCCAGCCTGCGACGATCGACCTTGCCGTTGGGGTTCAGCGGCAGGGCGTCGACCAGGTGGATCCGGGACGGGACCATGACCTCCGGCAGCTTCCGCCCGAGGAACCGCCGGAGCTCCTCGACCTCGAGAATCGCGGCTGGGCGCGGCGCCACGTGGGCCACGAGGCGCTCTTCCCCGGCCCTGTAGAGTCCCACCGAGACCGCGCCCTGCCGGACGCCGGGATGGTCGGCCAGAACCGCCTCGATCTCGCCGACCTCGATGCGGTGCCCTCTCAGCTTCACCTGCAGGTCGAGGCG
>JACQZM010000444.1 GCA_016213885.1 Candidatus Rifleibacteriota bacterium | reverse complement strand
GCTGGAGATAGAAGGCTACAGGATCATCCGCCAGCTCGGTCAGGGTGGGATGGGAGCCGTGTACCTCGCCGAGCAGAGGGACCTCGGCCGCACCGTGGCAGTGAAGGTCCTCTCGCCGGAGCTGTCGCAGCACCGCAGCCTCATCCAGCGCTTCGAGCGGGAGGAGCACGCGCTGGCCCGGCTCCAGCACCCCTCCATCGTGTGGATCTTCAGCAAAGGGCGAACCAGGGACGGTCGCTACTTCTTCGCGATGGAGTACGTGGATGGACAGTCGCTGAGAAGGCTGCAGGCGGAGCGCCGCCTCGCCGTCACACGGGCGGTGCCGCTGGTCCTCGAGGTAGCCGAGACCCTGGCCTACGCCCACTCCGAGGCGATCATCCACCGGGACATCAAGCCGGAGAACATCATGGTCCGGGAGGGGCCCTGCGGTCGCCTGTCCGTGAAGATCCTGGACTTCGGGCTGGCCGGGCTGGTCCGCCGCGACCCGGATCAGCACAAGCTGACCCGGGACGGCGTCACCCTGGGCACACCGCTCTACATGAGCCCGGAGCAGCGAGCCAACCCCGGCTCGGTCGACGCCCGCGCCGACATCTACTCCCTCGGGGTGGTGTTCTACGAGCTGCTCACCGGGGACGTGCCCGAGGGCCTGTGCCTTCCGCCGAGCCGGGTGAACCCGGAGTCCCCCCCGATCCTGGACGGTCTGGTCCTCCGGATGCTGGACTCGAACCGGGACAGAAGGCACCAGTCCATGAACCAGGTCGTGGTGGAGATCCGGGCAGCCCGGATAGGAAACGTGGCGCCGCCGCTGGCCGTGATGCCCCCTCCGGCCGAGCCGATCATGCTGACCCGACCGTTCACCACGGAGCGCAAGCGGGTCGTGATCGAGGGAAGAGCCACCGTGGGCCACCAGGTGTTCGTGCTGGTGGGCCAGGAGGTGACCGCGACCAGGGCCGACGCCGCGGGCATCTTCACCGCCGAGATCCTGTTGAAGGACGGCAAGAATCTCGTCACCGCCAGGGCCGTCGACAGCAACGGAAGGGAGTCCCGGCTCTGTCCCGTCCTGGAGGTCATGTCGCCCCCGCTTCCGCCGGAGCTCACGCGTCTGCCCGACCTGTGCACCGAGGGCGAGGTGACCGTCCGCGGCAGCTCCAACACGGCCGACCGCGTGCATCTCAGGGTGGGCGACCACGAGAGTCACACGTGCGCCGACGATCGGGGGCGCTTCGAGATGCTGGTCCAACTCGAGGAGGGCCCGAACACTCTCGGGATCAGCGTGGAGGTCGATGGCGCCAGATCTCGAGAGAGCGTCGTCCGGATCGGCAGGCCGCTCTCGGCGCCCCGGCTCGACGAGCCCTCCAGCCCCACCACGAGTCCCTTCGTCGACCTCGCCGGGACCTCGGTCCCCGAGAGCACCGTCACCCTCACGGTCGGCGGCCGGTCCGTGGAGTCCCTGGCCGACGAGCAGGGACGATTCGCGGCCCGCGTGCCGCTGTCGGTGGGCGCGAACACCATCCGGGCGCAGGCTTCGAAGGGGGGGGTCGGCGGCGCCGCGGCCCCGCCGCTGGTGGTTCACCGGCGGTTCACCCTGGGCGCGCACTCTCTGCTCGTGGGAGGGGCGCTGCTGGCAGCTCTCGCGGGCCTCGTGGCCACCCGGTTCGCCATGAGCCCGTCGGGCCGGGCCGACCCTGGAGGGTCCTCGTCTCCCACGAGCGGGTGGCCCACCGCTTCGATTGCGACGTCGCTGCCCGCCCCGATCGCTTCCGTGGCCTCGGCGGTCCCGGGGCCGGTGTCGGTCCCGGTGGCGGCCGTGGTCACGTGGCAGCACGCTCGCTCCGACCCTGGTCCGGCCGCGGCCGCCCGGCCCCCCCTCCCATCCGTGACCGAGCCCGTGGCGGTCACTCCTCGAGGCTCCGCGGCAGCGCCGTCGGTCTTTTCTCCATCCTCCACGCCCCCGCGCGCCGTCGTTCCCCGGCCGTCGGCGGTCGCGCGTGCCTCGCCGGTCGCCGTGGCGGCGCCTGCCTCGAGACCGCCGGTCGCCCCCCGGACGGCCGTGCTGGTGGTGCCCAGGGGCGCCGGGGGCTGGGTGGTGCTCCCGCCGTCGAGGCCTCTGGAGATCACGGCCCGCGGCGCCTACCCGTTCAATCTGCTGATCGTGCCTGCCGATGGAGTCCAGCGGTACCGGCAGTGGACCCAGGGCGGCAGGCCCGCGGTCCAGGCCGTTCTTGATTCCCGCTGGAAGAGAGACCACCGACTCGTTCTGACCCAGGGATCGGTCGGGGATCTGTACGTCCTGGCGGACAACGGCAACTACCCCGGTGGGCGGGCGAGCTCGAGCGCCGACCTGAGGGTCCAGGTCTCCGTGGCGGTCCCCGCAGTCCGGCCATCTGGCCCCTGGACGGTCCAGGCGGGCCCGGCGGGCCCGGCCGTGGTCCGTCCGTCGCCACGGAAGAGCGGTCGGTGAGAAGCCTGGGCAACGATTCGAACAGGAGGTGGCCCGTGGCGAGGTCAGGTGGCACCAGGGCGACAGGGTGGGCGACGGTGGTGGCGGCGTCGCTGGCCCTGGTCGTGGCAGGAGAGCTGATGGGACAGGCGGCGGGCCCGACGGCTCAGCAGGTGGCGGAGTTCAACCAGCAGATGCTGCTCATCGCCCATCGTCGCCTGGCCGAGACGCTGAAAGACCCTTCCCTGCTGGCATCGGTGGACGTCATCGAGAAGAGGATGCCCGCCATCTTCTGGGATCTGAATCTCAGGCTGCTCATGGGAATCGCGGCGCTTCAGCCGGAGAAGATCCCCGCCGACCTGAGGGCCGAGATAACCAAGGAGAAGATCGACGCCGCCCGGAAGGATCTCAAGAAGGTCGGTCTGCTGGAGCCGCTCAAAGACAAGATGTTCCGCAAGGCGATCCTGTACTCCACGTGGAAGGCCCGGGTCTTCGGCAAGCTGGCCGCGTTCGACAAGCCCGCGACGGAGTACTTCAAGAAGCAGAGGGCGGCCGCCAACGCCCGGGCCTGCATCGCGGCGCAGAAGACGCTCGCCGGTGCCATCGAGATGTACGTTCTGGACAAGAACGTGAAGGCCCATCCCTGGAACACCATCGACGAGGCCCAGGAGCCGCTGACCAAGGGCGGGTACCTCAAGACGGCCTTGACCGCCTGTCCGGCCGATGGCGCGAAGTACGAGCTCAAGGTGACCGACGGCTGCCCCTTGGTCTGCAAGAGCCACGGAACGCCGACCAAACCTGGCGTGCCATCCGACCCCACGGACAAGGGCCTGGAGGCGTCGAACCCCCTCGTGTGGGCCGCGGCGAGGATGATGGAGAAGGCCGAGAAGAAGTGAGCCGGTCCGGCGGTCGGTCTCGCCCGCGTCGCGGAGCGCCTGTCGATTCCGACCGTCTTCGTCGCGAACAAGCTCCTGCCCCTTCCCGTCTCGCCGAACGTCTCCTCGGTCCGCGTTTCCAGAGGTGCCGACGTGGCCGACGGGTACATCGTGACCCATGCCGAGGCCGACGATGTCGCCATCACGGCGGACATCCCCCTGGCCGCGGCGCTGGTGGGCCTGGGACTCGTGGTGATAGACCCTCGGGGGGACCTCTACGATGCCGACAACGTCAGGGAGCGCCTCTCGATCCGCGACTTCATGCATCAACTGCGGGAGGAGGGCGTGATGACCGGGGGACCGGCGGCCTTCGACACCCGGACGCGGCGCCTGTTCGCTCAGGCTCTCGATCGGGAGCTGACCCGGGCGATCCGGCGGCAAGGCGACGGCCGATCTCGCTCCACGACGTAGGAGGCACGTCCGCGACGCCGCCTCCGTCGTCAACGGGCCGAGGTCCGTGGTGCCGTCACGGAGGGCGGTCCAGGCCATCCAGAGGAGGCTCCCGCGCGAGCTCCGGTGACCTCGGGCCCGTCGCGAAGTAGACTGCGCAGATCGCTGAAACCAGTCAGCGGAGGAGGGTCCGCCCCGTGCACATTCTCGACGCCATAGGGAACACATCGATGATCCGGCTTCGCAAGGTCGTCCCGCCCGACTGCGCCGACATCTTCGTGAAGCTCGAGTGGGAGAACCCCACCGGCAGCATGAAAGACCGGGCAGCGCTGGCGATGATCTCGCTGGCGGAGTGCGACGGTCGCCTGAAGCCCGGAGACACGGTCGTCGAGTACACCGGCGGCAGCACCGGGGCATCTCTGGCGTTCGTCTGCGCCGCCAAGGGCTACCGGCTCCGGATCGTCAGCTCCGAGGCGTTCAGCCGGGAGAAGCTGGATCAGATGGCTGCTCTGGGCGCGGAGCTGACGCTCGTCCCGAGCGAGGGCGGGCTCACCACCAAGAAGCTGATCCTGGACATGATCGAGGCGGCCCGCTGCCTGAGCCGGGAGCCTCACACGTACTGGACCGACCAGCTCGGCAACCACGACAGCATCGCGGGCTACCATGCGCTGGGCGAGGAGATCTGGACCCAGACGAACGGAGAGATCGACGCCTTCGTCCACTGCGTGGGTACATCGGCTTCCTCTCGTGGGGTCGCCACGGCGCTGAAGCGACACAAGCCGAGCCTCGAGGTCGTCGTCGTCGAACCCGCCGAGTCCTCGGTGCTGCTGGGAGGCCCGGCAGGCCCTCACAAGATAGAGGGCGTCGGGATCGGCTACACCCCTCCGCTGTGGGATCAGTCGCTCGTGGACGGCATCGTGCCGGTCAGGACAGAGGACGCGAAGGCCATGGCCAGACGCCTCGCCCGGGAGGAGGCGATCTTCGCGGGAACCTCTTCCGGGGCGAACGTCGCTGCCGCGATCCGGGTGGCCCAGCGGCTGGGGCGAGGGGCCAAGGTGGTCACCCTGATGGCCGACTCGGGCCTGAAGTACGTGAGCACCGATGTCTACAGGCCTAGGTAGGGACCGGCCTCCGGCGTGACGCGGTCGACCCGGAGACGCCGGGCTGTCTTCTGCCGGAAGGGACGGCCCGGAGGGGTCCAGGGGACCGGCTCGTGTGTTACGATGGGGCGTCGGCGAGGGCGAGCGCCCGCCACGTGAGCGGGCCCCGGCTGGCCCTCCCGGGAGAACAGGTGGGATCATGGAAACGCACGTACGGGAGCGATTCGAGACCTTGTGGGGCAAGTACTTCACCGGCCAGCCACTCCCGCTGGCCTTCGCCTTCACCGACGACGCGTCACCGGCTCTCGTGCCGCCGGCGAAGAGCTGGAGCTGCGTGCTGGCCCAGATCGCCCGCGCCCTCAAGGGAGAGGATGTGGCGCTCGCGTCGGAGTCCATCGGGTGCCTGGGCGGCAAGCGCTACTTCGGCTTCACCCGGGAGACCATGCCCGACTTCGAGTACTTCCTCTCCTGCGGGATCCCCGGGAAGCTGGAAGGCGAGCGGTACAAGAAGACGCCGGAGATCGTGAAGGAGATCATGGCGGCCCAGCCCACGTTCGAGGCGCCGGCTCGCCACCTGGTATTCAAGCGATGGGACAGGCTCCGGGTGAGCGATGCTCCGGCCGCCGTCGTCTTCTTCGCGCCCCCCGACGTGCTCTCGGGGCTGTTCACTCTGGCAGGGTTCGACGAGACGGATCCCCACTCGGTGATCGCCCCGTTCGGCGCCGGGTGCGGCACCATCGTGCAGCACCCCTGCCTCGAGGCGACCCGGCCGCGCCCCAGGGCGGTGCTGGGCATGTTCGACGTCTCTGCCCGCCCCTTCGTGCCGGCGGGCACCCTGAGCTTCGCCATCCCGTGGGTCAAGTTCGAGCGGATGGTGGGGAACATGGAGGAGAGCTTCCTCATCACCAGCTCGTGGGCCAGGGTCCATCGCCGCATCGCGGGGGCGCAAGACCAGACCACCCACGTCCCGGCGGTGGCCGGCCCGGGCCACGACTCCGGGTCGTCGCGGTGACGGGCCATCCGCTCGGGCCCCGGTCACCGGAGCCGCGGACGAGCAGAAGGCCCGGAGCCGGAGTCCATCGGTGAATCCGTCGGACGGGGCCCCGCCGCCGCACCCCAAACGGCGGCGATCTCTCCGGAGACGCAGGCGCGACCAGGCTCCCCGTCGACGACGGACGATCACCACGGCGGCGCCGTGGCGGCTCAGCTGAACGCGATGGTGCTGCCGCACCCCGCGAACGCTCGCGTGATCGCCACGATCACGTCGCTGGTCACCTGCGATTGCAGGCTCTGCTTGCCCACGAAGAACCGCAGCTTGATCGTGATCGACTTCCCGCCCAGCTCCGTCACGAGCGCACTCGGCGCGGGGAGCGGCCCCCCCTGCGGATGGCTCCTGGCGACGTCGATCAGCCTGGAGAGAGCGCGTTCGAGATCGCTGCCGTGCGCGAGCGTCAGTGGCAGCTCAACCCGCACGCGCGGGTCCGAGAGGCTCCAGTTGACGATGCGGGTCGTGATGAACTCCTTGTTCGGCACGATCAGCTCCTTCCAGTCGGAGCCCATGATCGTCGTCGAGCGGATCCGTATCTTCGTGACGTAGCCGCTCACGCCGCCCACCGTGACGTAATCGCCGGGCCGGACCGACCGGTCGAACAGCAGGATGAGACCGGAGACGAAGTTCGCCAGGATCTCCTGCAGTCCAAACCCCAGGCCGACCGAGAGCGCCGCGGCCAGCCACTGGATGCTCCCCCACGTCAACCCGACCAGATGGGCGGCCAGGCAGACGGCCGGCAGGACCAGAATGTACGTCGACACGGTGGTCACGGCGAACCGCGTGCCCGCGTCGAGCGGCGCCCTCGAGTAGACGAAGAGGTGGAGCGGACCGGCCAGGTGCCTGACCAGCAGCGTCACCACCAGCAACACGAGGGCGGCATCGACGATGTCGCCGACCACCACCGTGTTCGGTCGGGCGTCGGCCGACGTCGCCGGCGCGGCGTGACGCAACCACAGGGGGTGTTCCAGCAGGCCGGAGAGACCGGGAACGACGTTCTGGCTGCTCGTCCAGACCATGAGGGCCACCAGCAAGCCGACGCCGAGGGTCGCCAGGCGCTTCGTCCGGCGAACGTACATGTCATCCAGCGGATCGCTGGATTCCATGGCCTGCGAGTGCGAGAACACCCCGGTTGGAGCTTCCAGGGCCGACGTGGTCGTCCCGGCCCTGCTCATCTCTATCCAGGCGTCGATTCCCAGGCGCAACCCGACACAGACCAGGCTGCCGAGCAGCAGGACGATCAGCACCCTCTCCACCTCGTCCACGATGCGTTCGCCGGTGAACACGTAACCGGTGAGCGAAAGCACGACCAGCACCGACGGCAGCAACAACCAGAGGCGCACGGCCGCCGCGGCCACGCGATCTCGCCAGGTGCGCGTCGTGGTCGTCGCGGCCTCCGGAATCAGCGTCCGGTACGAGAAGATCGTCACGGCCAGCATGAAGAACAGGGAGTTGACCTGGGACAGCGTCTCCTTCAATCCCTCGTCGTCCTGGGTCGCCACGGCGACGTAGGCGAACGTGGTCACCAGGGCCGCCGGGACGAACCACCGCAGATTCTCGAGCACCAGCTCGCCCCGCCTCGAGCTCCAGCCCAGCCAGCGAAGGCCGACGCCGCCGGG
>JACQZM010000443.1:7299-9038 GCA_016213885.1 Candidatus Rifleibacteriota bacterium | reverse complement strand
CTCGTACGGCGTCTTTGACGGATCGGCGCCGGCCAGCAGGTACGCCGCCGTCATGCCCAGGAGCGAGAACGCCACCACCGCGATTCCCGCCACGGCCCCGCCCCTGAGGGCGACCTTGAGCGCCCGGTTCAGGCTCGTCCGGGCCGCCGCGGCCGCGCGGCCGTTGACGCGGATGGCGACCCGCGTGCCGGTGTACCCCGAAGCCAGCGAGAAGACCGCCCCTCCGACGAACGAGAGCGCCACCGTCAGCCCCGCGTGCCAGCGGCCGTCATCGGCGGCGTGGATCAGCAGGATCACCAGCGCCGAGGCCACCGTCAGCCAGCAGACCGCCCTGCACTGCCGGGCCATGTAGGCCTCGGCGCCCTCCTCGATGGCGGCGGAGATCTCTTGCATCTTCGGGGTGCCGCAGTCCTCGGAGAGCACGTCGTTCTTGAGCCACCATGCGAAACCGAGACCGATGAGGCCGACGACGATGACCAGCGCTGACACTGGATCTCACCCCTGCTCTTTCGACCGTGGTGCTCCGGATCTTGCCGCCCCCGGGGCGATCCGGTCCTCGCGAACCGGCGAACGGGATGGGCGGCACCTCGGATGACAGCAGGATACTCCCGCCACCGGAGAGCCGGCAACGGCGGGCCACGAGATTGCTGGCCCGCCGGACCGGCACCCCGGCCGGCAGTGGACCGATGGCGCCCCCCGAGAAAAGCTACAGGACGCGCTCTTTGCCAGACGGCACCGGGTCGCGGAATGGTCGCGCCGGCCATCGAGGTTGTCAACGGGAGGCGGTTCTGGTACCCTCTCTGAGATCGAAGGCCCCTTCCATGACCAGGGCCGGCCGGGCCCTTGCCGCCACGGCGCGGGAGCTCACCGACCCTTCGGGAAGCCGGTCGTCGCCCACTCACCATGGCACAGGAAAAGCTGTTCGAGCTCCACTCCCTCGACCTGACCCTGCTCGACCTGGATCGCCAGACCGCGGCGCAGAAGAAGCGCCTGGTGACGCATCGCGAGAACACCCTGCTGAGGCAGAAGCGAAGAGACCAGCTGAAAGACCAGCACAAGACTCTCCAGGTCGAGGTCAAGCAGCTGGAGCTCTCGATCGAGCAGGCCAAGCAGAGGAAGTCGGCCCTGGGGCACAAGGTCGAGAGGGTCATCAACGTGCGGGAGCTGGAGGCTCTCACGAAGGAGATCACCGGCCTCGGCGTGGAGATCGAAGCCAGGGAAGAGACGCTCCTGGGGCTGTACGAGCGCTCCGAGAAGCTCGACCAGGAGCTGGCCTCTCTGGAGGCCGACCTGCAGCGTCGCGGGGGCGAGCTCTCACGCCTCGAGGTCGATGTGGCTGCCCAGGTGAAGCTGCTCGCCGAGACCGCGGCGACCGCGCGACAGGCCCGGACGCTCGTCGAGGCCCAGGTGGAACCGGCGCTCCTGGCCCGGTACTCCAGGGCTCGCACGAAGTACGAGGGCGCCGTCCTCTTCGCCATCCGTGACAACAGCTGCGAGGGGTGCGGCCTCTCGGCGCCGGGCTACGAGTGGAACCGCATCCGGCAGAACCCGGGGAACGTCTACGACTGCTCCAACTGCGGTCGGCTCCTGGTCTACGTCGGAGAGGCTCTGTGACGCCACGGGAGATCCGGGACGCCGCGGGCGCCTGGGCCGGGCTGTTGCTCCTGATTGCGCTCGCCATCCCCTGCCGGGCCGAGAACCGGGCCTCGAACCCGGACCCGAGGCCGGGGCCCGGTGCC
>JACQZM010000443.1:0-7264 GCA_016213885.1 Candidatus Rifleibacteriota bacterium | reverse complement strand
TGCCGCGGCGACGCCGAGACCGTCGCCGGAGGCCCAGCGCGGCGCGGCGGAGCCGGTCCCCGTGAACGGCAATCACATCCGGGACGACGCCCAGGTCCTGCCGGCCGGCGTGACGGCCCGGCTCTCCCGCAAAGTGGCGCTGCTGGAAGGCAAGGTCGAGATCTTCCTGGCCACCAGGGTGCTCGACGACATGGCGGTCTTCGAGGAGGCCTCCCAGAAGCTGTTCAAGGAGATCGTCCATGAGGTCAACCACTACCGCGTGATCGTGGTGTTCGTGGCCTACAACCGTGACCGCGACAAGGGGATCATCAGCACCAACCTGGGTCACGGGATTCTCCACGTCGTGTCCCAGAACGAGTGCTCCGACCTCTTCGGCAGGGAGGACGGGCCGCTGTCGATCGAGGCGATCCAGCGAGGGGTGGAGCGTCTGGTCGAGCTGGTACAGAAGTACTACCAGAGCGAGCCGGGCTCGGCGGCGGCGCCTTCGTTCACCGGCCTGGACACGCTCACCCACCGGCTCCCCGTGGCTCTGGTCGTGGTCGTGCTCCTGGGCGGCTCGTTCTGGTACTTCCGGCGCACGACCACATGCCCCTCGTGCGGAGCGCCGCTGAAGACCCGCGTCTCGATCTCCCTCTCCCCGTCCCAGCCCGGCCGGATCGCCAAGAAGACGTACAAGTGCTTCAGATGCGGCTACTCCCGACGCCAGTCGCTCTTGCCCACCGTGGGCAGGGAGGGCGGCCCGCGCCCCGGGGCGCTTCCCGTGGCGCCCGCCGAGGAGGCCGGGCTGTCCTGGTCCCACGACCCGGGCCAGTGAGCATCCGGCGGCCTGCCGGCGACGAAACTTGCTCCGGCCTCTGTTCTTGACGGCCCGGTTTGGCGTATCATTGGCTCGGTATCCAGCGTCACGCGTCCCGGCCACGCACGGACTGCCGGGCGCCCGTCGCTGGTTCGATCGCAAAGGAGACGCTCCTGTGAGCGCAACGAACCCGGGTGATGGGGCGCCGGCCTCGCGCACCAGCCGACGGCTGCCGATCCTCCCCCTTCGAGAACTGGTGGTCTTCCCGTACATGGTGGTCCCGCTCTTCGTGGGGCGCCCCAAGTCGTTGAAAGCGATCAGCAAGGCTCTCGAGGGCACCCGGGAGATCCTGGTGGTGACGCAGAAGACCGCCACCACCGACGAGCCCGGCCCGAAGGATCTCTACGACGTCGGTACCGTCGGTCAGATCCTCCAGGTGTTCAACCTGCCGGACGGCATCGTGAAGATCCTGGTGGAAGGGGTCTACAGGGCCCGGGTGCACGAGTACGTCCGGGAGGACGAGTTCTTCGAGGTCATCACGGAGGAGATCCCCGACACCGACGAGAAGACCCCCCGGATGCAGGCGTTGATGCGCAACGTGGTCTCCCTGTTCGAGCAGTACATCAAGCTCTCCAAGAAGATACCGGCGGAGATCGCCGTGGTGGCCAACTCGGTGGAGTCGTCGGGCCGGCTCGCCGACATCATCACCTCCCACCTCTCCCTGAAGGTCGAAGAGAAGCAGGAGATCCTCCAGGCCGCGTCGGGTGAAGAGCGGCTGGAGAGGCTGCTCGAGCTGCTCCAGAAGGAGATCGACATCCATGTCATCGAGAAGAAGATCTCCGACCGGGTCCGCAAGCAGATGGAGCACCTCCAGAAGGAGTACTACCTCCGCGAGCAGATGAAGGCGATCCAGAAAGAGCTGGGCGACAAGGACGAGATCCAGGCCGAGATCGAGGAGTACAAGAAGAGGATCGCCGAGGCCAAGATGCCGGAGCAGGCCCACGACAAGTGCATCAGCGAGCTCGACCGCCTGGCCAAGATGGGTTACGGGTCTGCCGAGTCCGGCGTGATCAGGAGCTACCTCGACGTCATGTGCGACCTTCCATGGTCCAAGTCGAGCCCGGACAACCTGGACATCCGGAAGGCCGAGAAGATCCTCGAGAGGGATCACTACGGTCTCAAGGAGCCCAAGGAGCGCATCCTCGAGTACCTGTCCGTGTGCCGGCTGAAGCGCTCGATCAAGGGGCCGATCCTGTGCTTCATGGGGCCTCCGGGAGTCGGCAAGACCAGCCTGGCGCGGTCGATCGCCGAGGCCATGGGCCGGAAGTTCGTGCGGATGTCGCTGGGCGGCATCCGCGACGAGGCCGAAATCCGGGGGCATCGCAAGACGTACGTGGGCGCCATGCCCGGCCGGATCGTCCAGCTGATCCGCAGGGCCGGTACCAACAACCCTGTGTTCCTGCTCGACGAGGTCGACAAGACCGGCGCCGACTGGAGGGGCGATCCGTCCTCGGCGCTGCTGGAGGTGCTCGACCCCGAGCAGAACACCACCTTCCAGGACCACTACCTGGCGGTCCCGTTCGACCTGTCGAAGGTTCTCTTCCTGACCACGGCGAACCTGCCGCACCCGATTCCGGAGCCGCTCAGGGACCGCATGGAGATCATCAACCTCCCGGGCTACATGGAAGAGGAGAAGGTCCAGATCGCCAAGCGTCATCTGATGGCGAAGCAGCTCAAGGAGAACGGGCTGAAGAAGAACCAGATGATGATCACGGACCGCGCCCTGAAGAAGATCATCCGCAACTACACGCGAGAGGCCGGGATCCGCGAGCTCGAGCGCAAGATGGGCACCATCATGCGCAAGTGCACCAAACAGCTGGTCACCGACCGGGAGAAGGCGAGAAAGGCTCAGAAGGCGGCGGAAGCCCAGGGCTCCCAGACCGGTGGCGCGGCGCCGTCCACCGGCGGTCAGCCCGACGAGGGCCGCCCGCGGGCGTTCAGGCTCAGAGTGAACGAGAAGACCCTGGAGAAATACCTGGGGATCCCGCGGTACCGCCACGGTCGGACCGAGGAGCTGGACGAGGTGGGCGTGGCCACCGGCCTGGCGTGGACCGAGGTCGGGGGACAGCCGCTGCCGATCGAAGTGGTGGTGATGAAGGGGAGTGGCAAGCTGATCTTGACCGGACACCTGGGCGACGTCATGCAGGAGTCGGCCCGGGCCGCCGTGACCTACGTCCGGTCGAACTACCAGGCGTTCGGCATCAAGAAGTCGTTCTACAAGTTCCGGGACCTCCACATCCATGCGCCCGAGGGCGGCATGCCGAAAGACGGCCCGTCGGCCGGCATCACGATCGCCACCGCGGTGGTCTCGGCGCTGTCGGGCCGCAAGGTCAACCGGTACGTGGCGCTCACCGGCGAGCTGACGCTCAAGGGCAGGGTGCTGCCGGTCACCGGTCTCAAGGAGAGGGTGCTGGCGGCCTTCAGGACCGGGATCAAGGAGGTCGTCCTGTCCAGGGAGAACATGAAGGAGCTGGAGGAGATCCCGATAGAGATCCGCGAGCGTCTCAAGTTCCACCTGGTGGAAGAGAGCGGAGAGGTGCTGGAGTTCGCGCTGCTGCCGCCAGATCCGGCCGACGCCGGGCCGGGGCCGCAGGCGTTGCCCCAGACGCCGGCGCCGGCCGCGCCATCGGCCCAGCCCTGACCCGGTCGGCCCCGGGTCTACTCGCGACCTCTGGCGCGGTACGCCGCGGCCAGATTGCCCCGGGCGATGCTCCGGCTACACGTGGTACGTCCGCCAGAGGTGGCGCGGTCTGGAGCGTCCGTTGATAGAAACCTCTCAGGTCTGTCGACAGTGCGGGGCGTCCGTCCCGGCGGACGGAAGGCAGTGCCCACTGTGTGGCGCGAGGCCGGGTGGAGTCTCCTCTTGCGGGAGTGACGGACCTTCTCGAGAGCCATCTTCCGGCTCCGGGGCCGACTCGACGCTCGAACCCCGGGCCGGGCTGACGGACAGGCCCCCGAGTCCGGCCATGCCGTCGGTTCTGACCGACCGATTCGAGATCGTCAGGGTGCTGGGCAAGGGAGGGATGGGGATCGTCTATCTTGCCCGGGATCGGAGGCTTGGCCGCGAGGTCGCGGTGAAGCTCGTCCTCCACCTCGATCGGTACTTGATCCGCCGGTTCGAGAGGGAGGCCAGGCTCCTGGCAAGCCTCGAGCACGAGCACATCGTGCGTCTCTACGACTTCGGGGTGACCGATGGAACCCCCTACCTGGTGATGGAGTACGTCAGGGGCAAGCCGCTCTCGGCGCGGCTCGCCTCCGGGCGCCCCACGCTGCTCGAGGCCGTACGGATCGCCCTGGACGTGCTCGAGGCGGTCGATCACGCGCACGCGCGCGAGATCGTCCACAGAGACCTGAAGCCGGGCAACGTCTTTCTGGACGAGTCGGGAAAGGCCAAGGTGGCGGACTTCGGCCTGGCCCGTGCGCCGAGGCACGACCAGGGGCCACAGGAGGACGAGACCCAGCAGGGCGCCATCCTGGGGACGGTCGGCTACATGGCGCCCGAGCAGGCGCAAGGAGAGCGCGTGGGGCCAGCGGCCGACGTCTACTCCGTGGGCGTCATCCTCCACGAGATGCTCACCGGCCGGAGACTGTTCACCGGCGACAACCCCCTGGCGATCATCCTTGCACAGAGACGAGCGGTCCCGGTCGCCCCCTCGCGTGTGAACCCGTGCATTCCGGCGGCGCTGGACCATGTCGTGGAGAGCGCGCTGGCACGGCGGCCCGAAAGCCGGCCGAGCGCGCGTCAGCTCGCGGACTCCGTGTCGACCTGGCTCGCGCAGGCCACCGCTGTCAGACGACCCACCGGGTCGCTCGGTTTCCCGCCCCGTCCTTACAAGCTCCTCGAGCACTTCGGGCCGGAGGATTCGCCCATCTTCTTCGGTCGCCAGGCCGAGACGGCGGAGCTCGTCGAGCTTCTCGAAAGCCCGCGGCTGAGACTTCTGTTCGTCTTCGGGCCGTGCGGCATCGGGAAGTCCTCGCTTCTTCGGGCAGGGGTGGTCGCCGGGCTGGACCCGGCTCGCCACGACCCGCTCGTTCTGCTCTCCGGGCCCGATCCCGCGCGCATCCTCCGGGAGGCGCTCGCAGCAAGAGCCGTCGCGCACCGGCTCACGCTCGGGTCCGGCGAGCCGATCACCCCGCAGTCGATCGAGATGGAGCCGCGCCTGATCGTGGACGTCGTGTCGATGCTGCACGCCCAGACCAGCAAGACGCTGGTGGTGATCCTCGACCAGCTCGAGGAGGTCTTCACCCAGAACCCGCGTCTGTCGCCTCGCGTCGAGACGCTCTTCGAAACCGTCGCCCTGCTGGTGGAGGCCCAGGCTCTACGTTTGAAAGTCGTACTCTCGTACCGCATCGAGTTCCGGGGTGAGTTGTTCTCGCTGGAGGAACGCCTCGCCCGGTACCAGCGACCGGTCCTGGTGAACGAGATCACCGGGGCCGGGCTGGTCGAGGCCTGTGAAGGGCCTTCCCGGATCGAGCAGTACGGCTTTCGCTACGAGCCGGGGCTCCCCCAGCGCCTGGCCTCCGACATACTGCGGACGACCTGCGAACGTGGGAACCCGGCGCTCCCGTGCATGCAGATCACCTGCACCCAGCTCTACCACCGGATGAAAGCCGCCGGCCGGAACGTGATCGATGGCGACCTCTACGCGAGCGTCCTGGGCGGAGTCGAAGGGGCGCTTCAGCGCTATGTCGAGGAGAGACTGACCAGCCCCGAGTACGCGTACAGCAGCGGGATGGCGCGCCAGATGCTGAAGGCGCTCACAGTGAAGGAAGAGGGCAAGGAGCGGTTCGCACGGGCCCTCGATGAGGACGACCTGCTGGCTTTTCCGGACGGGGAGCGGGCGCGTGTCGTTCTGGAGCGTCTCATCGCCGACCATCTGGTGGTACGATCGGCCGGAGCCGACAACATTCGCCGGGTGGGACTCGCCTCCGAGGTCATGTGTCCGCTCATCGACACCTGGCTTCTGGAGCCCGACGAGGCCGAGCGGGCCGCGCGCTCCCTGACCAGATCGTTCCGGCACTGGCACGAGAACGGTCGGCAGGCCGAGCACCTCCTCTCCGGGGACACTCTGGCTCTGGTCCGACGGCAGAGAAGCGTCTTGAAGGACTTGAGCGACGCTCATGGGCAGTTCATCGAGGAGTCCATCGCGTGGGGAAAGCGCCGGCGGTTGACCGTCGCATTCCGGATCGGCATCGTGGTTGCCCTGCTCGCCGCGATCGTCTTCCTGACGTTCGTTCGACCGACCCGGCTGGTGCTCGACACCTCACCATCCGGAGCCGAGGTGTTTCACGTGCTGGGGCTCAAACCACCCGGCTCTCGGGAGGTGTTCGAGAAGCAGTTCGTGGGCCATACGCCGCTGACCTGGAGCGTCCGTCCCGGGGTCTACACGGTGGCCCTGAGGAAACGCCATCACGAGACCGTGAAGTTCGATGTTCGCGTTGGACCCGGCGGGTTGCGATACAAGGTGGTCCTGCCCTGTCCCTATGGGTTTCTCTTTGTCAGGACGGAACCCTCCGGAGTCACCTGCGAGATCAGGAGCGTCGGCAAGAGCCCGGCCCTCACGAGGACCCTGGGAGCAGAGGATGAGAGCGGCACTTCGGTGCTTCAGACCCCGTTCACCACGCAGCTCCTCGAGGGTCTGTACGACCTGTCGTTCACCAGGCCCGGCTACCTTCGGAGGGAAGTGAGAGCCGTGCGCATCGAGCCGAATCGCGCCTTGATGAGCCTTCCGACAGTCGTGCTCGGTCGGTGACCGAAGCGACCCGACCGGGGTCCGGCGGCGCCGGCGGGGGCATCTCCGGGCGGACGGCCGCCATCCTGGACCAGCTGGAATGACGACTGACCCCCGCCCGAGTGATCCTCCGGCTGGAGTTCCTGGCGCCCCGCACGGTGGTCCACGAGGATGCGCTCGGCGCCCGCCGCCCCCTGGCCCGGCTCATCCTGGCGCTCTCGAGGCCCGGGAGGTCTCCAGCCGACCGGTGATCGCCACTGCTCCGCGACCCGGGCGCGTCAGGCCGCCGGACCCGGCGGCTGCTCCAGCGGGGCCGACCGGGCAAGACTCCACTTCAGGAGCGGGGGCGTCATGAAACCACCAGCGCAGTGCCCTCGCTCCGGATCCGGGCGGCGACCGAGAAGAGGCGGGGGATGACCCACCCACCGATGACCAGGCTCGCGGTCAGGAAGATGCCGGCCTTGCCGGCGATCCAGGCATGGATTATCAAGAGTGTGTCAATTTATTATCAACGCTATTGAAAAAAAGGTCAACGTACGCGAGAATGGGACGTGAGTGCCAAACTCAGTGCGCCCGATTCTCGGGTCGCGGGTGAGAGCCTGTCGGACCCTTGTGAAGATGGACTTCTTGCCTGACGCCATTCGGCCGCGAGGTCGGGCGCACACGATTCATGAAT
>JACQZM010000468.1 GCA_016213885.1 Candidatus Rifleibacteriota bacterium | reverse complement strand
GGAGCCCGGGACGATCGGTGCCTCGCCAGGGCCGGACCGCCGCAGCAGCTCCGCGACCTCGCCCTGGACCCGGGCGAGCCGCGCCTCGTCCGCCAGGTCGCTCTTGGTGATGGCGACCACGATCCTTGGCACCTCGAGCAGGCCGAGGATCTGCAGGTGCTCCACGGTCTGGGGCATCACTCCGTCGTCGGCGGCCACGGTCAGGATGACCGCGTCCATGGAGACGGCCCCGGCCACCATGTTGCGGATGAAGTCCTCGTGCCCGGGCACGTCGATGATCCCGGCGAGGCACCCGGAGCCCACGACGAACGGGGCGAATCCCAGGTCGATGCTCAGCTCCCGCCTCTTCTCCTCGGGCAGCGTGTCGGTCTCGCGGCCCGTCAGGTTTCTCACCAGCGCGGTCTTGCCGTGGTCCACGTGGCCCGCCGTGCCGAGCATGATCGGCAGGATCGGCCGTCTTCCCCTGATCCCGGGCATGGGCTACTCCTCGGGGCGAGCGGGCCCGGAGCCATGGATCCGCCGGAGCGCCTCGATGACCGATCGCTCCTCGCCGCAAAGAAGCGTCCGCACGTCCAGGACCACGTCGCCCTCCTTGATCCGGGCGATGATCGGAGGGGTGTTGCGGCGCAACAGGGCGAGCAGCCGGTCCGGGGGAACCGTGCCGGATCGCACGGCAAGGGCCACGGACTCCAGCGCCACCGCCGGCATGGACCCGCCTCCCATGGCGCTCTCGGCCTTGACCACCCGGACCTCGAGACAGCCCGGCCCTTCCTCGATCCGCCGCTTCATCGTGGTGGCCTTCCTCTTGAGGTCCCTCAGCGGGACCGCGGCCATGCGAAGGGTCGGGTTGGCGTCGAGAAGGGACCCGGGGTGGAGAAACAGCCTCAATGTCGCCTGCAGCGCGGCCTCCGTGAGCTTGCACACCCGGAGCATACGGGTCAGAGGGTGTTTACGGATCTTCTCGATCAGGTCTTTCTTGCCGACGATGATGCCGGCCTGAGGTCCGCCGATGAGCTTGTCTCCGCTGAAGCACACCACGTCGGCCCCGGCGGCGACGCTCTCGGGGACCGTGGGTTCGTGGGGCAGCCCGAAACGTTCCAGGTCGATCAGCGCCCCGCAGCCCAGGTCGTCGATGACCAGCACCGGGCGTCGCTGCTTCAGCTTCACCAGCTCCGCCACCGGCACGGCCTCGACGAACCCGACGATCCGGTAGTTCGAGGGGTTGACCCTCAGGATCGCCCCGGTGTTCTCCGAGAGAGCCGTCGCGTAGTCGGACAGGTGGGTCTTGTTGGTCGTGCCGACCTCGACCAGCACGGCGCCGCTCTCGTGCACGCAGTCTTGCAGCCGGTAGGAGCCACCGATCTCGTCAGAAGGACCTCGGTCCACCGGTCTCGCTGGCCCCGAAGACCGGTGGCCAGGTCGATCTGCAGGTTGCAGCAACGGTCGAGGAGCGCCAGGGCGTCCACGGCCTTCCGCGGCAGCACTGCCCTTCCGAGACCGGTGTGCAGGATGATCCCGGTGGCGTTCACCACAGGCCCGAGGCGGTACATCCGGGTCTCGTCGAGCGCCTCGCGCACCCCGGCGACGACCCGGTCGATGGTGGGCGGGGCGTCCCGGGCGGTGAGCTTCGTCCGGAAGCGCGCCAGCGCCTCGTTGATCGCGTCGAGCACCATGGGCCGCGAGTGCTCCGACGCCAGCTCGGCGACCTGGGGCAGATCGAGCAGCGCGGCCACCGAGGGCAGGCTCTGCCAGGGTTCCTTCCCTATCTCCGTGCTCTTGCGGCGTCGCGGCATGACTCACCGGCCGGTCAAACGAGCTGGTCGCTTCCCGGGCCGCACCCCGGCGACGGAGCCTCAGGAAAAGGTGGCCAAGAACCGCTGCGGATCGAGAGGAGCGGCCAGCGGACCCAGTATACTCTCCGGGTCAGGGCGAGTAAAGCGCGACCCCGGAGCGGCAGGACCATCGCTCCAGATCCTGAGTCGCCAAGCACGCTCCATGGCTTGAAGCGATAGCTCTGCGGGGCGGCCAGGAAGCCCCGGAGCCGTGGTTCGTGCTAGACTCGAAGATGTCCAGTGCCCCGACGGGGTGGAGGGAGACACTGCCATGGCACGAGGCAACGACGCTCAGGCCGGCGGGCCACCGCGCGGTCTCGCCGGGCACCGAACCGGCCCGGCAAACAAGAGGGCCCGGGCCGCCAACATCGAGGATCTCGATGACGGCCCGACGGATACGAAGTCCGATCCCACCGACTGGATGTCGCTGGTCGCCGGCGTCCTGGTCGTCGGCGCGGCGGCTCTGATCTTCTTCTGTCCGGACGAGCAGTTCACCCTGGCGATCGTGGCGGCCGTGGCTGTGGTCCTGTCGATCTGGTACTTCCGTCCCGACTGGCGGTCGCAGCTGGTGGCCGGCGTTGCGGTGATGGTCCTCGCGGCCTGCGCCCGGTACGGGCTGGCCACCTTCGGCCATCGGTTCCGGCCCACGGATACCCGCAACGCCGACACGATCAGGGAGCAACGCCGGGGCGAGGAGCACCTGAGGCAGCGGCTCGAGAAGTCGGGCGGCTACTGACCGGGCTCCTGTCCGACGGTCAGCGATGCCGATGCCCATCCACGACGCCCGGGTCCGATCGGCCCAGGATCGCGGCCAGATGCCAGACCCGGTGGAGCTCGCGCGGAACCGGTTTCGCTCGCCGGACGACTACGCGAGGTTCCAGCTGTTCCATTCGGCGCACCTGGCCAGGCACCTGTCCCGGTTCGTCCGTCTCGAGGGGTTGCGCATCCTGGACGCCGGCTGCGGCAACCGCGGCTTCGGCACGTACCTGGCCACCCTCGGCAACACCGTGTTCTGGATGGACAGCGAGGCGTTCGGATCGACCATGCTGCGGGATGCCGCGGCGTTCGCCGCAGGCCAGGGAGTCGCCCCCCGGTTCTTCGCCGGCGACATCCAGGGTCTTTCGGTGCGCGACGGATCGTTCGACCTCGTCGTTCTCAACTCGGTGGTGGAGCACGTTCCGGACCCCGACGCCGTGCTCGCCGAGATGTTCCGGGTGCTGGCTCCCGGCGGTCTTGCGTTCGTGGACTTTCCTCTGTACTACAGCCCCTATGGCCACCACATGGCGGAGTTCTTCCCTGTCCCGTGGCAGCCGGTGCTGTTCGCGGCGCGGGTGCCGGGGTGGCTGGCCCAGCGGGTCGCCGACCCGGTCAGACGCGAACAGGCGCTGATCGGTTTCAGAAGCCTCTCGAGGCTCACGATTCGCCGGTACCTCGCCTCGGTGAGGAAGGCGGGCTTCGAGATCGTCCACTTCCGGAAGAACTGGTATTTCACCGAGGAGGGACAGAAGCTGCTCTCGGCGGTGAAGCGGGCGTTCGTGGAGCGCACGCCGTCGCTGATCCCCGGCGCGATCGGCACCTTCTGCAGGGAGATCTCGCCGCGGAACCTCCTGAGGTTCCTGTTCTTCGTCGCGATCTTCCCGTTCCAGTGGCTGCCGTTCGTCGATGAGCTGACCTGCCCCGGCGTCAGCACGATGCTGCGCCGTCCGGCAGCGCCGGTGCCGGGAAGCACCTAGTACAGCTTTCCGGAAGTTTCTGGGCAGATCGAATGGAGGTTCAGGGAGCGAAGCGACCGGTGGGGCGGAGCTCCGCTCCGCACAAGGGGTGGGGGCAAGTCTGGGGCGAAGCCCCAGCTCCCAGTACGAGCAGCAGAGAAACTGTCCGGTCCGTTCGAGAGCGATGTACTAGTAGCCCCTGGACACGACCTGGTCGCCGGGCTTCAGCAGTCCCCTGCGGTGCTCGGGGCCGGTGATCTTGAGCCAGGCGAGGTTCGTCGACTCGAGCCGCTCGGCCCTCAGGATGACCTCCTCTCCGCCACCGGCCGGGACACCGATGAACCGGTCGTTGGGACGCACCCCCTCGTTGGTGCCGAAGTCGGCGACCACGAGACTGGCGTCGGCCCCGTCCACCCGCGCCACCCGTCCGACGATCGGGAGCAGGTCGAGCACGTACCGGACCGCTCCGGTTCGCCGGTCGAGGATCGCAGACTCGAGGACGTCGGAGACCGGCGTCTCCGCGAGGAGATCGTGGTACCCCCACCCGAGTCCGAACGGCTGAGGCGAGCAGGTCGTCGAGGTGGACCCGATGCGGCGATCGCCGATCACCCGTCCGCTCCACCCCTCGTACACCCGGATCCGGCCGTCCAGCGTCACGGTCACGTCCGCCGCGCCGTAGCCGTACGGGCCCAGCGGATCGAACCACCGGTACGGATGGTACCTGCCCCCGCGGTGGCCGTAGTAGAAGGTGGTGCCGAAGGCGATGCGCGGGTTCGCCCAGGCGTGCAGCCCGTGAAGATCGCCCTGCACCACGAACGCCGGCACGCCCGGAGCGACCCTGGGCGCCCGGCTCACGAGGAACCGACCGGACTGTGACAGGGAGCGGGCGAGGAGGTTCGCCGCCACCACGCCGCTGCCGGACGGAGCACCCCGGTGGGTGAAGTCCTCCACGACGATCTCCCGGGTCCAGCCCCTGAACGTCGCCGGAGTCCGGGGCGCCCAGGGCACCGCGGCGCCGGGAGCGGCCCGGCTCGGCCCGGCCGGAGCAGGGGCGGCAGCCTCCGCAACGCGCCCGCGGCGGGACAGTGCGAGCCAGGCCGGGTGCATCGTCGGAGTCCGGGCCAAGGGCGAAGCGGCTGGTGGGGAGGCGGGAGGCGACGGCGGCGCTGCCGGGGCGACCGGCGGTGCCGCCGGAACGACCGCGCCGGACGGTCCGAGAACCACGTCGAGCCTCCTGGCCAGGGCGGTGACCCGCGAGGTGAACAGCCTCCCGGCGCGGGAGTTCACGGCGATGCTCGACAGCGTCTGTACCACCGGACCGCGCAGCGACGCGAACCGCGCCCGGCTCGACGCCGGCATGGCCTCCAGCCTCCGAACCAGCTCATCCGCCGGAGCCAGCCGTCCGGCGGCAGCCTCCCCGACCACGAGATCCATGAGCCGGGAGACCGGGTCGCCCGGGTCGGCGGTTCCGGAACCTCCGGCCGCGACCCTGTCGATCAGACCGGACGCCTCTGCCAGCCGTTCGGCCCCCTGGGCCCGACAGGGCGTACCGGGGCAGACCAGCACCAGCAAGACACAGACGATCGAGAAACCCGTGCGAGAGACCATGGCGCACCTCTTGGTGGGCGCCGGGGCAGGGAGCTGCCCCGAGACGCCTCCGTTCTCGAGACACTGGACGAGCTGGATCCGCCCGGCCACCGGACCCGGCGGCCGGACGAGCCCGGCCTCAACGGCTCTGCCCCGGCGGCGGAGCCCGGCGGCACGTCACGGACAGACAGACGGTCCGGCCCGCGTCGGCCGGTCGCTCCGCCAGGTCCACCTGCTGGTCCACCGGGCAGGTCGCCTCGCCGGTCATCTTCACGACCAGCGGCTGGCCGTCGACCGTGAGCTGGACCCCCAGCTTGGACTTCACGAGCGGGGCTGCGTTGCTGGCGGCCACCAGCTTCAGCTTGGCCTTCAGCTTGCCGAGCTGGACGCCGGCAGGGGCGGGCGAGGCGACCTGCCCCGACGACTCCTCGAGCGAGCATACGGTCTCCGGTTCGGCGACAGTCCTGGCGGTCCACAACGACTGGAGGGAGCCCTTGGGCCCCACCCGGATCGCCACCTCCACCTCGAACCTCGGCGGGGGCAGATCCAGCGTGCAGATGAGCTGGTTGGCCCGGGAGAGGTCGCCCTCGGAGCCGACCATCACCAGGCTGTTGGTGCCTTCATCGGCCGTGATCTTGCACGTTCCCCCGACCTGGGTCGCCAGCGAGGCCGCCAGCTCCGGGGCCT
>JACQZM010000467.1 GCA_016213885.1 Candidatus Rifleibacteriota bacterium | reverse complement strand
TTGGTGGCGCAGGGTCCCTGCGCCCACGGCGAGTTCTTCTTTCTGAGAAGGCTCACCATCGGACGTTCCAGGGAGAACAACGTCTGCCTGACCCATCCCACCGTGTCCGAGAGGCACGCCGTGATCGAGGGGTCGCCCGCGGAGTTCAAGATCAAGGACCTGGGCTCCAAGAACGGGGTCCTGGTGAACGGGCAGAAGGTCTCCGAAGCGGTGCTGAACCACTGCGACCGGATCCAGCTCGGGAAGACGCTCCTGGTGTTCCTCAAGTCCGGAGCCGCGGCGACGTCGGCCGTCGGCTCTTCCCAGGAACCGCTGGGTGGCGTGGTCGATGGCACCGTGACCGTGGAGCTCGTGGATTGCTCCGAGACGGCTTCGGTGGGCACCGGCCAGGCGGCATCGAGGATCGCGGCGGCCACCAAGCGAGCGCTCGTCTACCTGGATTCGTGGCTCGGCGCCGACGACGTGCGCTCCCTGAGCGCCAGGATCCTCGCCGACGTGGTGAAGCTCGTCGGTGCCGATCGAGGCGCCATGCTCCTGGTGGAACAGGGCGCCCTGACCATGGTCGCGGCCCACCTGTCGCAAGGGGTGAACGGGGTCGTGACCGTTCCCCGCACCGTGGCGAGCCGGGTGCTGGCCACCCGCGGGGGGATCGTGTCGGGGAGCCCCATGACCGACGCGGCGCTGGCCGATCAACCCTCGATCCTGCGGCAGGGGCTCTCCTCGCTGGTGGCGGTGCCGGTGATGATCGATGCGAACGCCGAGGGAGTGCTCTACCTCGATTCGCTGACCCGTCAGGAGCTGTTCGACCGCCGCACCGTCTCCGATCTGATGGCCGTGGGGCGCGCCGCGGCCGTGGCGCTCCACGAGGTGCAGCGGCGACTCCGGTCCGAGGGGCAGGCGAGCGCCACCACCGCCCTGGGACGGCACTTCCCCTCCACGGTGGTCGAGGCGATGCGCCAGAGGGGCTCGGCGCTGCAACGGCCGATCCGGACCACGGCGGCGGTGCTCAGGGTCGGGGTGAATACCCTCGGCCGGGCCGACCCGAGCGAGGAGGAGTACCTCACCCTGCTCGACGAGTTCACCCGGCGGGCGCAGTGGGTCGTGCTCCGGACCGGCGGCGCCGTCGAGATGGTGGTCGGGCCCACGATCAAGGCGCTCTACGGGTACCCGGACGCCCGCAGCCTCGACGACCTGAGGCCGCTCCAGGCGGCGCTCGAGATCCAGCGGGAGCTTCACGGCCTGTCGCTGGGCACGGTTCTCGCGTCCGGCATCGGGCTCTCAGCCAGGGTCTCCCTGGAGGTCGGAGACCTGATCGCCAGCCTCCTGGGCGACGAGAACCGGACCCAGCTGTTCTCCATCGGCGAGGTGGCCCAGGCCGCATCGACGCTGCTTTCGCTGTCGTCCAAGGGGGAGGTGCTGCTGGGGCCGGCAGCCGTGGAGCGGTGGGGATCGGAGCTGGTCCTCGGCCGGACCGTCACGGTGAAGGGCCAGAGCCCGGGGCTGCCCGAGGGTGGACAGGCGCGGTCGCTGGTGGGGCTCCGGCGAGAGCCGGGCCCCCGGAACCTGGAGCGCCGGCTGGCCGTCGATGCGATCCCGGTCCGCATCCAGTCCCTGACGACCCTGACGACCACGGACGGTCTCTTCATGCCGGACCACGCCGACCCGCACCACGGCGTCCTCGAATGGACGAGACCCGCGGGCGTGCCGCGCGTCAGCCCTGACGAGCGGCTCCGCATCGCCTTTCTCGTCTGGGACGGCACCACCTCCGAGGCGTTCACGGCCACGATCAAGGCCGTCACGCCCGTCGCCGACGTGGAAGCGGGGGTGCTCCTCTCCCTCGACATCGAGCTCGAGACCCCGGTC
Organism: Candidatus Rifleibacteriota bacterium; assembly: GCA_016213885.1. Lineage (GTDB taxonomy): Bacteria > Muiribacteriota > UBA6191 > JACPRK01 > JACQZM01 > JACQZM01. The sequence continues at coordinate 30,140 of JACQZM010000467.1, read as the reverse complement.
AACGCCGAGGAGACCACGGCCTGAACGGGCCGTGCAGGCCTCCGGGAAGGTCTCGGGTCGTGACCCCGGATCGTCGTCGGCCCGCGGGGTCCGGCCCGGCGTCGGTCGGTCGTCGCCGGTCAACGGTCCTCGAGCTGCTCCAAGATCCGGCGCCTCGCCGGATCCGAGTCGCGCCCCGAGCGCGACTTCAAACGAATCCTCTCCACTTCCTTGGTGACTCTGCAGCCAGGCCCAAGCCTGATCACAGGGCCGACTCTGCGAAACAGGCGGGAGATCGTGGCTGCTCCGACCGGCCAGGGCCGGACCTGAGGTGGTCCTCCACGTGCCGCAGCAGAAGCGCGAGTCCCAGCGTCAGGCACGCGTACAGCACGAACCTCTCGAGGCAGCACTCCCTCTGGCCCAGGTTGATCTGCAGGAGGACCCGGCCGAGCCCCAGAGCGTCGGAGGTCGCGAGAGAGAAGAAGAACGAGCAGACGAGCTGGCCGCCCAGCGTCGCACTCACCGCCAGGATCAACAGAGCCAGCTGACCCGGCGACCGGGCGCAGGGGCGTAGATCGGACCAGTAGCTCCCCAGCGCGAGAAGATAGAGAAGGTGGACCACCGGGCTTCCCCACGAGGCGAACCGTACCGTGTCCGTTCCGCCGCACGACGCGAAGCAGAGGGCGACGAGCAGCATCCAGACGTGAAACGGCTCCTCACCGAGGTGCCTGGCGACGAGCTGCCACCTGACGACGAGCAGGCAGAGCATGGGGCCGAAGGCCGTGAACAGGGTGTTGAGATAGTAGGTCAAGCCCAGAGTCCTGAGCGTGGCGGCGGCCACGGCCACGAACGAGAACGGGGTGCCGGGGTTGGCATGCAGGTCCGGGAGACTCCCCAGGTAGCGCGGCATCGGGTCCACGACGGCCCTGGCGATCATGATCCCCACCACGCCCCAGCCGACCAGCACCAGCGCCTCACCGAGCTCGTGGTGCGGCAGGACCCGCGACTCCGGTTCGCTCCGTCGCACCGGAAGGCCCAGCAAGACCTCGATGGAGAACACCCGGCGTACCCTACGAAGCGAGCAGCAGGCACGCCGGGATCATCAGGGTGGATTCCCTGATCAGGCCACCGAGGAGCGCCAGAGCGCCCAGGGCGACGAGAACCCGCCTGGTGCGCGCTCGCCGGGCCGAGATCAGGAGCAGGCCGATCGCCTCGAGAGCGAAGAACCAGAGGTCCACGTGGAACGGGTGATCGCACAGCAGGAAGACGAACACGTGATAGGGCAACAGGAAGAGGATCGTGCCGAGGAACGCCAGGGGAGGCTCGACGAACCGCAGTGCAAAGACGAAGAACGCCGACAGGAAGATCGCGCAAGCGAGGTAGTTCATCAGGGCCCACGCGCTCTCGATCGGGATGCGAAGAGCCTTCGCGAGCCACGCGACCGCGAAGGGGATGCCGATCCGGTAGCACAGGCTGACCCTCTCGGTGGGGGTGGTGCCAGCGTGGAACTGCGCGGCGAGCCGGTAGTAGTGGACGCCGTCGCTGCGGGCGTCGCCCACCTTGCCGCGAGGACGGACCGCCGACAGATAGCCGATCGTGGCGACGCAGACGAGGGCCGTCGCCACGAACCAGGCGACCCTGCTTCGCATCGACCCGTCCTTTGAGGCAGTCTTGTTTCGAGGGCGTCGCGTCGCGCACGCGACCGGCCAGGGGAGGGGCTCCACGGCGAGTGTAGCGGTTCTTCCAGCCCGGGTCCAGGCCCTCCCGGGCGATCGAGTCACCGGCTGGCCCGACCCGGCACATTTCTTCCTTGCCGTTCGGGCAGGCACTGTTCACTCGGCGGGTGCGTCTGTTATCATTTTTTCCCTTCGCATTTTCCACGGAGGGAGGAGTGCACCCAGCAGTATGAAGAAGACATCGAGTTTCGTCCTGATCGCCATCATGGTCGCGATCCCATGTGCGGCGTCCTGGGCCGCGGAGCTGGTCCTGGACCGCAGCCACCCCACCGGGATCACCCTGACCAACGACGGGCTCTCCCGCGGGGCCCCGGCCCTGCGCCTGGCTGCCCACGTGGCCAGGCTCGAGGCCCATGAAGTCTCGACCGAGAAGGGGAAGTTCACGGCCCTCACGATCCCGGGCTTCCAGCAGTCCGGGGCCGTGGGCGCTCCTTCCATCCCCGTCATGACGAAGATCCTGGAGGTCCCGTTCGGGGCGACCGTGAAGGCCAAGGTGCTCGGGCGCAAGACGTCCATGCTCTCGCTGGCGAAGAGCCTCGGCGCTCGCTCCCCGCTGATGCCTCGCCAGCCTCCGCACCCCAAGAACGGGAAGGTCGTGCCGTTCGCGTACGACGCCCGCGCCTACCAGGCGCCCGGCTTCCAGCAAGACGAGCTGGCGAGCGTCCAGGAAGTCGGCGTGATGCGAGACCGCAGGCTCGTCATGGTCAAGTTCTCCCCCGTGGCGTACGAACCCACGACCGGACGCATCGAGGTCTTCGGCGACGTCGATGTGGAGCTCTCGCTGGACGGCGCGGACCTCTCGCGCACCCGTCAGATCAAGCAGAGGTACGGATCCCGCTACTTCGACTGGGCCGCGCGCTCGACGCTGGTGCCTGGCAGCCTCAAGACGCTGCGTTCGGAGCAGAACCGCCCGGTCTCGTACCTCATCGTGGCCGACAAGATGTTCGCCCACGAGCTCGAGCCCTTCATCGCCTGGAAGACCGCCAAGGGCTTCAAGGTGAAGGTGTCCTACACGGACGAGATCGGGACGACGGCGGAACAGATCAAGGCGCACATCGCGTCCCTGTACACGAACGCGACGGCCCAGGCTCCCGCCCCGGACTTCGTCCTGTTCGTGGGCGACAACGAGCAGATCCCGGCGTTCGATGGCCAGACCGACTCGCACCTCACGGACCTCTTCTTCGTGTGCGTGGCCGGCAACGACGGCATCCCCGACATCCTCACCGGCCGCTTCTCCGCCCAGACCGTGGAGCAGCTGAAGCCGCAGATCGAGAAGACGATCCAGTACGAGAAGGCCCAGTTCGCGGATCCCTCGTTCCTCGAGAAGGTCGTGATGATCGCCGGCTGGGACTACAGCCACGCGGTGGAGTGGGGCTGGCCGCAGATCAAGTACGGGTTGAAGTACTACTTCAATGCGGCTCACGGCCTGACCGACGTGTTCACGTTCCTCTCCTCGGGCTCCAGCCAGAACGAGTCGGAGATCGTCGCCAAGGTGTCGGCCGGCGCGGCGTTCGTGAACTACACGGCCCACGGCAGCGAGGACAGCTGGGCGGATCCCTCGTTCACGATCTCCGACATCGAGGGTCTGAAGAACGACGGGAAGTACCCGCTGGTGGTCGGCAACTGCTGCCTCACGAACTCGTTCCAGGACGCCACGTGCTTCGGCGAGGCGTGGCTGAGGGCGTCGCACAAGGGCGCGATCGGCTACATCGGCGGCACCAACTCGACCTACTGGGACGAGGACCTGTGGTGGGGCAACGGCTTCTACCCGATCAAGCACCCCAACGAGCAGGGCGAGCCGCCCACGCAGGAGCAGACCGGGATGGGCGCCTACGAAGGCATGTTCGACGGCACCTACAACACGAACGGCGCCATGATCCTCTGCGGCAACCTGGCGGTCCAGGAGTCCACGTCACCCCGCAAGGAGTACTACTGGGAAATCTACTCGCTGATGGGCGATCCGAGCCTGAAGGTGTTCTGGGGCGTCCCGAGCGACATGGCAGTGACGCACGCCGCGAGCGCGGTCGCCGGCGCCACGAGCCTGGACGTCGCGGCCCCCGACGGCACCTACGTCGGCGTCTCGGCCAACGGTGAGCTGCTCGGCGCCGCTCACGTGACCGGGGGCAAGGTCACCGTCGCCACGTCGCCGCTGCCGGCCGGCGCCAAGCTCACGGTCGTGGTCACCGGGCGGAACCTCAAGCCGTACACCGGCGAGGTCACGGTGGCGGCCAGGTAGAGTCCGGACCAGGCGCCCGGGGCGCCCTTGGCGGGCCGGTCCCTCCCGGGGCCGGCCCCGGGGGGGTCCAGGGGGGCCGGTGCGCGGCAATGGCCCGGCTGGCTTCGATGCCTCCCGGCTGAGTCCCGGCGGAGCATCGATGCGCTCGACCCGGTCGCGACGCGATCACCTCTGTGTGGGGCAGCGCGGCCGGGCCAGCCAGAGCCAGAGGGACTGGATCGCCTCGGCCAGGGCCGCGAGCGGGAGGAGGAAGAAGCTCGCCCACCCGACGCAGGAAACCACCCCCCAGTCGTCCCCGGGGAACAGGTAGCCCAGACCGGCCAGGCCGACCCCGGTGAACGCCTGCGGTGAGACCGGCACCCAGGGGCCGCGCATGGATGGTACGAAGTTCAGGATCGTCGCCGTTGCCAGCATGCCCCAAGCCAGGTGGGCGATCAGCCGGGCGGCTCGACCCGGTTCCGACCAGGCGCGGAGAACGACCGCCACGACCAGAAGCCACACCAGCACGTGAGTGCGCGATGGGTTGTGGATGGGAGGAGGCGGCCCGGCCAGGGCACGCCGGAGAACCGTCTCGTCGCGGACGCCGGCCGCTTCCAGCTGGGCGCGGGCGGTCTCGTTGCTCCCGAAGCGGCCGTGCACGAGGCAGAGCAGCTTGCCGCCCAGCTTGGGGTCGCCAGCCACCCAGACGTACGTCTCGGCGCTCGGGGGGACGCTGACCGGATCCTCGACGATGCTCGTCAGGTGACCGTCCTTGACCATCTGCGCCTGATCGGCCCGGGTCACGGCGTGCACGCTCTCCGGCCAGGGAGCCGGTTTCTTCTCCTCGGTCCACATGTGGACGGCAGCCTCCAGAGTCCGCTGCGCCTTGAAACAGGCGTACCGGGTGTCCGGAGGTCTGGGGTCGGTCGCGAACGACGGGGAGCCGTGCAGGAGCAGGAGCGCGACGATCAGGCCCCCGGCGATCGGGCGCGGTGGGTGAGGGATCGCGGCTCGGAGGGACATCCTGACCATCTTACTCCCCTCTCCTTTCGAGCCGCAAACGCAGTGACCCGCCGGATCGTGCGGCCCTCGTTCCTCTCTCCCGAGCGCGGATCCAACCGGATCCCCTCCGTTTCCTCCGTGAGCGTCGATTCGGGCAAGAGGGTGATCACGGCTCAAGCCCTGCGAAACAGGTGCAGGATCCTGGCCACCCTTGAAACGTCCACTTGGTGCCACCTATAGTGGTCGGGTGACCTGCAGGCTGCCGTCGATCGATCGCGGATCCCGCGTCGGGCTCGTGCTCCCGATCGTGCTGGCGGTCCTCTTCATCCTGCTGCTCCTGGTGCTGATCCTCTTCTCCACCGGCCGGGAGAGCTACAACCAGGTGGCTGTGGCGGCCGCGGGCAACAGGGCCAACCTGCTGGGGCGCTCCGCCGCCGACGAGGCGAGACAGAAGCTCGCCGGCTGGCTGTCGGCGCTCCCCGGCAGAGGGCTCGATCGGCCCAGCATCCCCCCGCTCATCGAGGAGCTGGTCGACCGGGTGCGCCAGCGCCTCCCCGGGGACGAGACCCCGAGTCCGTGCACCGACAGCGTGTGGAAGCTTGACCTGGAGCGCTTCTATGCAGGCGCCAACCTGGTCGCCTCGAGCCGGTCGGTGGCCCGGGACGAGGGGTTCTCGTTCACCGGGGCGACCGTGGACCTGCACAGCTTCCGCCGGGTGCTGACGCGTCTCACCGACGGTCGACCGCTGGTGGACTACCACCTGCCCGGCTCGGAGCAGCCTGAACCCCCGCTGGTGGACTACGTCGGCCTGGCCACCTTCCGCATCGTCGTGAGGAGCGGCCTGGCAGGAGTTCCGGTGGAGCGGGTCTACTCGGCCACCCACGACCTGACCCTGGCCAACCTGAGGCCGCTCGCCCGCAAGTTCGCCCTGTTCTCGTTCTCCCCGACACCCGGGGCGGACCAGATGCTCAGGCAGGCCAGGGACAGGGACCCGCAGGCCAGGCGAGGCCCGGTGTGGGACGACCTGAACCAGAACGACCGCGTCAGGAGCGGCTCGTTCCGCGTGTACCCCGACGGCGGTCGGGCGTTCGTCCACGGACCCTACGTGATCGACTCCACCGGCTGGCCCCAGGGGAACGCGCCGAGCTACGGCGGCTCCTCGGACGACGGCCTGATCGGCCCCGGCGTCGACACGGAGCTCCACTGGGATCCCACCTCGTTCACCGGCTTCGGCGGCGTCCCGGCTCCCCGGGCCGGGCTGATGACCCCGCCGTCGTTCACCCTGGCGCCGCTGCCGCCGTTCGACAACGCCCGCCCGGCCCACCGGATGGCCCTGTACGAGGACCTGTTCACCACGTTCCAGGCCACCACCGGTGCGGTCTCCCTGGTGAGCTTCGACACCCGGAGGATGATGGATGCGGTCTCCCGGGGGCGATCGCCCATCGACCCGGCGCTGGGCAACATCTCCACCCGGCCCGACCCGGGGGTGAAGCTGGTGAAGTCGGAGCTGTTCAAACCCCAGGTCCAGCACTGGTTCGCCGAGTTCGCGCCGCTGACCGACAAGGACGGCCGGAACGTGGAGCACCGGGCGTTCTCGCTGTTCGGGGATCCCCGTCACGACCGGTTCAGCGCCTACACCGGCCGGCTGATCCGGCTGGCCGACAAGGAGGGCGAGCAGCCCGAAGACCTGGGCCTGATCCCGCCGGCCAGGGATCCCCGGTTCAGCGCCGACCCCGACGTGGCAGCCCTGCCGTGCGATCGCAGCATGGCTTGGATCAAGCTCCCGCCGAGGGAGGGCGCCCCCGGCGCTGTCCAGCCGATCCTGAACGACATCGACATCACCACGAGCTTTCTCAGGAAGCCGGAGGCGCTTCTCCCGACGGCGAACTCGTTCTTGCCGGTCGACCCGACCGGGGCTGGCGGCGCGCCGGTGGACCCGCACCAGTACGGCACCCGCTACGACCGGCGCCGGCTGGTGGTCATCCCGGAGGGGCAGCTGTTCCTCCGGGTGAGACTGGCCAAGTTCGATCGCCCGCTGTTCCTCAAGGTGATGAAGTACTTCAGGGACCTGGTGTGCCCGCTGTACAACATCTCGTCGGCCCACGACCTTTTGAACCTGCTCTACCTGCTGGGCAGCGGCTACCCCTGGTACACCATCGACGGGTACACCGTGGGCGAGCAGTGCGACAGGCTCGACGCGGTGCCCGACGCGCCCCAGGTGCGGCCCGGGTCCATGCAGGGACCCGAGGTCGTGCTGCAGATGGACAGGTTTCTCAGGGGCGCTCTGTCGAGCTGGGCCAGCTACCTGGAGTGCGTCAACGGGATCGCGGCGTCACCGCTCCCGAACGAGGTGCTCCACCTGTACGGCGGGCACTGGCAACCGCTGGTGATCTACGACTCCAACCCGGACGTCCAGATCCTGGCGATCACGGCGCTGGCCGGCGTGGCGGCGATCCTGGCCGTCGCGGCGGTGGTCGTGGTCGTGGCGGGCATCGTGGTCGTGGCGGCCACGGCGCTGACGCTGGTCGAGGTGATGCCGGTGGTGATCGTCGTGGCTGGCGTCATCCTGGGCGGCTCCATGACCTTCGGCACCGCCGCCGTCGGCATGGGCGCCGAGTACGTGTCCCAGAACATGCTGAGCCCGAGCCCCACGAGACCCGGCGGCACCAGCGCCGGTCAGGTGCCGGTGACCAACGTGCCCCCGGGGTTCAGAAACCTCCTGGCGGTCGCCCACCGCCGGTACGACTCCCTGGAGGACGCCCTGCAGCCGTTGCCGTCCGACGCGGGCCTCCCCGCGTCGCTGGCCGGGTGGAAGTTCCTGGCGCTCAACGGGGTCATCCACGTGAAGCGGCTGGTGAACCGGTCGCCGTTCCTGTACGTGGGCCGCGGCGTCGTCGTCTCCGACGACGACCAGACGCCGCTGTTGACCGGGCCGATCGGTCCGGTGCTGGCCGGAGCCCCCGCGGCGGGCCAGGCCGAGGCCGAGGCGTCGTTCTTCGCGCCGACGGTGGGAAGGGACAGACATCTCACGATCGTCCACTTCAGGGGCCAGAGCCCCGAGGAGCTCCACCGGGGCAACCTGGCGGTCAGGCTGGCCGGGGCGCAGGGGACCAACTTCGAGGTGGACGATCTGTTCGACCCGCTGGGCGCCGCGGCGGACCCGCCCAGGCCGAGGCCGACGTCGGCGTTCTTCCACCTGACGCTGATGGCCGAGCAGGGGGCGATCCCGGACCCGGGCGATCCGATCGGGGACCGGCGGGGCGAGGTGCCGGCCCGGACCCGCACCTCGAATGCCGTGATCAAGGGGAACTACGTGTGCGGGCTCGTCAACAAGCACCTGATCCCCGATGACGCGGCGCTCCATGTGATCTACGACCCGGCGCTGGCCGGGCTGGAGAGCTTCTACGTGGGCTCCCTGTCGGGCAGCCCTGTCCAGGTGCATCAGTAGGGGAGTCGACAGTGGCGACGCTGCGGGTTGGGCTGGTCAAGACGGCGATCCTGGCGCTGTTCGCCTGGTCGCTGTTCCTGAACAGGGACCTCATCGTCCGGGAGGTCGGTGGACCCGGACGGACGTTCGACCCCGAGACGTCGTCCGGGCCCGTTTCCGTACCGGGCAGGACGCTGGCATGGGCGGCGCCGCCCGTGCCGGATCCGGTACTCGAGGCGCTGAGGAGCGTGCCGGCCCGGTGCCGCGTCAAGCTGCTGCCGCCGAGCGCTCCGGAGGCCGAGGAGCTCGGGCGACAGGTGAGCCGGCTCCGGCGGCTGGGGTACCAGAACGACGCGCTGATCCAGGTTCTGGCCAGGGGGGCGCTTCGAAAGCCGCTGAAGAAGATCTGGCGCGATTACACCCGGCTCGCCGACAGCGGCGGTTGGGCCGAGGCCGAAACGCTCCTCGACGGCGCGCTGGGCGAGTGCGGCCCCGACGATCTGCTGACCCGGAAGGCCGTACTGGAGCTGCTCGTCCAGGTGCTGAGGCAGGCCGGCGACCACGAGAGGGCCCGGGCGCGGGCGGCCGAGGCGGGCCGGATCGTCGAGCGGCTCAGCGCCCTCTGGCTCGACGAGCTGAAGCGCCACCCCGATCGCGTGGCGTACTTGAAGTCCAAGGGGCGGGACCCGATCGAGGAGACCAGGAGACAGCCGGCGCTCTACCGCGACGAGCTCCTCGCCAAGGTCGCCGCCGTGGCGTCGCCACGGCCGGGGGCGTCCCCGGGCCTCTCCGTGGACAGCCTGCCGCAGCGGGTCCGGGAGACGGTCGACAGCGCGCCGGCCCAGCTCCGGCAGCGGATGCTGGACCGGCTGAGCCCGGGAGGTCGCCGATGAGGCGGGTGGAGGCGGCCAGCCTGGTGGAGGTGCTCCTGGCGATCCTGATCGTCGGCACCTGCGCCGTGACGCTCTACGGTTCCATCGCCCACGGCGCCCGGGTGGCGGAGCGTTCGGAGATGGCCTATCTGGCCAGCCAGCTGGCCCGGGAGATGATCGACGAGGCGCGGACCCTCGAGCTGGACGACCCGGCTGTCCGGGCGGCCCTGTCCGGGCCCGTCGAGCTCGGTGGCCACGCCCTGGACACCCTGCACCGGCTCGGCGTGGCCAGGCGCGCGCCTTCCCTGATGCTGCCCGGCGACTCCTTCCGGTACCCCGTGATCTACCACAGGTTCCACGTGATGCGGCGCGTCACGCCGGTGGCCGGCTCGGGCCCCGCGGTCGCGGTCCGGCAGTTCGAGGTCGTGGTGGACATCGCCTGGGAAGAGGAAGGGGCCGCCACCCAGCGCAGAGGGCCGGCCGGGTCGATCCACCGGGCCGTGGTCACCGTGGGGGTGGAGTGAGATGGGATCGTCGGCCCGTCGAGCTCTGAGCCTGGCCGAGGTGGTGGTCGTCGTCGCCCTTGCCGCCGGGGCGCTTACCCTGGTCCACCAGCTGTGGCGATACTCCGACCGGTACTTCCGGAAGTCCCAGCTCAGCCTGGAGCTCCAGGTCGGCGCCCGCACCCTGGCGGAATCCGTGGTGAGGGACGTGGGGGCGGCGCACACGGTCCTGGCCCCCCGGATGACCGGCCAGGGCGGCAAGGTGCTGCGGCTCGTCCGGTACCTGAGCGACGAGCCGGCGGACTGGACCAGCCGGCGCGCCCCCTCGTTCTTGCCCGGCGAGGCTCCGCCGCCGGCGCTCTCCTCGCTGGCGCTTCCGCAGGAGGCGATCTCGAGGGGCTTCGCCGCCTGGCTCGTGGAGTACGACTGGGACCCGCGGACCGGCATCGTGAAGCGCCACGAGACCGACGGCACCTGGTACTGGGCCACGGACCGGAACGCCCGGGAGGTGCTGGGAGTGCTGTTCGTGCCCCGGGGTCGGGCCAGGATCGAGGAGCGGGCCCGCAACGTCGTGGGGTTCTGGTCCGAGCTCCTGGGGTACGACCGGCGCGGTCGGCTGGACACCATCGCAAGCCTCGCCGACGAGGACCTCCCGTACGTGGGGGAGGGGAGCCGGCACGGGGCGACCTCGCTGGTGCTGCTGCGGATCCACTCCAGGGTCGAGACGCCGGCCGGCGAGGTCGGCGCCACTCCCGACGTGGATCTGGTGACCAAGGTCTGGTGCGGCAGGCGGGGGCTGGCCGGCGTGGCCGGGCCGTCTCTCTCGTCGCTCTCCGAGGCGCCTGCATCCCCCTGAGCTTGCGGCGGCTGCGTCCCGGCGCCCCGGTCCGCACCGTCCCCGGCGAGACCGCTAGCGGCCCGGAGCGGGAGAGCGGAATCCCGAGGGTCTCACCTCGACCCTCCGGCCCCGATCGGTCCGGGGCCGGTCGGGCGCGAACAGGGCGGCCCGGGCGAGGAGCAGGGCGGTCAGCACCACGATCACGAGCCAGAACGGCTCGCCCAGGATCGATCGCGCCGGGATCGACGAGTCGAGCAGCTCGAACTGCAGGTCCCGCCCCCGGAGTCTCCGGCCGCGCCCGGCCCCCTTGCCGAGGCCGGCGACGAGCCGATCGTGCGTCCCGGGCGCCGGGCCGACGCCTCCAGGTCCCAGGATCGCCTCGCCCGCTTCCTCGGGAGCCGGCAGGCTCCTGGCCGGCGGCAGCGCCAGCGCCTCGGCGGCGAACGCCTGGTACTCCGGGTTCTTCATGACGCTCTTCAGGCTGTTCAACAGGTCTCGGTACCGCGGGTGGGCGAGGCACCGGTCGAAGATGAGACCCACGGTCTCCAGCGCCCGGGTGCCCTCGTCCAGGCCGTCCCCGGCCACGAGGCGACCGATCGTGGCCAGGGAGGCCTCCACGTCGTCGGGCAGGACGGCGAGCGCCGCCGAGGCGGCCACGGAGCAATCGACGCTGTCCAGGTGGGCTCTGATCGGCAGGTCTCGCCAGCGGCGGCCGCACACGGCGCACGCCATCAGCGCGCCGACCAGCTGGCCCGGCTCGCCAGACTGCCGCAGCGTCGCTTCGATCAGGCTCCGACCGGCCTGCAGGCCCAGCGTGGCGACCGCCTCGAGCATCGCGGGGCGCACCTCTGGCGGCGCGGCCCGGACCGCCGCCGCCAGCCGCTCGTCGAGCTCGGCGTCCGGCGACTCCTCGGCGCGGACCAGCGCCCGCGCCACGAACGGCTTGAGCGGGGCCTCGACAGTCTCCACCAGGTCCAGCAGCACCGCCGCCAGGGTGCTCGACGGCGGGTGGTAGGCCAGCGACGCCACGGCCTGGAGCCGCACCGCCGGATCCGGGTCGTGCCGCGCCAGCCGGGCCAGCATCCGGGCCGACTCGGATCCCGGGAGGTAGCCCAGCACGTGCACCCCGTGGACCCGGCCGGTGGACCGCTCGTCCAGCAGCTCGTCCACCCCGCGCTGCGCCTGGTCTGGGTCCACGCCCACCAGCCCCAGCGAGGCGAAGGCCAGCACCTCCGGGTTCGACGACTCCAGCGCGGCGCCGAAGATCCTCCGGCGGTCGTCCTCGGGCAGGTGCTGCCGGGCCAGCGATTCCAGAGCGGCCGCGGCCTCCAGCGACGAGCTGTCCTTCACCACGATCCGCCGGCAGACCTCCCGGGCGTTGGCCGAGCCCATCCGGCCGAGGCAGCGCATGACCTCGACCCGGACCATGGGGTGATCGAACCCGGTGAGCACGTTCAGGACGCCCCGCAGATCGTCCTCGGTCCCCACCCTGGAGAGGCTCGAGAGGGCGTGGATCACCCCCCAGCCGTGTCGGGTCTCGACGATCCGAGCCAGAAGGCTCTGCCGGGAGGACGGGTCGAGCCCTTCCAGGGCCAGCGCGGCCGGCACCTGCCAGGTGTTGCCCGGCGTACGGTGACCCACCGACACGGCCCTGAGCACCCGATCCGCCGCGCCGGCCTCGCCGAGGCACCCGATCAGCTCCGGTTGCCGCGTGGTCAGCTCCTCCAGCCGCTGCGCCGCATCGCCCCGTCGAGTCCCGAGCCGTCGGGCCAGGAGATGACCGGCGAACGGATCCCCGGCGTCGGCCACGGCGGTGCGCTCCAGCGCACCCAGGACCGGGTTGATCGTCAGCCGGAACACGCTGGCCAAGAGCGGCGCCGTGTGGGGCGGGTGCCTCTCGTCGAGCCGGGCCAGCACACGGGCGGCGACGTCCCGGGCCAGGAAGCTGCCGGCCCGGAGCGGCGCGTCGCCCAGCGCGGCCTCTCCCTGGTCCGCCGGATCCGGCCCGGCCACCACGGAGAGGAGCTGCTGACGGGGCGGACCGAACAGCCGCTCCACGTGGAGTGGCAGGAACCGCTGCAGGCTCAGGGAGGCCTGGAGCGACCGGCCCGGGTCGTCGGACAGCCGGGCGCCGCAGAGAGTCTGGACCACCCGCTCCGAGTCGAGCCCCGCGATGACCCGGTCGAGCTCGCGCAGCAGGTACCGGGCCAGCTGCGGCTGGCCGGCGCGCCCGTGGAGGTTCAGCAGCTTGTCCTGGAGTCGCATGGACGGTAGCAGCTTATCCGACCGTTGCGGTCCGGCACAATCGACGTCAGAGCTCGACCCGGAGGGAGAACCCGGGCGGCTCCACCCGCACGCCGTGGACCACCTCCAGCTCCTCGGCGATGCCGAGCATCACCGGGCAGCTGAACCGGATCGCGTTCTTCCCGTCCCGCAGGTACCTCGGGTCGAAGGCGGTGTACACGTCCGCCGCCCGGTCCATGGGGAAGGCCCGGTCCGGCCTCGACAGCCGGACCGCGTACCTCCCGTTGATCAGGGCCTGGATCGCCCGGGCCGGGAGGAACCGGGCTCTGGCGTGGAGCTCCACCCTGGAGCCCGCCGTCAGGGGCGGCAGCTCCAGGGTGCCCCGGATCTCGTGGAAGCAGTCCCGCCGGCCGGTCAGGTCGGTCTCGTTGATGTATCCCGGGCTCGGGACGATCTCGAACCGGGCGCTCGTGTCCACGCCCTCCAGCTCGATCGGGATGGTGGCGGCCCGGGGATACCGTCGTGACGCGGAGGGCCCGAAGTGGGAGCCGTACAGCAGCTGGAACGGGTAGGTTCCCGGAAGCCGGTACTGCTGGCAGATCCCGTCGACCGTCTCGGCCACCCAGACCGCCCGGTAGAAGCGGTCCTTGCGCTCCGGGCCGATGGCCGGGTGGTCCAGCAGCGCCCCCGTGCCGCCGACCTCCCGGAGAAACCACTCGGGCCCCAGGGTCTCGCAGGCCCGGACGAGCTCCCTGTGCACGTCGGTGAGCTGCGCCTTGCCGGTCTCCGCGGCCTGACCGCGCTCCAGGAGCCGTTGTCTGGCGCGCTCGGCAGAGTCGACGAACCAGTCGCCGGCATGCCCCAGGTACGCCAGCCGTTGCGCCTCCGGCAGGACCAGTCGGTCCGTCACCACGGACCCGTCGCTGCCCTTCAGCTCCACCGGCAGATCCGTGGAGATCGGGCTCTCGGTCAGCGGGATGGTGGCCCCGTGGGACGTGGCCGGCCTCGCCTCCCAGTGTGTCCATCGAGCTCCGGCGCGGGAGCGGACCCTCACCCTGGCGATCGAGGGCAGAACGGTCTCGAAGCCCACCGTGACAGCGTCCGGCCCCCAGGTCAGCGACGCCTCCCGCGCTCTCGGTGGCTGGAACCGGAACGACGCCACCGGCCCCTGGGCGCCGCCGGCCACGGGCTGGACGGTCACAAGATCGCCCTCGGCGAGCCGGCCCAGGACCGCCTCGTGCGTCACGCCTCGAGCGGTCGTGCCCTGGAACCGATCCGGGCGCCCCGTACGACGGACCAGGAGCGACGCCTCTCCGGGAGGGGTCCGTCGAAACCGCACCGTGACGGAGTCGGGCCGCTGCTCCACCACCAGGTCCGACAGGAGCGGCCGGCCCGGCCCCGGCCTCACCAGCGCCAGCGCCGCGACCAGCACCGCCGTCGCCGCGACCGCGACGACGATCCGTCCAGGTCGGACGCCCCGCGGGGACGGCGACGGACCGGCTGCCTGGCGGGCCGACACCGGGGTGAGCTTCCGGGCGGTGACCCGTCCGGTCGAAGCGGTGAACAGCCTTCTCGCCTCGGCGGCGGTCCGTGGCCGGGCCGCCGGGTCCCGGGCGAGCAGCCGGTCGATCGCCGCGGCGAGCGGCGCCGGCACCTTGACCACGGAGCCGATCGACGGCGGATCGCGGTTGACCTTGAGCGCCACGATCTGGAGTGCGCTGCCCTCGAACACGTAGGCCCTGGTGAGGCAGTTGTGGAGCACGGCGCCGAGGCTGTACAGGTCGGCGGCCGGCCCGACCGACGAGTCGGTCGCCTGCTCCGGCGCCATGAAGGCCGGGGTGCCCACGGCGTGGCCGGTTCTGGTGAGCTCCTCCAGCGTCTGGGCCACCCGGGCGATCCCCAGGTCTATGATGCGCACGCCGGCCGGCGTCACGATCAGGTTGCCCGGCTTGATGTCCCGGTGTACGATCCCCTCCGCGTGGAGCGCCTCCAGGCCGGCGAGCACGTCCAGGGCGATGCCGGTGACCCGGCTGGCGGTCAGCGGGCCCTCCCTCTCCACGAGCTGCTCGACAGTGTCGCCGGGCACGTACTCCGAGACCATGTAGGTGGCCGGACCGTCCACCCCGAGGTCGAACACCCGGGCCAGCGAGCCGTGGCCCAGCTGCGAAAGCACCCTGGCCTCTCGCTCCAGCCGCTTCACCGCCACGGTGGCGGCGTTCTTCGACGTGGTGAACAGCAGCTTCACGGCCACCGGCCGCGACAGCGCCGTGTCCTGGGCCAGCACGACCACTCCCATGCCGCCCTGGCCCAGGATCCGCTCGATCCGGAAGCGAAGCAGGAACTCGGGGGAGAGTCGTGATCTGATGTCGGAGTCGAGATCCATAGGGATCGGGCGCCGGGCGCAGGACCCGGCAGGACCGCGAGGTGCCGGGACAGGCCTGCCGACACCTACGTGACCTGGCTCAGCAACCTGTCGCGGACGTCCGGGCGGCGGCACTGGAGCCCCACGCGGACCGAAACCCGGTCCGGGTCCGACGCCCACGGCCAGAAGGCGCAGAAGAGAGTCACGTCCGGGTTGAGGTCGAGCCGGAACAGGGTCTGCTCGGACCGGATCCCGCCCACCGCCTTCACGAACTCGTCGAACCAGTTCTTCCAGAGCGCCCACTGGCCGGCGGGCTTGTACGCCGGACCCATGCGGCCCCGGACCACCTCCGCGACCTTCTCGATACCTCGGGAGGAGACCACGCCCGTGTGGAGCAGCCTGTTGGTAGGGTCGAGCTGCATGCTGAGCCTGGCGCGCTCCCGGAGAGCGCCGATCAGGCCGGTCATCGCTTCGATCTCGGTCGGTGGTGAAGACATGGCGGACCCGCTGTCACGACGATGGTGCCGCGATCCCGGGAAGCCGTGGGAGTGCCGCCCTGCGGACTCAGTCTCCGGACCCCGGTCTCTGGCCGTGCCGCGCCGGATGGTGGACGGCCCTCAGTATGCGTGGCCCGACGCCCGTGAGTCAACGAATCTGGCACCTCAAGACCCGGCGCCTCGCCGGGTCCGAGTCGCGCCCCCGAGCGCGACCTCGATCCGGATCCCCTCCTCTTTCTTCTCTTTCCGAGCGCGACCTCGACTGAGTCCCCCCACTTCCATGGTGACTCCGCAGCCAGGCCGAGGCCTGATCACAAGCCCGACTCCGCGAAACAGGTGGGGAATCCTGGCACCCGGCGGCGTCAGCGGAGGTGCGTCCTGGCCGACGGCCGGAACGCCATGGCGGCGACCGCCTCCGGAGGACCCTGCACGAGAAGCGGCCGCCTGGCTCGATCGAGCCAGGCGAGGACGCCCCTCAGGTCCTCGCGTTGCATGGCGGTGCATCCGGCGGTGGTGGAGCCGGGCCGGCGCCACAGGTGGACGAAGATGGCGCTGCCGGCGCCGGGCTCCACCGGATCGGTGTTGTGCTGGACCACCAGACCCAGCTCGTACAGCTCATCGGGTCGGCGCATCTCCTCGTGAGACCGCCACCGGTCACCGGGCGCGACCCCCTCGGGCAGCCGGACCCAGGTGTTGTACTCGGCGGACCCGGGGTCGTCGACGAAGAAGTCGCGCCGGGTGGCCTGGCGATAGGGAAACCCGGAACCGCCCGTCGGCCCCGCCTGACCGTAGCCGAACATCGGCCCCAGATCGAAGATGCCGGCCGGCGATCGGCCATCGCCCTCACGCTTGGTCGGACCGGCGAGGGTGGCCCGGAGGTGGAGCCCTCTCCCCCAGCCCATGCCGCTCCGGCCCACCACGACATCCACGGGGCGCCCGCGTCGCCGCCACGCTCCCCGCTCTCGTTCCCACAGCGTCAGCCATCCCCGGGTGGCCCACCAGTCCGGCGTGATCACCAGCACGAGCTGCCCCACGGCGTCGGGGAGCCTGAGCCGGTCGAGGAGCCGGGTGCCGCTCAGCGGGGCGCCGGGCGGCGTCTCTGCCCGGACCGGGCCCGGCACCAGGGCGAGGGCCAGCAGGGCGATCAGCACGCCTGATCGCCGGCTCGTCGCGTCACGAACGTCGCGCATGGGCATCGCCCTCCATGTATAATGGCCGCGGATTCCCGGACGGCCCGGTCCACACGTCCTGGAAGGGACAGGGAGATCGAGTATGAGAACGCTGACACTGGTCACCACCATCCTGGCTCTCGTCGCGCTGCCCGTCAAGGCCGGACAGCCCACCAGGACCGGTCGCTTCTCCCACGACCAGCTGGTCCGCTACGCCGAGAAGTACGGAACGCCGCTCTACGTCTACGATGGCGATCTCATCGAGATGAAGTTCCACCGGTTCCGGAGCGCGTTCGCCGCCGCCTATCCCAAGGTCAAGATCTACTACGCGCTCAAGGCCAACACGAACCTGAGCATCGTGGCGCTGCTCAGAAAGGCCGGGGCGGCCGCCGAGTGCATCTCCCTGGGGGAGATCCGGATTGCCCTGGGACTGGGGTTCCCCGGCCAGGACATCCTCTTCACCTCGTCCAGCAAGTCCCCGGACGAGCTGGCGTTCGCCGTCGAGAACGGCGTCACCGTCAATCTCGACTCGATGGGTGACCTGGAGAATCTCATCGCCGTCGTGGAGCGGCTGCAAAAGAAGGTCCCCATCTCGTTCCGGATCAACCCGGACGTGGACCCCAAGACCCACCGGCACATCGCGACGGGGCACAAGTTCTCCAAGTTCGGGATCCTCATCGCCCACGACGAGTTCATCGCGGCGTACCGCAGGGCGCTCCAGTGCCCATGGCTCGAGATCAAGGGCATCCAGAGCCACATCGGATCCCAGATCATGCAGCTGGAGCCGTTCATCCGGAACGTCGAGCTCGTCAGCCTGGCGGTCAGGCGCTTGAAGAAGGAGCTGGGTATCGAGCTGGAGTTCATCGATCTGGGCGGCGGCCTCGGGATTCCCTACCAGGACGGGGTCGCGCCCTTGACGCCTCGGACAGTGGCTGCGGAGGTGGGCAGACGGCTCAAGACCGAGCTCGCCGATCTCGGCTACCTTCCCACGCTGGTGCTCGAGCCCGGGCGGTACTTCGTCGGCGACTCGGGCATCCTGGTCGCCCGGGTGAACTCGGTGAAGCACACGCCGTACCGGCACTTCATCAACGTGAACACCGGGTTCAACCACCTGATCCGTCCTCTGCTCTACGAGGCGTATCACAGGGTGAGGGTGCTGAACGGCACCGGCAAGCTTGGCCTGTTCGACCTGGCGGGCAACATCTGCGAGACCGGCGACATCCTGGCCCAGGACCGTCTTCTGCCGACTCCCAGGCCCGGCGACTACGTGGCGTTTCTCGACGCCGGAGCTTACGGAGCCTCCATGGCGAGCCCGTACAACAGCTTCTTCATGCCCGCGGAGGTGCTGGTGCGTCACGGAAGGGACTCCCTGATCCGGAGCCGCCAGACCATGGACGACCTCACCAGGAACCAGATCCTCCTGGACGAGCTGCGCTGACAAGACCCGGCGCCTCGCCGGGTCCGAGTCGCGCCCCCGAGCGCGACCTCGATCCGGATCCCCTCCTCTTTCTCTCTACCGAGCGCGACTTCAAAACAATCCCCTCCACTTCCTCGGTGACTCTGCGGCCATGCCGAGGCCTGATCACAGGCCCGACTCCGCGAGACAGGCGGGGGATTCCGGGGGCCGCGCGGTCTACCAGGTCGAACGTCCGGGGTGGTACGTTGTCGGCATGACTCCCAGGCCACCTCCCGGTCCGTTCTGGCTTCGCCGCCTCTCCGGCGTGGGTTGCCTGATGCTCGCGGCCCTGCTGCCGGGATCGGGCCGCCCGGTTCTCGTGGAGGCCCGGGAGATCCCGGTGACCCTGCCGCCGTTGGTGATCTGGACCCACGCCCAGCAGCTCGCCAGCCCGCGCCCGCCGCCGTTCGTGGCGAAGTTCCGACGAGGCTCCAAGCAGCTCAGCTACGTGGCCTGCATCCACTCGGAGTCGGACGGGGAGAGCCTGACCACTCGACTGGTGCGGCGGGAGTTCGCACTGTCGAAGCACCAGGCGATCATCCTCGAGCTCACCTGCGGGCCGCCCCTGGAGAACCCGACCCCGGAGGTCTGCGCCAGGTTCTTCCGCCGCATCACGCGCCGCGAGGGCGGTGACGACTGGCTGGGGGGCTTTCTGGCCCTCGAAGCGGGCGTTCCCATCTTCAGCGGCGAGCCCACCCCGACCGCCGTCCGGGATCTGATGCTCCAGCGCTACACCGGCAGGGATCTCGTCGCCTACCACATCCTGAGGGCGCTTCCGTCGAGGAAGGCCGCCAGGCGAGGTCCGTTCAGGGGGAGGGAGTTCGACGAGGCGGTGACCAGCGCCATCAGGGGCAACCACCTGGACGAATCGGCGAGACTGACCTACGCCCAGTTCCAGGCCTGGTTCCTGGAGAAGAACAAGGACCGGTTCGACTACGACGAGATGCGAAACTACTCGGCTCCCCGCAACCACGAGGAGGCGCTCTTCACGGAGCGGATGGGCCACCACGCCGACGCGATCCGCGACTCACGCACGATGGCGGTGGTGGCGGACTGCCTGGGCCGGTTCGACAGAGTTCTCGTCTGCTACGGGGTCGGGCACTTCGGCAGCACGCAGCAGCGGCTCCAGGAGCTTCTGGGCCAGCCTCACGAGTACGCCCGGTGAGGCAAGACGCAAAGAGGACAAGAAGGGGTCGAGGCGGATTTCGAAGAAGAAAAGGGGGACATGGCGAACCTCTGCGGCTGCCGCGGTGCTTGCGCATCCTGGCCGGCTGACCTATGCTGGTCCCGGCACTGGCCGGCCCGATCCGGCCATCGGTCGAGAGCGCCATGACACCTCAGACTCCGATCACAGGCCGAGCCATCAGGCGGATCGTCCTGGAGCGATCGTATCGAGCAGGGGTCGGACACATCGGCTCGTCGCTCTCGGTGGCGGATCTCCTGGCCGCGGTCTACGACTCCCAGCTGAAGCACCCGGATGTTCGTGATCCTGACAGGAATCGCTTCATCCTCTCCAAGGGCCACGCCGCGCTCGCCCTCTACGCCGCCCTCTATCTGAAGGGCTGGATGTCCGAAGAGCAGCTGGCCTCGTTCTGTACCGACGGATCGCCCGTGGGCGTCCACCCCGAGCACACGGTTCCCGGAATCGACTTCTCGACGGGATCGCTGGGCCACGGGCTGTCCATCGGGGCCGGGAGCGCGCTGGGCGCCCGGCTCCAGGGCGCCCGGAGGCGGGTGTTCGTTCTGGTCAGCGACGCCGAGTGCAACGAGGGCTCCCTCTGGGAGGCCGCGATGTTCGCATCCCACCACGGCCTGGCCAACCTGATCGTGCTGCTCGACCTGAACGGTCAGCAGGCGCTGGGCTACACCCGCCAGGTCCTGGACCTGTCCGACATGCCGGGCAGGTGGCGCGCCTTCGGTTGGGACGCGAGCGAGGTGGACGGGCACGACGTCGACCGGATCGTGAGCGCCATCGAGGCCTGCGATGGTCTTTCCGGCCCTCCTCACGTCATCGTGGCGCGCACCACCTTCGGGAAGGGCGTCTCTTTCATGGAGCGCCAGATCAAGTGGCACTACTGGCCCATGAGCGAGGCCGAGTATCGACAGGCGATCTCCGAGCTGGAGGACCGGTCGTGAGGGCAGCGTTCATCCGGACCCTCGTCGAGCTGGCGGAGCGAGACCCCCGGGTGCTCCTGCTGACCGGCGACCTGGGCTACACGACGGTGGAGCCTTTCTCCGAACGGTTCCCCGGGCGGTTCTTCAACGTCGGCGTGGCAGAGCAGAACATGGTGGGACTCTCCACCGGACTGGCGGACGCCGGGTTCATCCCGTTCGTGTACTCGATCGCGCCGTTCGCGGCGCTGAGACCGTACGAGTTCATCCGGAACGGGCCGATCGTTCACAGGCTCCCGGTGAGGATCGTCGGCGTCGGCGGCGGTTTCGAGTACGGAGCCAACGGGGTGAGTCACTACGGCCTGGAAGACGTCGGGGTCATGCGGGTCCAGCCGGACCTGACGTTGATCGCGCCGGCCGACCACGAGCAGGCCAGGAGCGCCCTGCTGGCGACCTGGAACGTGCCAGGGCCGGTCTACTACCGCCTGGGCAAGGACGATCGGACCACGGTTCCGGGCCTGGGCGGACGGTTCGACCCCGGGCGGCTCCAGGTCGTTCGCGAGGGGGAGGACGCGCTGATGCTCTGTCTCGGCGCCATCGCCGCGGAGGCCGTCGTCGCCGCGGGCGCCCTGGCCTCCAGGGGGGTGTCCTGCGCCGTCGCCGTGGCGGCCAGCCTCAACCCCGCCCCGGTCGACGACCTGGCCGACCTGATCTCCCGGTACCGCCTGGCCGTCGCGGTGGAGGCGCACTACACCAACGGCGGTCTCGGCTCCCTGGTCTGCGAGGTCGTGGCGGAGAGAGAGCTCCGCTGCCGGGTGGTGCGGTGCGGCGTGGACCGCACCCCGATTGGAATCCCGGGGAGCACCGCTCACCTGCATCGCCGTCACGGGCTCGACGCCGAGGCTCTCGTGGACAGGATCGGCCGGGAGCTCGGGAGACCCCGCCGATGACGACCCGGCTCATCTCCGTGATCCTGCCTGTCCACGATCAGGCCGACCACATCGCCAGGATCGTCGTCGAGCACGAGGAAGCCCTGGCCCGGCTCCAGTACCCGCACGAGATGCTGCTGGTGGTGAACGGTTGCCGCGACCGGTCGCTCGACGAGTGCCAGGCCCTGCAGGCCAGGTTCCCGACGATCCGGGTCGTCGCGAGCGAACGCGGCGGGTGGGGCCTGGCCGTCAGGATCGGCCTCGGGGAGGCCCGGGGCGACTTGATCTGCTACACGAACTCGGCCCGGACCTCCACCAAGGAGCTGATGCTGTTTCTCCTCTACGCCACGGTCCATCCGGGCGTCGTCATCAAGGCCAACAGGAAGATCAGGGAGAGCTGGCGCCGCCGCCTGGGGTCGCTCCTGTTCAACCTCCAGTGCCGGTTCCTGTTCGATCTGCCCTGCTGGGACATCAACGGCACGCACAAGGTCTTTCCGAGGTCGTTCCACAAGCTGCTCGAGCTATCCCGGGAGGACAACCTGATCGATGCCGAGTTCAACGTGGTCTGCCGCCGGGAGGGATACCCCATGATCGAGGTGCCGGTGATCTCCGTGCGGCGTCACGGCGGGGAGTCGACCACCGGCTACCGGGCCGCCGTCGGGATGTACTTCGGGGCGTTCCAGCTCTGGCGCCAGCTGGGCGCGTGGGAGGAGCCGAACGGATGATCGCCGAGGCGCTGGCCCGCCAGCACGCCGTTCTGGACGCCGAGTGGAGGGAGCCGGCCCAGATCGCCAGCCAGTGGCGAGAGGCTGTCGAGACCGCTCCGGAGCTCCTGGAGTCGGTTCATCGCGGCGCGTTCTGGGACCTGCTGGAGGAGCTGTCGATCACGCTGCTCGTCACCCGGGAGTACGAGCATCTCGTGATGGCGTTGCGCATGACCCGGACCGGGCCGCACCGGTCTTTCATGCGGCTGCCGCATCCCTCGGGTCTCGCCGTGGACCGGCGCCGGGGGGTCGTCCACGTGGCCAGCACCCGGAACCCCAACCAGGTGTACGACCTCTCGCCGGTCACGGCCGTGCTGGAGCGAGGCGATGTCCGGCACGACGGGCTCGACGAGCGTCCGCTCGTGCCGGTCCGATCGCATTTCTTGCCCGGGTGTCTGTACCTCCACGACCTGGCGTTGATCGGCAAGACGCTGCACGCCAACGCCGTGGGCCAGAACGCCGTGGTCCGGCTCGCCTCCACGGATCGGGTGTCCGCGAGACGCCCCGGTCATGCCAACTTCCCGGTGGATCGCCGGGGAGTCCTGTTCTCCGGGGCCACCAGGGAGCCCGTGGCCCGCAACCTGACCCGCCCTCACTCGGCCCGTCTCCGCGGCGGCAGGGTGTGGGTGGACAACTCGGGCTACGGCGAGCTCGGGTTCGCCCGGGCCGGGACGTTCCAGCCGGTGGCGAGGCTACCGGGCTGGACCAGGGGGCTGACGTTCTGCGGGCCGGTGGCGTTCGTGGGGACTTCGCGGGTGCTGCCGCGGTTTGGCCTGTACGCCCCGGGGCTCGACGAGAGCGCCGCGGTCTGCGGCGTCCACGCCGTCGAGGTCGACTCCGGCAAGGTGCTGGGCAGCCTCGTCTGGCCCCGGGGCAACCAGGTGTTCGGCATCGAGTGCCTGCCCTCCGCCTGGTGCACCGGCTTCCCCTTCGTGATCGGCGCGCGCACCGGCCGCGATCGGATCAAGAGGATCTTCTACGCCTTCGGCGACTGCAACGCTTGGGAGACCAGGAGATGACAGGTTCCTTTCGCCTCGTGATGCTCAGCGCCATGTACGAGAACGGCGGCAACGTGACGCACCGGCTCCTCGACGGGCACCCCGAGATGTTCGTCTATCCGTTCGAATCCCAGCTGGGAACGCGTCTGGTGAACGACGCCTTGACGTCGATGTTCCCGGTGAAGTACCGATGGCCCGCGTTCGCCCTGGACGCCACGCCCGACGAGGACTACGGGGCGATCATCGACGAGGAGTTCAAGGTGCGGACCCGCACGCCCGGGGTGAGCAAGTTCCGCGACCACGCCTTCGACTGCTCCGACGACGATCGGCGCGCCCGCTACGTCGAGTACGTCTCGGCGTCGGCTCGGTCCAGGGGCGGCAACGTGGAGGCGCTCTTCCGGGCCACGTTCGATGCGTGGCGCGATGGTCGTCGACGCCGAGAAGATCCTGCTGG
Source organism: Candidatus Rifleibacteriota bacterium (assembly GCA_016213885.1). Lineage (GTDB taxonomy): Bacteria > Muiribacteriota > UBA6191 > JACPRK01 > JACQZM01 > JACQZM01. Next base: position 6,583 of record JACQZM010000467.1, on the reverse strand, counting down.
ACCTGCCCGGCGCCCACGTGATCCACGTGGTCCGCAACCCCTGGTCGGCGTACGCCGACAGCCTGAAGCGGCCGGTCCCGCTCTCCCTGGCCCACACCATGCTTGCCTGGACGGTCAATCAGTACCATGCGCTATCGTGCCGGACGCGGTTCCCCGACAGGGTCCACGTTCTGCGTCTCGAGGACGTGCTGGCCGACCCGTGCTCCGTGCTGGGCGACGTCTGCGGCAGGCTGGGGCTCGAGCGGTCCGCCACGCTGGCCAGGCCCACGTGGAACGGAACGGAGCTGGACGAGGTGTGCCCGTGGGGCACGATCCGGCAGGCCACCGGGGAGGCGAACCGGGCCGCGGCCGACGAGCTCTCCCCGGAGGACCAGGCCCAGATCGGGTGGCGCGCCGGTCCTTACCTCGATCTGCTCGACTATCGACGGTTCCTGACCCGATCGCGCCGGGGCTAGGTCGATGGCGACGAAGCGCGTGGTCGTGACGGGCGGGACCGGAGCCGTGGGATCGGTGCTGGTCAGGCGGCTGGTGAGCGATCGCCACGAGGTCCACCTGCTGGTCCGCCCGGGTCACGACCCCTGGCGATTGCGCGACCTGGCGGACCGGGTCCGGTTCCACGTGGTCGATCTGGCCGATCTGGCAGCCACCACGACCTTGCTCGCCGCGATCGGGCCCGAGCGGGTGTTCAGCCTGGCGGCGTGCGGCTCGTACTCGTGGCAGAGCGACCTGTCGGAGATGATCCGCACCAACGTCGTGGCCACGTCCAACCTGATGCAGGCCGCGCTGGCCTCCGGGTTCGAGGCGTTCGTCCACACCGGTTCGTCGTCGGAGTACGGTTTCAAGGGCCACCCGCCCACGGAGCAGGAGTGGCTCGAGCCCAACAGCTACTACGCCGTGTCCAAGGCGGCGGCCACGCTGCTGTGCCGGTACGCGGCCCAGCGCCATCGCGCCCACGTCACGGTGCTCAGGCTCTACACGGTGTACGGACCGTTCGAGGACCCGCGGCGGCTCGTGCCCACGCTGATCGTCCGCGGCCTGGGCGGCGGGCTGCCGCCGCTGGTCGCTCCGGAGATCGCCCGCGACATGGTGTTCGTGGACGACGTGGTGGCCGCGTACCTGAAGGCCGCCGACCGGACCACCGGCGAGATCGGCGCTGTCTACAACGTCGGCTCCGGCAGCCAGACCACGATCCGTGAGATCGTCGACGTGGCGCGGCGGGTGCTCGGGGTGGCGGAGCAGCCGGCGTGGGGCAGCATGCCGGACCGCGGCTGGGACACCGGTCGCTGGGTGGCCGCCACCGATCGCATCCGCGCTGACCTGGGGTGGACGGCGACGGTACCGTTCGAACCGGGGTTCCGGGCGACCGTGGAGTGGCTCCGGAGTCACCCGGAGCTGTTGAGCCTGTACCGGGCCCGCCTCGGGGGCCGTTGAGACCGTCGGCTCCCGGGGAGCGACCCCGGAGCGCGAGCCCGAGGGGGGCTTGGGGGGCGGAATGAGCGAAGGGAAGGGTCGCCCATGTCGAACGAGGCCGCCCCGCTCACGGCGTCCCCGTCGGCGTGAGAGTGCGGCGGGGGAACAGCACCGTCTCGTCCAGGATGCTCCTGGCCTCCACCTCCACGGTCACCGGACCCGATCGGAAGAACTCCGGGATCGTGACGCGGTGTGACGTGGACGGATCCGACAGCCTCACCTTCCGCGGAGCCTCGCCGGCCCGATCGATCCGCACGTGGCCCGTGGCCGGGCTGGTGAGCTGGATCGAGACGATCAGCTCCCCCTTCGCCAGCGTGGCGGCGCGCTGGCGGAGCTCGGGAGGGAGCGGACCGGACAGCGACCCGGCGGCGACGGTGGAGCCGCCGTCGAGCGTCACCTCGTAGGAGTAGCTCGCCTGGGGGTTCAGCGGTCCGAGCACGTGCCTGTGCCGCCTCGTCCTCTCCACCGTGGAGAGCATGGTCCTGGAGACGGGACACTTGAACCGTATCTCGCTGGAGCACGGGACCGTCGTCTCGAAGTAGATGGCGGCCCGCTCGAAACCCAGGGTGACGTCCGGGTGGGACTTGACCCCTGGACGGTGCGCCCTGAGCAGGATCAGCCCCACGAGAACCGCCACCGCCGCCACGGCGATCGCGGCCCAGACGAGTCGCCGCATCGGCCGCGCCGCCGGCACCATCGCGGGGCTCGCCGCTCCCGCCCTCCCCTCCACGGAGGCCGCCCGGCTCCCGGGCGACACCTCCCTGGACGGCGATCCGTGGCGGTCCGACGGCGACCGGGACTCCCCGGTCCATCGGCTCTCCGGTATGGCCTTCAGCCTCGCGACCATGGCGGCGCAGGTCGGCCAGCGATCGGCCTGCGCCAGGCTCGTCGCCTTGAGAATGACCTCCTCGAGCTCCGGGCAGATCCGCGGCTCGATCAGGGAAGGGGGCGGAAACGGCCGCTTTCCCTGGGCCATGTCGCTCACGTGCACGAACGCATCCTGCGACGCTCTGCGGCCGGTCGCCATCTGGTAGAGCACGAGGCCCAGCTGGAAGATGTCCGACGGGGCCCGGGCATCCCCTCCCGCGGCCTGCTCCGGCGAGAGGTAACCCATGGTCCCCAGGATCGTTCCGGTCCTGGTGAGCGCCGAGTTGACCAGGCCGAGGGCGCTGGCCACGTCCTCGACGATCGGCACGGCCAGCCGGGGTGCCACAGGTGGACTGGCGTCTCTCAGCTGATCGCGGAGCCAGCTCGAGAGACTCCTGGAGTTCTCGACGTAGCGCATCGTGTAGTAGTAACGACCCGATGGCAGCCTGCCCGAGTCGAGGATCGGGACGATGGCCGGGTGGGAGAGCCGGGCCAGGAGCTCCCTCTCGCGATCGAACCGGGCCAGGATCTCCTCGGCCACCTCCTGGTTGACCGCCTTGAGCGCCACCAGCTCGGAGGCGACCCTGTCGAACGCCAGAAAGACCTCGCCCATCCCGCCGGAGCCCAGCTCCTTCCTGGCCTCGTATCTGTCCGTGCTCTCCATCAACGCCACACGCGGATCGTCACCGACGCGAGCCGGATCAGCTTCGTCACCTCGGGGTTGTCGGTGAGAAGCCGTCTCTCCACCGAGATGGCATTCTCGCCGGGAATCAGCAGACGCGGGTCGAAACAGTGGTACAGGTGGTTCCTGCGCCCGCCCGGAGCCTTGCACCCGTCGTCCATGAGCAGCCTCGTTCCGTTCATCCGGACCCAGATCAGGTCGTCGGGGCGGTACACCTCGAACGCGATCTCCAGCATCCCGCCGGCCGCTCCGTCGATCAGCCGTTCGGAAACGTCGAACCGGTGGTCCACCCCCGCGCGGACGTCCGGCGTGCGCCAGTCCGGCTTGGCCGTGTCGATGCCACGCTCCCGGGCCAGCGGCTCGCCGAGGGCGGCGATCTCCTGCACCTGGCGAAGCACCTTGAGCTCCTCGGGCCGGTCCGCCCGGACCAGGTCCAGGCCGGGCTTCCAGGCCAGCACCTCCGTGGAGCCCGTGGGCAGCCTGGCCAGCGCCGCTCTACCCACCGCGAACACCTCGCCCAGAGACCGGTCGGCCGGAGAGCCGGTCCCGCGAGCAACGAGGCGGCGACGCCGAGCAGTCGCTCCCGGTCGCTCCGGAACCCGTCCACACGGGTTCGCACCAGCCCCACGGCCGCCGCGGGGGCGAGCCGGCAGAGCCGTCCATCGCCCTGGACCGGCAGAAACGCCTCCCGGAGCGGTCCCATCCTCGACCGGAGCGTTCTCAGGGTGTCCAGCGGCTGCTCCGCCGCCGGCGTCGCGGAGGGCTGGCTCGACGGAGTTGCCCCGGTGACGAGCGGTCCGGGCTCGATGGACCCCGGCGACCTGGCGAGAACCGCCAGGACGACCAGGCCGACGCCGAGCGCCACCGGCGCCCCCAGCGCCCACAGGAGCGTCCTCGCCCCCGACCGCCGTGGAACCGCTGGTTCTCCCATGACAGGAACGCAGCGCCTCGTGGTCCGTCGCCGCGCCGGGGCGGCGGCGCCCGCCGCGGGTGGCCGGTCCAGGCCGGACAGCGCCTCGCCGATCGCCGCGCCCATCCTCTGCAGCGAGCCGTACCGGCGACCCGGGTCTCGCGCGAGCGCCGTGGCGACGATCCGGGCCACCGCGTCGGGGAGGTCGGGGCGCCGGTCCTGCACCGACGGGGCCTCCTGGGACACCCGGGCGGTCATGCTCTCCAGAGGCGTGGGGCGTTCGAACGGGGCGGAGCCGGTCACCAGCTCGAAGAGGATCACCCCGAGCGCGTACTGGTCGCTGGCCGGGACGGCCTGGTCGCCCACGACCTGCTCCGGGGAGACGTACTTGGGCGTCCCGACGAACTGGCCGTCGCGAGTCAGTACCGTGGCCTTGGGGTCGAGCGGCCGGGCCAGCCCGAAGTCCGCCAGCTTGACCTCCCCGGTGATGGTCAGAAACACGTTGTGGGGCTTGACGTCGCGGTGAACGACTCCGCGTGAGTGAGCGAACGCCAGGGCGTCAGCGATGGCGGCACAGGTCGCGAGAGCCTCGGAGAGCGTCAGCGGCTGGCGTTTGCGACGCCTCGAGAGCGGCTCACCGTCGACCAGCTCGGACACGATGAACGGGATCGTCGAATCCTGGCCCGCGTCGATGACCTTCAGGATGTTCGGGTGGGCCAGAGTCGCGAGGAACCTGGCCTCCCGCTCGAACCGAGCGATGTGCTCGGGCCCCAGGTGCCTCAGCACCTTGAGGGCCACGTCCCGACCCAGGGTGAGCTGCCTGGCCCGGTAGACCGTGCCGAACCCGCCCTCGCCGAGCAGCGAGTCGATCCGGTACCGGGCCCTGAATTCGGCGGAGAAGTCCGGCACGTTCAGTCGCCAGTCGTCGTTCGCCATCCCGGCACAGTCTAGCACCACCGTGCAAGACCCGGGGCATTCCACGATCCCCCGCCTGTTTCGCGGAGTCGGGCCTGTGATCAGGCCTCGGCCTGGCCGCAGAGTCACCAAGGTGGAGGGGGTTCTCTTGAAGTCGCGCCGGGAGAGCCGCTCACCTGCCGGCCGGCGCGCCGGCTGGAGAGGGCGTGGGGGCAGGCTCGGCCGGGGAGGGCGGCGCGGCCGTGGCCGGAGCCGCCGGAGGGGGCGCCGAGGTGGATGGAGGGGGCGCCGGAGCAGGGGAGGCGCCAGGGGACGGGAACGGGGAGGGGGAGGGGGACGGACCCGGAGCCACGGAAGAAGACGCGGCCCTCCGGACTCGCTCGCACCGCACCAGAGCCCGACGCGTCAGCGCCACGGTCTTCTTGAGCAGCGATTGGGCCTGCGCCGCCTTGGCCCCGGCGGTCAGCGCCGCCGATCTCTGGCTCAGCTCGTCGATCTCCTTGAGAGTCCGCTCGCACTGCCGCCGGTCGGCGCCGGGGGGGCGATCGTCACAGCAGCGACGGAGCTGCTCCACGAGCCGGGCGAGCTCTTCCCTCGCCCGCTTCAGATCCCGAGCCGGGCTGCCCCGCGGGCCGGTCGCTCCGGGCGAGAGGCGCTTGCACCGAGCCAGGGCGCGTCGAACGAGCTCCGCCGCCTGCCTGATCGAGCCGAGCGCCTCCTTCGGATGGTCCCCGGCCACCTTCTCGGCCGCCAGGATGAGCCCGTCGGCCTCGACCAGAGCGGCGTCGCACCCGGCGCGGGCCTCGCCGGCAGGGAGGTCCGTGGCGCATCTGCGAAGGTCGTCCAGGGAACGAAGAACGCCATCCCTGGCCCGCTGGTACTTCGAGGGTTCCTTCGGCTGCTGGGCGGATGCGGATGCGACCGACAGCGTCAGGGCCGCCCCGATGACCAACAAGACCACGGCTGGCGTTCTCATGGATTCCGCCTCGCCTCGCGACGCCCCACCACGCACCGGGAGGCGGGCGGTGGGGTGCGCGAGCGGGGCCGTGTGGGTCCCGACGAGGTGCTACTTGGCGCTGGGAGCCGGCGTCGGAGCTGCGCTGGCAGCGGGGGCCTCGGCCGGGGCCGCGCTGGCGGGGGCCTCGGCGGCACCCTTGGCCTTCTCGCACTGGGCCAGCTTCCTCTTGGCCGTGTCGACCACGTTCTGGATCTTGTGCTTGGCCTTGATGAACTGGCCCTTGTCGAAGTGCTTCGCCGCGCCGGCGATGTTCTTCTCGAGATCGACGATCGTGTAGTCCATGCTCTTCTTGTGCTTCTTTTCCCTCTTGGTCTTCTCGGCCATGGAGGGCACGCAGGCCTTCAGGTCCGCGACGAGCTTCTCGGCCTCGGGCTTGGCCGTCTCGTAGGCTGCCTTGGCTGCTTCCTGCGCCTTGGAGAGCTTCTTCTCCGCGGCGGGCGCGGCGGGCTCGGCGGGCTTGGCGGGCTCGGCCGGGGCTGCACTGGCAGCGGGGGCTTCGGCAGGGGCCGCGCTCGGGGCCGGCGTCTGAGCGAACGTCACGCTCACGGCCAGCGCCGCAACCGCCAGAAGGATGACCAGACTGGTGAGGCTCCTCATCGTACGATTCTCCTTTCGATTCTCGACACTCCCGTATTCTCCTGGGAGGGGGTCGACATTGGGGCACGATTGTACTGCAACCATGGTGCCATGACCGAGCACTTTTTTCGGACCGCGTGGCGAT